>JANJWV010000006.1 GCA_024709365.1 Desulfomicrobium sp. | reverse complement strand
GCCCTTTTCCAGCAGGTCGACGATCTCGGCCCCGTCCTCCTGGGTCAGCTTCGTCTCGTAGACCGGCAGCACGTCGACCTGCGCGGCCACCTTGGCCAGCTCCTCGGGCAGCACCTCGCGGGCGACCCTGGCCCGGGGGATGAGGACCTTCTTGCCGGCCACGCCGCGCTCAAGCAAGCCTTCGACCACGGATTCGGCCACGTACTTAGGCGGGATGAAGTCGGGACGGATACCGCGCTCAAGCAGGGCCTCGGCCGTGGCCGGGCCGATGGCCGCCACCTGCGCGGCCCCCAGGGCCCGGGCGTCCTTGCCGACCAGTTCGAGCTGGTTCCAGAAATGCCGCACGCCGTTGACCGAGGTGAAGATGACCCAGTCGTAACGGCAAAGCCCGTCGATGGCCTCGCGCACCGGGGCGTAGTCCTCCAGGGGCACGATGGTGATGGTCGGGAATTCGTAGCAGGCCGCGCCCAGGCGCTCCAGGGTGTCTTTGAGGCCGCTGGCCTGCTCGCGGGCGCGGGTCACGACCACGCCCTTGCCGTGCAGGGGCAGCTTCTCGAACCAGTTCAGCGTGTCGTGGAGCTGCACCACCTCGCCGACCACGAGCATGGACGGGGCCTTGATGCCCTCGCGCTCGGCCAGGGCCGAAATCTCGCTCACGGTGGAGACCCAGGACTGGTGCTCGCTCGTCGTGCCCCAGCGCACCAGAGCGGCAGGCATGTCGGGGCGCATGCCGTTCTCCATGAGCTTGCCCGTGATGTAGGGCAGGTTCTTGACGCCCATGTAGAAGCACAGAGTGCTGGCCGCCGTGGCCAGGGCCGGCCAGTTGTGGGCCGAGTCGGGCTTGGTCGGGTCCTCGTGGCCGGTGATCAGCGACACGGAGGAAGCGTACTTGCGGTGCGTCAGCGGGATGCCCGCGTAGGCCGCTCCGGCCACGGCCGAGGTCACGCCGGGCACGACCTCGAACTCCAGGCCCGCTTCCAGCAGCTCCTCGGCCTCCTCGGCGCCGCGGCCGAAGATGTACGGGTCGCCGCCCTTGAGGCGCGCCACGTCCTTGCCTTCCCTGACCTTGGCCACGATGAGCTCGTTGATCTGATCCTGGGGCAGGGTGTGATCCCCGCCCTTCTTGCCCACGTAGATGATCTCGGCGTCGGGGCGGCACAGGGACAGAAAGCTCTTGTTGGCGAGGTAGTCGTAGATGACGACCTCGCACTCCTGCAGGAGGCGCTGCCCCTTGACCGTGATCAGGCCCGGGTCGCCCGGGCCCGCGCCGATGAGATACGCTTTGGCCATGATGTTTCCTTTCTCTGTCAGGCCGTTTTTCAACGTCCTGCGAATTTCGAGTTGTTCAACAGTCAGTCAGAATACGTGGGCCGGCTAGCCGACGAACTCCTGCACCTTGGCCCGCAGCTGCTCCAGGGCGGCCTTCTTCTCGGCGAACTCCGCCGCCTTGGCCTTCTCCTTGGCCACCACGTCCTCGGGGGCCTTGCTGACGAAGCTCTCGTTGCCGAGTTTTTTTGTCACGAAATCGAGTTCCTTGGTGATCTTGCCCAGTTCCTTGTCCAGGCGGGCCAGCTCGGCCTCGAAGTCCACCACGCCGGCCAGGGGCACGAAGAGCTCGCAGCCGCGGACCACGGCCGAGGCGCAGCCCTTGGGCGGCTCGATGTCCGGGGCCGCCGTCAGGGACCCGACGCGGGCCAGGGCCGCGATCTCGGTCTCGTGGGCCGCCAGGAACGCCTGGTCCTCGCCGCCGGCGCGCACCAGGACGTTCAGGGCGATGCCCGGCGCCACGCCCAGCTCGGCGCGGATGTTGCGCACGGCCACGATGACGCCCTGCAGGAACTCCATGTCGCGCACGGCCGTCTCGTTCTCGCACTCGGGCCGGGCCTTGGGGTAGGGCCGCACGGACAGGCTCTCGGCGTCCAGGGACGGGATGCAGGACCAGATCTCCTGGGTCACGAAGGGGATGATGGGGTGCGCGATGACCATGATCTCGGACAGCACGTGCTTCAGACACGAACGCGCCGCGGCCTTGGCCGCCTGGTCCTCGCCGTAGAGTTCGGGCTTGATGAGCTCCAGGTACCAGTCGCAGAACTCGCGCCAGACGAACCCGTAGAGGCCCTGGGCCGCCTCGTTAAAGCGGTAGCCCTCGATCTGCGCCGCGTGCTCCTTCTTGAGCACCTCCAGGCGGTGCAGGATCCACTTGTGGTGCAGGCCGGTCAGGGCAGCGGGGTCGAACTCGGGCTCACTGCCGTCCACATGCATGAGGGCGAAGCGGGCCGCGTTCCAGATCTTGTTGATGAAATGCCGGTAGCCCTCGATGCGCGCCTCGGACAGCTTGATGTCGCGGCCCATGGCGGCGAAAGAGGTCAGGGTGAAGCGCAGGGAGTCGCAGCCGTACTTGTCGATCATCTGCAGAGGGTCGATGACGTTGCCCGTGGACTTGGACATCTTCTTGCCGTGCTCGTCGCGGACCAGGGCGTGGATGTAGACGTCCTTGAAGGGCACGTTGTCCATGAACTGCAGGCCCATCATCATCATGCGGGCCACCCAGAAGAAGAGGATGTCGAAACCCGTGACCAGGAGCGAGGTCGGGTAGAAGGCCGCCAGCTCATGCGTCTTCTCGGGCCAGCCCATGGTCGAGAAGGGCCACAGGGCCGAGGAGAACCAGGTGTCGAGGACATCCTCGTCCTGGGTCAGGTTGGCGCTGCCGCACGTGCAGGCCGTCGGGTCCTGGCGGGCCACGATGACCTCGCCGCAGTCGCGGCAGGTCCAGACCGGGATGCGGTGGCCCCACCACAGCTGGCGCGAGATGCACCAGTCGCGGATGTTGTCGAGCCAGTTGTAGTAGGTCTTGTTCCACTGGGCCGGCCAGATGGTCGTGCGGCCGTCCTCCACCGCGGCCCTCGCCTTCTCGGCCAGGGGCTTGACGGACACGAACCACTGCTCGGACACGAAGGGCTCGATGGTCGTCTTGCAGCGGTAGCACTGGTTGACCTTGTTCTCGTAGGGTTCCTCGGCCACCAGGGCGCCGCAGGCCTTGAGGTCCTCGACGATGCGCTCGCGGCACTTGGCCGCGGTCAGGCCGCGGTAGGCCTCGGGGGCGTTGTCGTTCATGAGGCCCTTGTCGTCGATGACGCTGACGGCCTCGAGGCCGAACTTGCGGCCCATCTCCCAGTCGTTCATGTCGTGGGCCGGGGTGATCTTCAGGCAGCCGGTGCCGAACTCGCGGTCCACGTAGGCGTCGGCGATGACCGGGATGCGGCGGCCCACCAGGGGCAGGATGACGAACTTGCCGACCATGTCCTGGTAGCGCTCGTCCTCGGGGTGCACGGCCACGGCCGTGTCGCCGAGCATGGTTTCGGGGCGGACCGTGGCCACGGTGACGAAGCCCGAACCGTCCTCCAGGGGGTAGCGCAGGTGGTAGAGCGTGGACTTGGCCGGGGCGTACTCGACCTCGTCGTCGGCCAGGGCCGTGTGGCAACGGGTGCACCAGTTGACGATGTACTTGCCGCGGTAGACCAGGCCCTGCTCGTAGAGGGAGACGAAAACTTCGCGCACGGCCTTGGACAGGCCCTCGTCCATGGTGAAGCGCTCGCGGGTCCAGTCGACGCTGGCTCCCAGGCGGCGGATCTGGTTCAGGATGCGTCCGCCGTAGTCTTCCTTCCATTCCCAGACGCGCTCGATGAAGGCCTCGCGGCCCAGATCCTCGCGGCGCTTGCCTTCGGCCAGGAGCTTGCGTTCCACCACGTTCTGGGTGGCGATGCCCGCGTGGTCCGTGCCCGGCACCCACAGGACGGTCTTTCCGTGCTGGCGCATAAAGCGGCACATGATGTCCTGCAGGGTGATATTGAGGGCGTGGCCCATGTGCAGGGCCCCGGTAACGTTGGGCGGCGGGATGACGATGGAATAGTTGTCCTTGGGGTGCGCGGCGGCCTTGGCCGCGTCGGGCGTGAAACTCTGGTGCGACTTCCAGTAGTCGAGCCAGCGCCCTTCCACGTCGGCGGGTTCGTATCCCTTGGAAAGCGTCTCGTTGGCCATATGATGGACTCCAGTGAGCTGATTGCGGCGAAAAAAGCGCCGGGAGGCCCGGCGCGGCGGAAACAAAAATGAGTACTGGGGCGCACCCCAAAAATCAAGCCCGACTTGCCCGCCATGCCGTATCCTGCTAGGCATCCGGGTCATGCGCACCTTCCCTGCCCTGGCCGTCATGTGGGACGAATCCCACCTCTGGGGCCTGCTCCTCGTTCACGCCCTGAATGCCCTGCGCGCCCCCTTCGTCCTGCTCCGGGCCGAAGACATCCGTGGTGGGCGCCTGCGCGACCTCGGGCCGTCGACGCTGGTCATGCCGGGCGGCTGGGCCAGGCTCAAGTCCATGTCCCTGGGCGAAGAAGGTCGGCGCGAGATCCGCGCCTACGTCAACAGGGGCGGGGCCTATCTCGGCTTCTGCGGCGGGGCCGGTCTGGCCCTGGGCTCCGAGGGCGGCACGCCGTGCCTGGACCTGTGCTCGTGGTCCCGCAAGGCGGCCAGCCGCCGGCTGCCCAACTTCAGCGGGCACCTGCGCTGCACGGTCTGCGACGGCGGACCCGATTACGAGGCAGACCTGCCGGTCTGGTGGCCGTCCCAGTTCGAGCCCGACCGGGCGCAACCCCTGGATGTCGTGGCACGCTACGAAGGGCCGGGCCCGGACTTCTGGTCGGCGGACCTGGAATGGTCGGGCGTCGCGACCGACGAGGTGGGGCAATGGGAGGGGCTTTACGGCATCAACCTGAATCCGGAGAGGCTGCGCGGCGAACCCTGCGTCATCCGCGGCAGGTTCGGACGCGGGACCTTCGTGCTCAGTTACGCCCACCTGGAGACGCCGGACTCGCCCCAGGCCAACGCCCTGCTCTGCCGCCTGCTGGGCCTTGAACGCGGCGCAACGGTCCCGGCCTGGGACCTTCGCCTGGAGGCCCCCCTGTGGGCCGACCAGCCCCTCGCCGACATGCAGGCCGCACTGTCGGACCTCATCGCCTTCGGCCAGGGGCACTTCCTGCTCTCCTGGCGCGCGCCGTGGCTCCTGGGCTGGCGACGCGGCGTTCCCGGCTCGCCCCTCAATTTTCTGCTGGCCATGGTCTGGCAGGCGCGGCACACGGTCGCGCCGCCCGAGGCCCGGGTCTTCTGGGAGGCGCGTCGCGGGCCGTGCCTGTCGCTGTGCCGGGAATTCTGCCTCCGGGCCAGGAAATACCTGCTGGAAGAGCGCCGCATTCTGGCCACTGCCCCCTCCTCGCCCGAAGCGAGCGCCTCCCCCAGCCTGCAGCGGAGCAAGCAGGAGCTCTTCGGCAAATTCCCGGGCTACGGCGGACTCTACGGGGAAATCCTGCAGACTCTGGACGAGCTCTTGTGGCTGCAGCTCAGGCCGCGAGACGGCGGGCCAGATCGGCCTTGAGGGCGACGAAGACGGGATCGGCGGGGAGAATGGCGAAAAGCCGGTCCAGGTAGCCCCGGACGGCGAAAATGCGGCGGCTGGCGCCATGCACCAGCACCGGCCCCCAGGACGCGAGCAGCAGCGTGAAATCGTTGATGCAGCGCAGTTCCCCGTAGAACGGGTTGTCGCCTGCGGCCACCCTTTCCAGCACCGACGGCGTCCAGGCCAGCGGCTCGTCGGCCAGCCCCAGCGTGACCACCGGGTCGCGCGGCCCGGCGGCCTGGATTTTGGACAGGACCACGGGCACGATGTCGAGCTTGTCGGCGTCCCGCACCACCTCGCAGATGGACCTGGCCAGGGGGTCCATGCCCTCCGGAATCTCCCGCTTGTTGTGCATCCGCACGGCCTGAATGATGCAGTCCCTCTCGCGCTCCCCGAAGGTTTCCAGAAGGCCGCTTCCGTCGAGGAAGGCGGCCCCCTCGTCCCCATGGTCCACGGACTCGTCGTCGCGGTACGTGCCGAAGCGCTCGAACTGCGGGAACCGCCCGATGTCGTGCAGCAGGGATGCGGCCAGGTACGGGAGGGCCGGCGCGAGCGCTTCGCCGGCCACGATCCTGGCGGCCAGGGCGTGCACGCGGAGGGAATGGTCGCGCTTGAGGACGATGTGCTCCCGCCGCTCCCCCAGCCGCTCCGCGTACCCGCCCGCCAGCCCCACGAACCGGGAGCGCATGCGCCGCAGCACTTCCCGGGTCATCAGATGCCCTGGTAGAACGTGTACAAGTCCTCGTCGATCATGAGGCGGAAACCGTTCTCCGTCTCCTCGAAGCGGATGACCTTGGACGGGTCCAGGGCCACGTCGATGGCATACTCCGCCAGGCGGTTCGCTTCCTTGCGCGCCGATTCGTCAAGCTCCGCAAACTTTCCCATTTCGATCCACTGCGTCATGAATGCCTCCTTGGGCTATTTTCTCCAGAATTCAGGCACGAAAAGCACCAAAACAGTATAAATTTCAAGCCGTCCCAGCAACATGCAGAAAATCAGAACCCATTTACCCATGGCCGGTATGCGGGCGTAGTTGTCCACGGGGCCGACCTCTCCCAGACCGGGGCCGACGTTGCCGATGCAGGCCACCACGGCGGCGAACGATGTCAGCACATCCACCCCCATGGCCGCCAGGGCCAGGGAGGACAGCACGAACAGGGCGATGAAGAGCACGAAAAAGCCCCAGATGCTCGCCAGCACCTCCTCCTTGACCAGCTTCGGCCCGAACTTGATGGGCAGCACGGCGCGCGGGTGCACCATGCGGAAGAGTTCCCGGTAGGCGTGCTTGAAGAGCAGCATGACCCGCATGCCCTTGATGCCGCCGGCCGTGGATCCGGCGCACCCGCCCACGAACATGCACAGGAGCAGGATGCCCTGCGGCAGGGGGCCCCAGAGTTCGTAGTCCGCGGTGGCGAACCCGGTGGTCGAGATGATGGAGGCCACCTGGAAGACGCCGTAGCGCGCCGCGTCCGCCCAGGACGGGTAATTGGTGAACCGGATGGACAGCACCACTACGAGGGTCAGCACGGCCGTGAAGATGCCGAAGAACCGGAACTCGGGATCGCGCCACAGGACCATGGGGCGTCCGCGAAAGAGTTGGAAATGCAGGGCGAAATTGAGAGACGCCGCGAGCATGAAGAACGAGATGACGTAGTCGATGTAGGCCGAGCCGTAGGCAGCCACGGACGCGTTGCGCGTGGAGAAGCCGCCCGTGGCCATGGTCCCGAAGGCGTGGCAGACGCTCTCGAAGAGGTCCATGCCCCCGAAAAGAAGCAGGACTACCTGGGCAGCAGTCAGCAGCACGTAGACCTTCCACAGGCTCATGGCCGTGTCCTTGATGCGCGGCTGGAGCTTGTCGGCCACGGGCCCCGGCACCTCGGCCTTGTAGAGCTGCATGCCGCCCACGCCGAGAAACGGCAGGATGGCGATGGTCATGACGATGATGCCCATGCCGCCCAGCCAGTGGGTCAGGCTGCGCCACAGCAGGAGCCCTTTGGGCAGCGCCTCGATGTTGGTCAGGATGGACGCCCCCGTGGTCGTGAACCCGGACACGGATTCGAAATATGCGTCCGTGAAGGACGGGAAGTCGCCCAGGGCAAACGGCAGGGCCCCGAAAAAACCGCACGCGGCCCAGCCCAGCGACACGATGACCATGCCCTCGCGGTGGTTGATGACCATGGGTCCCGGCCGGCGAAACTGGAACATGAGGAAAAAGCCGGTCAGCACCGTCACGCACAGGGACAGGAAGAGCGGGGCCACGGACGAGTCGTCGTAGTACCAGCCGCAGGCCAGGGGCACGAACATGCACAGGCCCACGCAGACGAGGATGAGCCCGGTCACGTGCAGGGCGACGGACCAGCGCATCAGTCGTCCTCCCGGCTCCGGGTCAGCATCCGCTCCACCTCGGGGATGGATTCCGTGAGGCTCAGGATGAACAGCCTGTCACCGCTGCGGATCACGTCGTGACCGGAGGGGATGAGCACGCTGTCGCCGCGCATGATGCACAGCACGAGCACGCCCTTGGGAAAGGAAAGATCTTTCAAGGCGTTGCCTACGAGGCTCGAATCGGGCCCCGCCAGGGCCTCCAGAGCCTCGGCCCCGTCCTTGATGGCCACGGCCGAGAGCACGCCGCCCTTGCGCACGTGCTTGAAGATGCTGTTCACGGCGGACAGGCGCGGACTGACGATATGCTCCAGACCGATGGCACGCACCAGAGGCATGTACTCGATCTTGTTCAGTCGCGTGATCGCCATTGGGGTGCCCAGTTTCCTGGCCAACAGCGAAGACAGGATGTTGCTCTCCTCGTTGCCGGTCATGGTCACGACCACGTCCATGTCGCCGATGTTCTCCTCCAGGAGCACTTCCTGGTCCGTGCCGTCGCCGACCAGGACCACTGTCCGGTCCAGTTCGCCGGCCAGTTCGGCGCACCGTTCGGGGCTCTTGTCCAGCAGCTTCACGTGGATGGGCTTTTTCTCCAGGGAGCGTGCCAGCCGCAGTCCGATGTTGCCCCCCCCGATGACCAGCACGCTGCTCTTCCTGCCCGGCCGGGTGCCGAGGAAGGAGAAGACCCGCTGGAGCTCGCTGTCCTCGCAGACGAAGTAGACCAGGTCTCCCTGGCGGATCTCGTCGGAACCCGCGGGGACGATGACCTTGTCGTTGCGCACGATGGCCGCGACGATGAGCGGCATGTCGCCGGCCTTGCGGCGCAGTTCCAGGAGGCGCAGGCCCGCCAGGGGGTTGCCCTCGGTGATCCAGGTGCCGGCGAGCTTGATGCGGCCGCCGGCCAGGTCGCTGATGTCCACGGCGCCGGGGGCGCGCAGCATGTGCTCGATGCTGCGCACGACCTCGACCTCGGGGTTGATGATGAGGCCGATGCCGATCTCGCGCGCCAGCTGCCCGGCGTAGGCCGTGTACTCGTCGTTGCGGATGCGGGCCAGCTTGGTCAGGCCCGGCGCGAGCATCTTGGCGAAGGTGCAGGCCATGAGGTTGATCTCGTCGCTGTCCGTCACGGCCAGCAGCATGTCGGCCTTGTCGACGCCGGCCTCGCGCAGCACCAGGGGGCTGCAGCCCGAACCTTCGAGCACCTGCACGTCCATGTGGTCGAGGATGCGCTGCAGCACCGCCGGGTTGCGGTCGATGACCACGACATCCTTGTTTTCCGACGCCAGGCGCTTGGCGATGTGGAACCCGACTTCTCCCGCGCCGACAATGATGACTCTCAAGCAGATATCTCCGGTTGTGGTGAGCTAGCGCCCCGGCTCGACGGGCCAGGGGGTGCATTCCCGGGCAGGGGCGAAACCGGCCGCGAAGGCCTCCGAAAGGGAGGAAAACCGCACCTGGTTGGCCGTGCCGACCGTGCGCCCCTGCGCACAGGACAGGGCATGGAAGCGCCGGGAATTGCGGTTGCCCAGATAGCCGCGCTCCGCGGCAGCGGAACCCAGCAGCGCCGGCCAGAAACCCTTGCCGCGCCCCATGGCCGAAACCTGGGCCAGCAGAAGGCGATGGCCCAGTTCCGCGTCCCTGTCCGAGTGATGTGGATAGACGAAAGCGGCCCCTTGTTCAATCATGGCCAGACTGACCAGCCGCCCGTCTCCGAGCCGCGCCAGGCCCACCAGCCGTCCGTAGCGGTCCCGGTCCAGTTCGTCCCGATCCAGGGAGATGGTCTTCCCAGCCACCAGGGCCGCAAGGGCCTCGGTCGCCTCGCGGCCGTAGTACTGCCCCGGGTCGCCGCTGTGCCCGACCTCGGGCGCGTCGATGCCGCGCAGGCGCAGCCGCTCACCACCGTCCAGCACCACCGTGTCCCCGTCCAGCACCTTCTCGACCCGCACGCGCCAGTCCCCGGCCAGGGCGGCCTGGACCAGAAGGCCCAGCACCACGGCCGCGGCCGCAAGCGTCCTCAGCGCGCCAAAAAAGAAGGCAACCGGGAGGGTTGCCTTGGAAAACCGGATGGGGCTTCGATCAGGACTCATAGTAGGAGCGCAGCTGCTGGCTGCGCACGGGGTGGCGCAGCTTGCGCAGGGCCTTGGCCTCGATCTGGCGGATGCGTTCGCGGGTGACGTTGAAGAGCTTGCCGACCTCTTCGAGGGTGTGGTCGCTCTTCTCGCCGATGCCGAAACGCTTGCGCAGGACCTGCTCCTCGCGGGGCGTGAGGTCGGACAGGACCTGGGCGATCTGCTCGGCCAGCTTGGTGTTGACCACCTCGTCGGCCGGGGCCACGGCCTTCTTGTCCTCGATGAAATCGCCCAGGCTCGAATCCTCCTCGTCACCGATGGGCGTTTCCAGGGAGATGGGCTCCTTGGCGATCTTCAGCACCTTTTTGACCTTCTCCAGCGGGTAGTCCATGCGCTCGGCGATCTCCTCGGGGGAGGGGTCGCGGCCGAGTTCCTGGACCAGGTAGCGGGAGGTGCGCACCAGCTTGTTGATGGTCTCGATCATGTGCACCGGGATGCGGATGGTGCGGGCCTGATCGGCGATGGCGCGGGTGATGGCCTGGCGGATCCACCACGTGGCGTAGGTCGAGAACTTGTAGCCGCGCTGGTACTCGAACTTGTCCACGGCCTTCATCAGGCCGATGTTGCCTTCCTGGATGAGGTCCAGGAACTGCAGGCCGCGGTTGGTGTACTTCTTGGCGATGGACACGACCAGGCGCAGGTTGGCGCGGATGAGCTCCTGCTTGGCGTCGAGGGCGTCGGTGTTGCCCTTGCGGATGCGCCACAGGATCTCTTCGAGCTGCTCCACGTCGTGCATGGCGTTTTCCTGCAGCTTGCCCAGGATCTCGATCTTGCCGTTGACCATTTCCTTGAAGGAGAAGAGCTCCTCCATGGTCATGCCGAGCTGGTCGGCGGCGGCCACGGGGTTGATGGTCCGGGCGTCGAGCTGCTTGAAGATGCCGAAAATCTCGTCCTGGGATTTGCCCAGCGACAGGATGTAGGCCGACAGGTCGCGCTTGCAGTTGTGCATCTGGCGCACGTAGTCGCCCACGGTCTCGATGATGCGGTCGATGAGCGTCTTTTCGAGCTTGATGTCGCGCAGGCACTGCACCACGCCTTCCTTGTAGTCCATGATCTTCTTCTGGACGCCGAAGACGCGCTTGTCGAGGGTCGCGCACTCGTCGAGGCGGGTGTAGAGAGGCTTCTTCTTGCGGTAGATGTTCTTCACTTCCTCAAGAAGCTTGATGACGCGCTCGCGCTGGTTCATCTCCTCTTCGGACGGGTCGTCCTCCTCGATGGTCTTGACCACGTCCTTGAGCTTCATGCGGCCCTTCTTGAGGTCCTCGCCGACGCGCACCAGTTCCTCGACGGCCACGGGCACCTCGACCAGGGCGTACATGACTTCCAGTTCGCCGGCCTCGATCTTCTTGGCGATGTAGACCTCGCCGTCGCGGTCCAGAAGGCCCACGGCTCCCATCTCGCGCAGGTACATGCGCACGGGGTCGTTGCTGCGGGAGGAATAGTCGGCGCCGTCCTCGTCCTCGGACAGTTCGAGCTTCTCCTCCTCCTTGATCTCCTCGCCGTCGTCCTCGGCGATCTCGATGCCTCGGGACAGCTTCTCGTCGACGATATCGATGTCGAGCTGATCGAAGATGACGATGATCTCGTCGATCTGTTCGGGAGTGTTGACTTCCGAAGGCAGGGCCTTGTTGAGCTCATCGAAGGTTAGAAAGCCCTTTTTCTTCCCTTCGGCTATGAGCGCCTGAATCTGCTGCACATCTTTGATATTGCTCATCCGTACCCCCAAAATTGATGAAAACCATGCACCCGTCGGCAGGAACGCCGCGGGACTTCAGCCCTGCCTTCTGGCCTGAATGAGGGCCAGCAGACGCAGCTCCTCCTGGAAGTCGCCGTTCAGCCGGGCCTTGCGCAGGCCCGCGTTCAGGCTGTCCAGTTCGCGGCGTCGGCCGGTCTGCTGCAAAAATTCCCTGATCTCGTCCCACTCGCCCCGCCCGTCGTCCATGGCGACGTCGGAGCGCATCTGACACTGCACGTAAAACTGTTTCTCGCCCTGATCGAGCGTGCTCAAGACCTCATGAGGGTTGGCCCCGTAAATCTTGCTCCAGAAAATCCTGCCGCGCTCCGTAGCCAGGGCCGACCCCATGCCAAGCTCCTGCAGCGGCCCGTGGTACTCGGGAAAGCGCACGGCAAAGGCCAGCAGATCCCGGTCCCGCTGCGCCGGCTTGCAGGCCTCCAGCCTTGCCGGGGGGCTGCCGCCTGCGGATTTGGATTTGTCCGCCCCGCCGCCCGGCTCCGGCAGCACCTGCCGCCACTCGGCCTCGGACAGCCCGAGCCCGGCCGGCAGCTTCGGCAGGTAGAAGGCCTGCAGGTCGTGGTCGCCGAGCTGCCGCACGAAGCCCCTGGCCCACTGCAGCACCTCCTTGGGAGAACGGGTCTGCGAGACCTGGCGCATGCAGTAGTCGAGGCCGTCCACGGCCCGGGACACGAGTTCCTCCAGGCGCTCCCGGCCGAACTTCTGCAGCACGGAGTCCACATCCTCGCCCTCGGGCATGAGCAGCACCCGGCACCTCAGGCCCTGGGTCAGGATCATCTCGGCGCTGCGCAGGGCCGCCTTGCGGCCGGCGTTGTCCCCGTCGAAGACCAGATCCACCCTCCCCACCAATCCGGACAGGCGGTGGACCTGCTCCTTGGTCAGGGCCGTGCCGAGCACGCCGCAGCTGTTCTCGAAGCCGAACTGGTGCAGGCTCAGCACGTCCACGTACCCCTCGGTCAGCAGGACGCTCTTGGTGTGCGACATGGCGCGGCGGGCCTGGTACAGTCCGTAGAGGTGCTCGCCCTTGGTGTAGATGGGCGTCTCGCTCGAATTCAGGTACTTGGGCCCGTCCCCGTCCGTCAGGCTGCGGCCGCCGAAGGCCACGGTCTGACCCGACAGGTTCATGATCGGAAAAATGAGCCGCTCGCGGAAGCGGTCGTAATGCGAACCCTTGGCCGACCTGCTGACCAGCCCGGCCTTCTCGGCCAGCTGTTCGGGGAAGCCGCCGCGCCGCAGATGGTCGCGAAGCTCGTTCCAGCCGGCCGGGGCCCAGCCCAGGCAGAAGCGCTCGACGATCTCCGGCGCCAGCCCCCGCCGCGCGATGTAGTCGCGCGCGGCCTGCCCGGCGGGCCGGGCGAGCGTCTGCCGGTAGAAGGCCGCGGCCATGGCGTGCATCTCCAGGCACTGCCCCTTGGACAGAGCCCCCGCAGGCTGGTACGAGGGGCGCCGGCGGGTCTCCAGACCGGCCTCTCTCGCCAGGGCCTCCACGGCCTCGCCGAACTCCAGGCCGTTGATGGCCCGGTAGAACTCGATGACGTCGCCCGAGGCTTGGCACCCGAAACAATAATAAAAGCCCCCTTCCGGGTTGACCGAGAAGGACGGCTTGGTCTCCTGATGGAAGGGGCACGGGGCCACCAGCCTGGTGCCGGCCGGGCGAAGCTCCACGTGCCTTCCGATCACGTCCTCGATGCGCAGGCGCGCCTTGATCTGCGCGATGAGTCCCTGGTCGAACGTGCTCATCAGGCTCCGTTTGCTGAAATTATCCTGCCAGAACCACCTTGGTCATGCCGTCGCCGCCCTCGTCCGCGTCGGCCAGGCGGTAGGAGTCCACTGCCCGGGAGCGCTTCAGGTGCTCGTGCACGACCTTGCGCATGACGCCGCTGCCCATGCCGTGCACGATCTCGACCTCGCTCCGGCCGGCCAGCAGGGCCTTGTCCAGGAACCTGGCCAGCTCGGCCTCGGCCTCGTCGGCGCGGAAGCCGCGCAGATCGAGGCGCAACGGGGTGACCGGCGCGGGAGCGCTGCGGACCACGACCTTGCCGCCGTCGGTCTTGTCGCGTTCCCCGGGCTGGACGTCAGCCAGGGAAACCCACAGGGACACGCCGCCCATGTCCAGGCGCACGCGTTCCTTTTTGCCGTCCACTTCCTGGACCTGCCCCTTTTTGTTCCAGGGCAGATAAAACAGGACCTGCCCCTGGGCAATGGCCTCGATGGAAAGTTTCTTGACCTCTTCCTCTTCACCCTGGGTGCGGGCCACGCCTTCGCGCAACTGGGCCAGCTCCTTGAGGGCTTCCTTCCGGCCGCGCCGCCCTTCGCGCCACTCGCGCATGATCTCGCTGGCTGCCGTGCGCAGTTCGGTCTGCATGCGCGCCTTTTCCTGGTCCAGCTTTTCGAGCTTGCGGGCGAACTTGCGCTCGGCTTCCAGGGTGCGGGCCTTGAGCTTATCGAGCTCGTCCTCCTTCTCCGCGGCCAGACGGTTCAGGCGGTCGAAGATCTCTTCGGTGTTGCCGGCGTCCAGATACAGGTACTCTTGGGCCCGGGCCAGGATGGAGTCGGGCAGGCCCTGCTCGCGGGCCACGTCCAAGGCGCGGCTGGCGCCGACCTGGTCGTAGCCGAGCTTGAAGAGAGGCTTTCTCGTGTCCGGCGAAAAGATGACCGAGGCCGCCCGCACGCCCTCGCGGGACAGCCCGTAGGCCTTGAGGGCCGGGAAATGCGTGGCCACGCCGACCCAGGCGCCGCGCTCGAGCAGGCCGTCGACCACGGCCTGGGCCAGGGCCGCGCCCTGGCTCGGATCCGTGCCCACGCCGAACTCGTCGAGGACGACCAGGGTGCGCGCGTCGATGCGCGGCCAGATCTCGCTGAAATGGCGAATCTGGGCCGTGAAGGTCGACAGGCTCTGTTCGATGGACTGCTCGTCGCCCATGGACACGACGAAGTTGTCCCACAGGGGCATGGTGCTGCCCTCGGCGGCCGTGACCGGCAGCCCGGCGTGGGCCATGAGGCCCAGCAGGCCCAGGGTCTTGAGGCACACCGTCTTGCCGCCGGCGTTGCCACCGGTGATGATGAGCACCTTCTGGCCCTCGTGCAGGACGAGGTCCACGGGCACGACACCCTCATGACCGAAGACGAGCAGCGGGTGGCGCGCTTCCGTGAGGTGCAGGGGCGCGTAGGGGGCCACGTCGACCACATGGGCGTCGGCCTTGGCGGCGAAGCGGCAGATGGCCAGGAGTCCGTCGAAGCGGACCAGCTCGGCGAAAGTGCGCTCGATGGCGCCCTGCTCCGAGCGGATGAGCTCGCTCAGGAAGCGAAGAATCTTCTGCTCCTCGGCCCGCTCCTCCTGCCTGTGCTCCTGCAGGTCGTTGTTCAGCTCAACCAGGAAGAGCGGCTCGAAGTAGCACGTCTCGCCCGTCTGGGAGTAGTCGTGGACGATGCCCTTGAGGCGCCCCTTGAAATTGTTCTTGAGGGCCAGGACATAGCGGTCCGAGGAGATGGTCAGGAACTCGTCCTGCAGCATGAACTGCAGATCCTTGTTCTGGAAGAAGTCCTGGACCTTGCGCGTGCACATCTGGTGCACGCGGCGGATTTCCTGGCGCACGGAGGAGAGTTCCGGCGAGGCCTCGTCGCGGATGGTTCCGTCCGGGGCCAGGCAGCGCGACAGGGCCGACCACGTCTTGGGCGGCAGGGTCAGACCGGCGACGAGGGCGGCAAGGCCGGGATAGCGCCCGGGTTCGGCGTCGCCCAGGCCGTCCAGCAGCTTGGCGGCGGCCCCCAGCATCTCGCGCACGCCGGCCAGCCCGTCCAGGTCGAGATAGGCCAGAGGGTTCTTCAGGAAGGCGAAGACGCCGGCCACGTCGGGAAACGCGGAAAGATGCACGTCCCGGCTGCCGCACAGGTGCATGGCCTCGCGCACCAGGGACAGGCGCTCGGCGATGCGGACCGGGTCGGTATCGGGCAAAAGCGAAAGGCAGGCATCCCTGCCCGCCTCGCTGACCGCAAAATGCGAAAGGTGCTGCAGGACCTTGGGGAATTCCAGCAGCTGCAATGTTCTTGAATCCATAGGATTACGAAGAGAGTTTCGCCCGTACCAGGGCGCTCAGTTCCTTGCCGTCGATGCGGCCGGCATATTCGCTCAGGATGGCGTTCATGACCCGGCCCATGTCCTTCATGCCGGAAGCGCCGAGGGCCTGGATGGTCGTCGTGACGGCCTCCTCCAGTTCTGCGGGAGAGAGGGCCGTGGGGAGATAGGTGCGCAGAATGAGAAGCTCGCGCTCCTCGATTTCAGCCAGATCGATCCGACCCGCGGCTCGGAACTGGTCAATGGATTCCTGACGCTGCTTGACCTGCTTGGCCACGACGTCGAGGATTTCATTGTCGGCCAACTCCCGCCGGAGTTCGACCTGCTTGTTCTTGACGGCTGCCTTGAGCATTCTCAAGACAGCCACCTCGTCAGTCCTCTTCGCCTTGAAAGCGGCAACGTAGTCCTTTTCAATGCGCTCGGAGAGACTCATTACATCACCTGAAGTTTACGGATCTTCTTCATCAGACGCTTCTTGGCCGCAGCTTCCTTCTTCTTCTTCTGGATGCTGGGCTTCTCGAAATGCTGACGCTTTTTCAGCTCGGAAAGGATACCGGCCTTCTCGACCTGCTTCTTGAACTTCCGCAGGGAGTAGTCAAACGTATCGCTGTCACCCATGTATACACCTGGCAAACGGATCACCTCCCGTTCTCGATCTTTCCTGCACATCATGTCGTGCAGGAAATTGTGCTTCTTACGCAAAGCCGAAAGGCATGGCAAGAAAAATTAGCGCAAAAGAAAAGGGCGCCGTGGCGCCCTTGAAAAGCTCCGAAAATCAGGCTGCTACATCTTTTCCTTGATGGTCTCGGCGAGAGACTTGAGGATGACAACGCCCACGCCGCTTCCGATAATGAACAGAACGGCGTAGAGAACTCCGAAAAAGATGGCATGATCAGGCTGCCACCAGGGAAGATCCTGGGGCAATGGGCTTTGAACAGTTTCCCCGTGCAGCATCATAAGTCAGTCCCCCTTGACGGTCTTACTTGATCGCGTCCTTGAGTTCCTTGCCGGGGCGAAACTTGACGACCTTGCAGGCGGGAATCTTCAGTTCTTCGCCGGTGCGGGGATTGCGGCCGGTGCGAGCCTGGCGCTCTTCGACCACGAAGGTGCCGAAGCCGGTCAGGGTCATCTTCTTTTCGGTCACCAGGGTCTCCTGGACGGCCTTCAGAAATTCGGTAAGGGCACGTTCGGCGTTCGCCTTGGTCAATCCAGCCTTTTCCGCCATCTTGGCAACCAATTCAGCTTTCGTCATCAGTCTTCCTCCTTTGCAGTAATTCACCAAACGGACACGGAGAGACTCTCCAGAAGCCTCATGCACCCCGCAGCCGTCAACATGTGGTACAACCAGCCTGATTCGAAAAAATCCCAGATGCGAATGCGCTCCTCCCTACTGGAAGAAGAGGACCATGTCCAGATGCCTGAAGCCAATTACAGCCTAGGTTTCCGGCGCAAACGCTCAGAGCGCAGGCAAACAGAATTTCCATGGCAAAGTCAAGTCAATTTTCCAAAAATACAGGCAATACCTACGCTCGCGGGCTTTTCGGGTCCCGCTGCCCCCCCATTTCGCACCCGACCAGCGGAGCCAGCGAGCGCAGCAGGTCGGGTCCCAGATCCTCGGGCCGGACGCGCCGGTCGACGCCCGCCTGTTCGCACCACCGTTCAACGGCTTCGGTCCAGTGCGCCTTGAGGATGGTTCCGAGCTGCTTGCGGCGTTGCTGAAACAGAATCTTGAGCAGGCGCGAGAGGGCCGCTGCTTCCTCCCGGGCCGGGTCGGGCCGGGGCCTGAAGCGCACGATGGCCGAGTCGACCTTGGGGCGCGGGGTGAAGACGTGCGGCGGGACGGTGAACACGTACTCGGCCCGCACGAAATTGCCGACCCAGGCCGAAAGGGCGCCGTAGGTCCGGCTCCCGGACTGGGCCGTGAGCCGCAGGGCCACCTCCTTCTGGACCATGAAGAGCATGGTCTTCCAGGCGAGGCAGCGATGGACCATCTCCCAGATCATGGGCGAAGCCACGTTGTAGGGCAGGTTGCCGACGATGGTCAGGCCGGGCAGCCCGCCCGTGCCCTCCCAGCAGAATTCGAGGCCGTCGGCATGCACCACCCCGACGCGCGGAAATTCCTGCCGGATGAACCGCACCAGCTGCGAATCCTTCTCCAGGGCCATGACCGGACCGGCGTGCCCGGCCAGGACGCTGGTCAGGGCCCCCCGCCCGGGCCCGATCTCCAGGACCGGGTCTGCGGGACCGAGCTCCGCCGCGGCCACGATGCGCCGGCAGATGTTGGGGTCGGACAGAAAATTCTGGCCCAGAGACCTCTTGGGCTGGGAAAACCCGGAACTAGCCACGGTGCAGGACCCGACGCTGGCGCTCCAGCTTCCGCTTGGCGCGCCTGTCGTGAAAGATGCGTACGGCGCGCAGGGTGATGAAATAGGTCACGATGGACATGGGGATGCCGGCGATGACTCCGCCCAGGGTGGTGATGAGCAGCCACTGCCACCCTCTCTGCAGGAGCTCCAGCAGGGGCAGATGAATGAGCTCGCCGATGCTCAGGGGCGTGACGTCGGCAGGCACGAAGACTTTGCCGAGGAGGTAAAAGAGCGGAAAGATGATGGGCCAGTTGAACGGGTTGGTCCACCACGTCCCGAGGGCGGCGGCGATGACGTTCCCGCGCAGAAGCAGGGCCAGGGCCGCGGCGATGACCATCTGCAGGGAGAGAAACGGCAGGGCCCCGGCGAATACCCCCAGGGCCAGGCCCAGAGCGATGGATTCGGCCGGCGCCTTGATGCGCACGATGCGTAGGTAGGTGTAGCGGCTCAGGCGAGCGATCTTGACCCAGATTCTTTCCATGGACTCACATAAAAAAAGGCGGCCGGGAAACCCAGCCTGCCTTCACGAGGACGAGGGTATGACTGCTGCGGCCGGTCTATTGCCGCCGTCAGCAGGTTGTCAATGCATTTCGTGAGCGGCCCCTTGCGGGAAAGGGCCGCTCGGCGGGGCAGATCGTCCCGTCCCCTATTCCACCGGAGGGGTGAAGACGCGGGTGGCCATATCGCGGTCCATCATGAACAGGCCACCGCCGTCGGAGCCCAGGAGGCGCAGCTTCTGCACGACCTCGTTCACGCTGTCCTCCTCCTCGACCTGTTCCGCCACGAACCAGTTCAGGAAGTTGGCCGTGGCGTGGTCCTTTTCCTTGATGGCCAGGTTCATGAGGTCGTTGATGCGGCCGGTGATGTAGGCCTCGTGCTTCTGGGCCGCCTCCATGGCCGCCAGGGGGCTCTCCCACTCGAACTGGGGCTTGTCGATGGCGCCCAGCGTCACGCGCCCGCCGCGCTCGGCGACGTACTTGAAGAACTTCATGGCGTGGAACGTCTCCTCCTGGTTCTGGACGGTCATCCAGTTGGCGAAGCCGCTCAGGTTCTTGTCCTGGAAGTAGGCCACCATTGCCAGGTAGAGGTAGGCGGAGAACATTTCCGCGTTGATCTGTTCGTTCAGGGCTTTTTCCATCTTGGGACTGAGCATGGGTCACCTTCCTCGTGGTGTGGAGTGTTGAGTGATACGCTGAAACGTGATTACAGCAGCTTCTTCACGGCATCGAGAACCGCGGCGTAATCGGGTTCGTGGGTCAGTTCCGGCACGACCTGCACATAGGCCACCTTGCCGGCCGCATCGAGCACGAAAATGGCCCGGGCCAGGAGACGCAGGCCGTCGATGAGCACGCCGTAGGCTTGGCCGAAGGAGGCCGCCTGGTAATCGGACACGGTCTGCACGTTGGCCACGCCGGCGTTGCCGCACCAGCGCTTCTGGGCGAAGGGCAGGTCCATGCTCACGGTCAAAACCTTGACCTTGTCGCCGAGGGCCTGGGCCTCCTGGTTGAAGCGGCGGGTCTCCATGTCGCAGACCGGGGTGTCCAGGGACGGGACGGCGGAAATCACGGCCACCTTGCCTTTCAGGGCGGCCAGGGACACGGGGCCGAGGTCGTTGTCGACCACGGAGAAATCCGGGGCCGCCATGCCGGGGGTGATCTCGGGGCCGACCAGGGTCAGGGGATTGCCCATGAACGTCACGACATTATCTCTCTTGATCATTGCTTGCTCCCGTTGTTGCGCTCCGGTGCGTCCCGCATGACAGGGCGGGGCCTCCGGGGCCGATTGATAATAGTTTGCTTTCTAATATCTTGGGGCTCATGCGCAAGGGGGGAAGCACATTTTGTTCGAAATTCCTCCGCCGGGCGCCCCGGTTTTCCCGTCTGGCCAACGACCCCGCCCCCTGCTACACCGCCCCCATGCATTCCTCCCGACTGGTTTTCCTGGGCCTGGACGGCCTGCCCTGGTCCCTGGCCGGCACGCTGTGCGCCCAGGGGCTGCTGCCGAACCTCTCCGCCATCGTCGGCTCGCCGCACTGCAAGGCCATTTCCGCCGAGTTGCCCGAACTCTCGCCCGTGAACTGGACCAGCATGTTCACCGCGTCTCCCCCGGGCCATCATGGCGTCTTCGGCTTCACGCACATGGACCCGCAGACCTACGAACTGCGCTTCACGGATTTCACCCATGTGCACGGGCCGACCATCTTCGAGCGGCTGGCCGAGGCCGGGCTCTTCCCCAAGGTCGTGAACATGCCCAACCTGGCCCCGGTGAGGCCCATGCGGGCCATGCTCGTGGCGGGATTCCCGGCCCACTCCCTGGAAGGCGCCGTCCACCCTCCGGCCCTGGCGGGCATCCTGGCCGACCACGGCTACACGGTCGAGGCCGACACCGTGCGCGGGGCCGCGGACCCGGTTTTCCTGCTGGAGGAGCTCCACCGCTCCCTGGCCTGCCGGGAAAAGGCCCTGGACCTCCTGTGGCCGGACATGTCCTGGGACCTCTTCTTCCTCGTGCTGACGGAAACGGACCGTTTGGGGCACTTCCTCTTCCCGGCGCTGACGGAGCCCTTCCACCCATGGCGCACCGAGGCCCTGCGCTTCATGGCCGCCTGGGACCGGCTCGTCGGGAGGGTGCTGGACCTGTACGACGCCCTGCCCGAGCCAAAACGCCTCGTCATCATGGCCGACCACGGGTTCACTTCCCTCGTACAGGAAGTGGACCTCAACGCCTGGTTGCGGGAGGCGGGTCTACTGCGCCTGTCCCGCGTCCCGGCGAGCGAGTGGGACACGGACGCCATTGGCCCCGGCACCAAGGCCTTCGCCCTTGACCCCGGACGCATCTACCTGCACACCAAAGAGCGCTTCGCCCGCGGCAATCTGACCAGGCCCGAGGCCGAAGGGCTGGCCCGGGAGCTGATCCGCGCCCTGCCCGCCCTGACCTGGCAAGGGCGAAGGGTCGTGCGCAGCGTCCTGCGCGGGTCCGACCTCTACGGCGGCCCACTGGCCCACCTGGCTCCGGACCTGGTGCTGATCCCTGAGGCGGGATTCGACCTCAAGGGCAAATTCGGGCGCCAGGGCGTCTTCGGACACTTCGGACGCCAGGGCATGCATACGGCCGACGACGTGTTCTTCTTCGACTCCATGGGCGAAGACGCGCGCACGCCCACGGACGTCGGCCGCCTGATTCTCGAACATTACGGC
Organism: Desulfomicrobium sp.; assembly: GCA_024709365.1. Lineage (GTDB taxonomy): Bacteria > Desulfobacterota > Desulfovibrionia > Desulfovibrionales > Desulfomicrobiaceae > Desulfomicrobium. The sequence continues at coordinate 21,326 of JANJWV010000006.1, read as the reverse complement.
CTCCCCGCCTCCATCCTGGGGAACTGAGACCCATGCACATCGACTACGAAAACGATCTCAATCTGGCCCAGTACGAGGCCGCCACCACCCTGGACGGCCCGGTCCTGGTCATCGCCGGCGCAGGCTCGGGCAAGACCCGCACCGTTGTCTACCGCCTGGCCAGACTGGTCGAGTCCGGGGTTTCCCCGTTCGAAATCCTGCTGCTGACCTTCACCCGCAAGGCCTCGTCGGAAATGCTGCACCGCGCCGAGGCGCTCCTGGGCCACCAGGGCCTGGGCGGCGTGCGCGGCGGCACCTTCCACGGTTTCGCCTATTCCCTGCTCAAGCAGTACGCAGGCCTGCTGGGCTTCGAACGCGGCGCCACCGTCATGGACCGCGGCGACGGCGAGGACATCCTGGGCCAGGCCAAGGACCGGCTGCGCATCGGCCGCGGGGACCGCAAGTTCCCCAAGCGGGCCACGATCCTGGGCCTGTACAGCAAGAGCCGCAACAAGGAGCTGCCCCTGTCCCAGGTCCTGCGCCAGGAGGCCTACCACCTCGGCACGTACGAGGACGACCTGACGCGGCTCATCGAGGAATACGAGCGCATCAAGGCCGAATGCGGGCTGCTGGACTACGACGACCTGCTCTTCCTGCTGGAGCGGCTGCTGAGCGACCACCAGCACGTGCGCGAGGCCGTGACCTCGTCCATCTCGCACATCATGGTCGACGAATACCAGGACACCAACCTGGTCCAGGCCCGGCTGGTGCGCCTGCTGACCAGGCCCGGCGACGAGCGGCCCAACGTCATGGCCGTGGGCGACGACGCCCAGTCCATCTACGCCTTCCGCGGCGCCAACGTGAAGAACATCCTGGATTTCCCCAAGACCTTCCCCGGCGCCAGGGTCGTCAAGCTGGAGCAGAACTACCGCTCCACCCAGCCCATCCTGGAGCTGACCAACGCCATCCTCGACGGCTTCCGCGACAAGTTCTGCAAGCGCCTCTTCTCCGAACGCACGGACTCGCGCCTGCCCGAACACGTCCTGCCCTTCTCGGACCGCAGCCAGGCCCGCCTGGTCACGGCCAAGATCACCGAACTGGCCCGCACCTACCCCCTGGACCAGATCGCCGTGCTCTTCCGGGCGGGGTATCAATCCTACCATGTGGAAGTGGAACTGAACAAGATCGCCCTGCCGTTCCGCAAGTACGGCGGCATCAAGTTCTCCGAGGCGGCGCACATCAAGGACGTGCTGGCCTGCCTGCGCCTGGGGCTGAACGCCTCGGACCTGCCGGCCTGGCAGCGCGTGCTCGGCAACGTGCCGGGCATCGGGCCCAAGAGCTCCCAGAAGATCCACCACGCGGCCATGATCAACGACCAGACCTTTCTCAAGGCGCAGCGGACCAAGAAGCCGGAGCTGGACGACCTCCTGCGCGTGCTGGACACCCTGCGCACCCAGGTCATGCGGCCCGCCACGGCCATCACCTTCGTGCTCGACTACTACCTGCCCGTCATGAAGGAGCGGTTCCCCGACGACTACCCGCGCCGCGAGGCGGGCCTGGAGGAGCTGACCCAGATCGCGCTGGGCTACGAAGACATCCCCTCCTTCCTGGGCGACCTGAGCCTCGACAGCCCCGACGCCGAGGAGGCCCGCGGCCAGGCCGTGACCCTGTCCACGGTGCACTCGGCCAAGGGCCTGGAGTGGGACGCGGTGCTGGTCATCGATCTGGTGGAGGACCGCTTCCCCTCGCGCCACGCCATGAACGACAACGACGACTTCGAGGAGGAGCGGCGCCTCTTGTACGTGGCCTGCACCCGGGCCCGCGACAGCCTGACCCTCTTCTCCCCCGAGACTCTCTACAGCCGGGAGCTCGCTGCCACCACCCCGGCCCGGGTCAGCCCCTTCCTGCAGGACATCCCCGCGCACCTGCTGTCCCGCTACCGGGAGCAGTTCACCGGCGGCGTCGGGCTGCAGACGGTCGCGCCGCCCCGTCAGCCGGTCCAGCAGGCAACCAGGACGCACGCGACCTGCGCCGAGGACTTCCCCGGCCAGGATCCGCCCCGCGCCAAGGCCGAGGGCCACACGCCGGTCCAGGGCACCTACGCCCGCCACAAGATCTTCGGACGGGGCAAGGTCGTGCAGCGGGTGGAGCCCAACAAGTACAAGATCAACTTCCCCGGCTTCGGGCTCAAGCTCATCATCGAGGATTTCGTCGAACTGGAATGACGAAACGGGACGCCGGCCAAGCCGACGCCCCGTTCGTAGCGGTCCGAAGGATTCTCCCGGTCAGCAGACCATGGCCTTGACGTGGGCGAACAGGGCGTCGTCCTCGACGGTTTCCCCGAGGCGGCGGAAAATGGCCTTCAGGGCCTGACATTCCGTGGCGAAGATGTTCTCGTCGCCGATGCGCTCGTACAGGCCCGTGGCGCGCATCACGTCCAGGACCTGCTTCTTGAGCCCTGAAAACACGGGCTCCACCCCCGCCTCCCTGAGCTGCCCCACCAGGCTCTGCAGCATCTCCTCGCCCGATGAGTCCAGATGGTTGATGGCGTCCCCGACCACGAGCAGGAACCTCGCCTCGCGGTGGTCGGCCACGGCCTTCAGCACCGCGTCCTCGAAGTGCGCCACGTTGGCGAAATAGAGGGACCCGTCGAAGCGCATGACCGTGACCTGGTCCGAGGTTGCCAGGGTCGGGTGCACGTGCACGTCGCGCAGGGTCCCGTCGGCGTAGCGGCCGAGGATGGCCACGCGCGGGGCCATGCTCCGGTAGAGGTACAGCCCTATGGACAGGGCCGCACCGACCATGACGCCGCGGTCCAGGTGCGGCGCGGCCAGCAGGGTCACGAGGAAGGTCGTCGCGGCCACGACGCCGTCGCTGCGGCTGGCCTTCCAGGTGTGGATGAAGGCGTGGGGGGTGAGCAGCCCGGCCACGGCCAGGATGATGATCACGGCCAGCATGGCCTTGGGCAGATGGAAAAGCCATGGAGTGAAGAAAAGCAGGGTCACGGCCACGAAGAAGCCGTTAAAGACCATGGCCAGGCCGGTCCTGGCCCCGGCCTGGAGGTTGATGGCCGACCCGGTGAAGGACCCGCAGGCCGGGTAGGCCTGGAAGAGGGAGCCGCCGATGTTGGCCAGGCCCTGGCCGATGAGCTCCTGGTTGGGGTCGATGTGCTGCCTGACCTTGCTGGCCATGGCCTTGGCCATGGAGATGGACTCCATGAAAGCCACCAGGGCGATGATCAGCGCCGAGGACAAAAGCTGCAGCGCCGCGTCGAGGTTCAGGGAAGGCATCTGCAGGGACGGCAGGCCCGCCGGAACCTCGCCCACCACCTCGCCGCCGCCCACGAGCTTCATGGCGCCGTGCTCGATGCTCTTGATGTGCCAGGCGCGGCCGTCCGTGGCCATGCCCTCGGGCGAGGCGCCCTGTTCGTACAGAGGCCCGTCCTCCCTGTCTGCGGGACGCACGAAGCGCAGCTGGCGCACGCCGCGCAGCAGCTCGTTGTGCCTCCGTTCCAGGGAGCGCATGTCCAGCTTCGCCAGCTCGACCTGATGCCGCAGGCCAGCGGCCACCCAGACCAGCCCCTCCTTGTCCGCCTGCCGCTGGCGGGACGAAAGGTCGGCGATGTCCGCGGCCACCTCCTTCATGCGTTCGTTGGTCTCCTCGTAGCGGGCGACCAGTTCGCGGGCGCGGGGGGTGGCGATGTCCCCGGGCACGGCGCCGGTCCTCTGGTCGTACCCGACCAGGGCGCTGACCAGCGTGGCGATGACCACGGCCACGAGGACGCCGGCCTTGGACAGGGCGGGAATCCTCTTCAGTCCGAGAAGCAGCGCCAGGCCCAGCAGGGCCATGCCCAGGGTGGGCAGGTGCGCATGGGGAATGAGCCACAGCATCTCCCAGATGTCTTTGAGGAAAAAGTCGCTGCGCCCCTTGGGGATGCCAAGGATCAGGTCCAGCTGTGACAGGCCGATGATGATGGCCGCGGCGTTCATGAACCCGAGGATCACGGGGTGGGACACGAAATTGACGATGGTCCCGAGCTTGAGCACGCCCAGCAGCAGCTGGATGAGACCCACGAGGAAGGTCAGCAGCAGGGCCAGGCCGATGTACTCCGGGGTGTTGGACACGGCCAGGGGCGTGACCGCGGCCGCCGTCATCAGGGAGACGATGGCCACGGGCCCGGTGGCGAGCTGCCGGGACGACCCCCACAGGGCGCCGACGATGGCCGGCACGAAGGCCGTGTAGAGACCGAAGTAGAGGGGCAGGCCCGAGAGCTGGGCGTAGGCCATGGCCTTGGGCACCAGGATCAGGGCCCCGGTGATGCCGGCCATGAGGTCGGCCCGCACCGTCAGCGCGGAAAGGGGGAACCACGCAAGAAAGGGAAAGAAGCGCAAAAGCCTGATCAACATAAAACTGTTCCTTGCCAGATTATTCGAAAAAGAGGCCAGGCCCCTGAAACGCACCTGCATACCTCTTCTGAAAACTTTCCTGTTGAAGACGGAGCCTGTTCAAAATTCGTTCTGGCAAGGCGCTCCCCGATTCCGGAGGGCTCATGTTGACGGCTGCACTTCGCCCTCCGGAATCGGGGAGCAACGCAGTCCGGAACGGATTTTGGACGGGCTCCTAGGCAGTGACCACCAGCACCGCGCAGTGGGCCCAGCCGCAGACCTCCTTGGTCACGCGGCCCGTGAACATCCTGGGCAGCCGGCTGCCGTTGACCCCGCCGATCATGATCATGTCCACCCCGCGCTCCTCGGCGGCCCGCACGATGACGTTCGAGGGGTGCCCGACGTCGGCCACGGCCTCGAACTGCAGGTGCGGCCACTTCTCCTGGCCCCGCGCGCAGACTTCCTCGACCATCTTCCGGGCCGCGCCGAGGCCGCTCTCGCGCTTGGCCACGGCCACGAAGGTCAGGCGCTCTAGGGTCACGCAGCACATCCCCAGGCTCAGGGCCTCCTCCACGGCCAGGCGGCTGTTCGGCGAATCCTCCACGGCCACGAGAACGTGCGTTCCCGTCAGCAGCGAATCCTTGGGCAGCACGAGAACCATGGGAAAGCCCAGGCCGATGACCTTGGCCGTCATGCTGCCGACCATGAGGTACAGCCGACCGGCTCGGCCGTGCCGACCCATGAGGATGACGTCCGCCCCGCGCATGCGCGCCTGTTCCACGATGGCGTGCTCCGGCACCGACGACCCGACGACCACGGTCTCGCACTCCACCCCGCTGTCCCTGGCCATCTTGCGGACCGCCTCCATGTAGGGCGCGATCTCCTGCTGCCTGCGCGTGACCTTGGCGTTGGCGGACTTCAGGGACTCCGTATCGATCCTGACGACATGCAGCACGACGACCCTGGCCTGGCAGGCCTGTCCGAAAAAGATGGCCTCCTGCACGGCGCCGTCGCTGTAGTTCGAGCCGTCGGTGGCCAGCAGCAGGGTTTTGGCCTCGCCCAGGAGGCTGGTGGAGAAGCGGTTCATGCGCGCGCTCCGGGGTTGCGGTTTGGTATTTCGCAAGCGCTACCACCCGCGATGCCTCAATACAAGCATCGTTCGGAAATGCACGACGCCGCAGGGCGGTCCGTGCGGAGAAAGGTCCGACGTTTGACTGGCGGCAGCACGGGCGGTAGGTTCGTGCCCACAACCGAGAACATCCACCAAGGACCGTCCATGAACCCGAGCATCGTCGGCATCGTCCGCTCCCATCTGCGCACCCGCGAGGAATGCCCCAAATACGGGGATACGGACCTGCCCCCGGTCTGGATCGAGATCATGCCCGAATTCGAACCGGCGGCCACGGACCTGCAGGTCGGGGACGCCATCCTGGTCCTGACCTGGATGCACCAGGGCGACCGGTCGGTGCTGCGCTGCCACCCCCGGGGCAACCGGGACCTGCCCATGCGCGGCATCTTCTCCACCCGCTCACCGGACCGCCCCACGCCCATCGGCCTGCACAACGTGCGCGTCACCGGGCGCGAGGGCCTGCGTCTGCAGGTCCATCCCCTGGAAGTCATCGACGGCACGCCCGTCATCGACATCAAGCCGGACAACTCCGCGATCCCGGGCCGGGAGGAATTTTCCTCCCTGGTCAACCCGGACACCGGGCGGGCCATCATCGAGGCGGGCCGCGACGGCTGGCTGCGCGGGCTCTTCGCCGGGTTCAACGGCAACATCAGCATGCGCCAGGGCTCCCGCGTGGTCATCACCGCCACGGGCAGCGCCAAGGGCCACCTCTCCCCCAAAGACCTGGCCGTGGTCGATCTTGAGAGCGGCAACGCGCTGTCGTCGGCACAGGCTTCTTCGGAGCTGTCCGTGCATCTTGAAATCTACCGCAACCAGCCGGCGGCCCAGGCCATCGTGCATACCCACCCCCCGAAGCTCATCGCCCTGTCCCTGCGAGGCAAGGGTTCCCTGCTGCAGCTGCCCCTCTACGAAGGGCAGGTCTTCGCCGCCAAGCTGACCCGCATCCCGTCCGAGATACCCGGCACGCCGGAACTCGGGGCATCCGCGGGACAGGCCGCCCGCTATTTCCAGGCCGTGTTCATGGACGACCACGGCCTGGTCTGCTGGGGCGGGAGCATGACCCAGGCCCTGGGCCTGTCCGAGGAACTGGAGAGCCTGGCCGCCATCGCCCTGCCCCGCCTTCAGCGGGCCAGGGGCGACAGGCTCTGGGGAAGGTGTCTTTTTTTGCTTGCCAACGGAGCCCGCGTCGTCTATTTACCCCGAGCATTTCCTCGCGGGGGAGCGTTCCCCCTCTCCGCACGACCTTCTTGAGCGTCGCCTCATCCGGTTCCACACGTTTCTGAAATGCGTTTTCCCCCGTCCTGGGCAGTCGGTCTCATGGTGTAGGCCCGGTTCCAGCGCCGGGCACTTTTGACCGCGTGGCCTCGGGCCCGCAAGGTACTCTCATGACGACTTTTTCCGAATTGGGTCTGTCCGACCTGACCATCCAGGCCCTCTCCCGCAAGGGTTTCGAGGAGCCCACCCCCATCCAGATCAAGACCATCCCGGCCGTGCTGGCCGGCGAGAGCGACATCGTGGCCCAGGCCCAGACGGGCACGGGCAAGACCGCGGCCTTCGGTCTGCCGCTGCTGGAACTCCTGGAGCAGGATGCCCGCAAGGTGCAGGACCTGGTCCTGGCCCCGACCCGCGAACTGGCCATCCAGGTGGCCGAGGAGATCAACTCCCTGCGCGGCGGCCGCACCGTCAGCGTGACGCCCATCTACGGCGGGCAGTCCATGGAGATCCAGCTCCGGAACCTGCGGCGCGGCGTGTCCGTGGTCGTCGGCACCCCGGGCCGTGTCCTCGACCACCTGCGCCGCGGCACCCTCGACCTCTCAAGCATCCGCTTCCTCATCCTCTACGAGGCCGACGAGATGCTGAACATGGGCTTTCTGGAAGACGTGACGGAGATCATGGAGCAGACGGCGGCCGAGAAGCGGACCATGCTCTTCTCCGCCACCATGCCCCCGGAAATCCTGCGAGTGGCCAAGAAATACATGGGCGACTACCAGGTCATCCGCGCCGCGTCGGAGCAGCTCACCGCCACCCAGACGGACCAGATCTATTTCGAGGTTTCGGCGGCCGACAAGTTCGAGGCCCTGTGCCGCATCATCGACATGGAGGAGGACTTCTACGGGCTGGTCTTCACCCGCACCAAGGTCGACGCCGACGCCGTGTCCCAGCGCCTCATGGAGCGCGGCTACGACGCGGACACCCTGCACGGCGACATGTCCCAGAGCCTGCGCGAGAAGATCCTGGCCAAGTTCAAGAAGCGCCTGGCGCGCATTCTCGTGGCCACGGACGTGGCCGCGCGCGGCATCGACGTGCACGACCTGACCCACGTCATCAATTTCGACCTGCCCCACGACCCCGAGGCCTACGTGCACCGCGTCGGCCGCACGGGCCGCGCCGGCAAGGAAGGCATCGCCATCACCTTCATCACGCCGTCCGAGTACCGCCGCCTGCAGTTCATCAGCAAGCAGGCCAAGACGGACATCCGCAAGGCGCGCCTGCCCAAGGTCAGCGACGTCATCAAGATGAAGAAGGACCGCATCCGGGCGGAGCTCGCGGCCATCGTGGCCACGGAGCCGGAGCTGGAATTTCTGGGCATGGCCCAGGAACTGCTCGAACAGAGCAAACCGCGCGAGACCCTGGCCGCCCTGCTGCAGCACATGTTCCAGGAGGAGCTCGACGCCTCCAACTACCGCGAGATCGAGGACGCCTTCGTGGTCGACAAGAAGGGCAAGACCCGCCTCTTCGTCACCCAGGGCCGCAAGGACGGCCTGACCCCCAAGCGTCTGCTGACCTTCCTGGACGAGAACTGCCGCATCCCGTCGCGCAAGGTCTGGGACATCCAGATCATGGAGACCTTCGCCTTCGTCTCCCTGCCCTTCCAGGAAGCCGAGAAGGTGCTGTCCATGTTCAACCGCAAGGGCAAGGACGGCGGCATCGTCTTCACCAAGGCCAAGGGGCGCCCGACCCCGCCGCCCGTCAGGAAATAACCGAAAGGCCGCGCTCCACAGCGCGGCCTTTCTCGTTTGAAGCTCCCGCGACACGCCGTCGCAAGGTCGGCCTTGCGGCCAACCCGCTTCACTGCTTCACGCCGTCCTCGAGATCGTACAGAAGCCGCTCGTCGCTACGGGAATGCTCGTAGTCGACCCACCGGAACTCGGTCTGGTTCATGAGCCAGCGGATGACTTCGGCCTGGGAGCGCGGCGTCCCCGGATAGTCGACCACCTCGGAAAAGCGGTGCCCGAAGATCGTGATTTCCACGGCGATTTTCATGGGTCGCCTCCTTGTCTCTTCAATCAGATATGACCGCCGGCGCTTCCGGCAAGCATGAAAAAGCCGCACCCCCGGAAGGATGCGGCTCGAACGGTCATGGCCGGCGGCAGGACGCTAGGCCACGACGTTGTAGGCCTTGGGGGCGGCGCCGCAGATGGGGCACTTGTCCGTGGGCTCGCCTTCGTGGATGTGGCCGCAGACGCTGCAGACGTAGTAGTCCACGGTCTCCAGGGCGGCCATCTTCTCGGCGGCCTTGGCGTACAGGTTGGCGTGGCACTCCTCGGCCTGGTTGGCGAAGCCGAAGTAACGCTCGGCGGCCTTCTCGCCCTCGGCCTGTGCGTCGGCGATCATGGCCGGGTACATGGACTTGAACTCGTGGGTCTCGCCGGCCACGGCTTCCTTCAGGTTCTCGGCCGTGGAGCCGATGCCCTTCAGCAGGCGCAGATGGGCGTGGGCGTGGATGGTCTCGGCCTCGGCGGCGGCGCGGAACAGCTTGGCAACCTGCGGCAGCCCCTCTTCATCCGCTTTTTTGGCGAAAGCCAGATACTTGCGGTTGGCCTGGGATTCTCCGGCGAAAGCTTCCTTCAGGTTGTCGGTGGTCTTGCTCATCGGTTGTTTCTCCTTATTGATCGGTTTGGTTATTAGTAAAAATTATCAAGAATGCTTCTAAAGAAATCGTTTCGCTCTGGCAAGCAAAAATTTCAGACCGTTGTCTTTTCAATTGTCAGGCTCGAAGACCATGTTCTGCCACATCCCGCACGGAACGTCCTCCTTTTTTCCGGATCGAACCCATCCTTGCGAGTTTGAAATTTCCTTCTTGACGCAGAAGTGAACGATCGTTAACTAGCCGCCCATGGCAAAACGACTGACCACCACCATCCGCCGCGAACAGATCGCCGAAGCGGCCCTGGCCCTTGTGGCCGACCAGGGCGTCGGCGCCCTGACCGCGCGCAACGTGGCCCGGGCCGTGGGCGTGACAGCGCCGGCCCTGTACAGGCATTTCCCGGGGGGCAAGGCGGACATCCTGTCGAGCGTCCTCGACCTCCTCGACTCCGTGAAAAGCGAGGGCATCCGCATGGCCCTCGAAGAGCCCGGCCCGGCGCTGGTCAAGCTCCGCCGCTGCTTCGACCTGCATGTCAGCGTCATTGAACGCTACCGCGCCCTGCCCATCCTCGTCCTCTCGGACTCCATCTGGATCGACGAACCGAGCCTCAAGGCCCGCCTGGTTGAAAGCCACCGGCAGCAGCAGGCGAAGATCGCGGACATCATCCGCGAGGGGCAGGCAGCAGGCGATATCCGCCGGGACATCGACGCGGACCGGATCTTCGTCCAGTTCCTGGGGCAGTTCCTGACCATCGCCATCCTCTACAGCCGACGCGGGGACATGATCGACCCCAAGGCCCAGGCCGAGGCCAACTGGCGGATGTTCCTGCAGGCCGTGGCCGCCTGATTTTTTTTGCCCTCAAAGTGAACTATCATTCACATATTTCATGCACCAGAACTTCAGGAAGGTACTCATGAAGAAGACACTCATCGTTATCGCCGTCATGGCCGCCGTCGGCCTCGGATACCTCGCCTGGCACAAGCCGTCCCAGGCCAACCAGCCTACCCCGGCCCAAGCCAAGCCCGCCCCCGAGGTAGCCGTCGTCACCATGCAGGAGCGCGAGGTCAGGCTGACGTCCGAACTGCCGGGCCGCACGGCCGTCTATCAGGTCGCCGAGATCCGGCCCCAGGTCGGCGGCATCATCCAGAAGCGGGCCTTCACCGAAGGCGCCGAGGTCAAGGCCGGCGACCTGCTCTACCGCATCGACCCGTCCACCTACGAGGTTGCCGTGGCCCGTGCCGCCGCCGCCGTGGCCAAGGCCAAGGCGGAGCTCGAGCCCGCCCGCCTCAAGGCCGTGCGTTACGCCGATCTGATCCGCACCAAGGCCGTCAGCCAGCAGGACCACGACGAAGTCCAGGCCGCCCTGGCCCTGGCCAAGGCCAACGTCTCCTCGGCCCAGGCCGAACTGGAGGCCGCCCGCATCGATCTGGAGCGGACCAGCGTCGTCTCCCCCATTTCCGGGCGCATCGGCCGGGCATCCATCACCCCCGGCGCCCTGGTCACGGCCAATCAGGCCCTGGCCCTGGCCACGGTGCAGCAGCTCGACCCCATCTACGTCGATCTGACCCAGTCCAACGTCGAAATGCTGCGCCTGAGGCGCGCCCTGGAGAGCGGAAGCATCCAATCCGCCGGGGAGGCCGCGACCCGCGTGCGCCTCATCCTCGAGGACGGCACGGCCTACGCCCATGAAGGCACCCTGCAGCTGGCCGAGGCCAGCGTGGACCAGAGCACCGGCGCCGTGACCCTGCGCGCGGTCTTCCCCAACCCGAAGCGCGACCTGCTGCCCGGCATGTACGTGCGGGCCGTGGTCGAGGAAGGGGTGATGGCCAACGCGCTGCTCATCCCGCAACAGGCCGTGACGCGCAGCGCCCAAGGCCAGGCTCAGGCCCTGGTCGTGGACGGCCAGAACACCCTTGCCCTGCGCAAGCTCGAACTGGCCCAGGCAGTGGGCGGCGAGTGGATCGTGCGCCAGGGTCTGGACGCCGGAGACCGCGTTGTCGTGGAAGGCTTGCAGAAGGCCAAGCCTGGCATGCAGGTTCGAGTGGTCCAGGACGCGATGTAACCATCCCCGCTTCACGGCGGCATTCGACGCAAATCCGCACGAGCCGACGGCAACGCCCTCCCTCGCCCGCAGCCCTCTCCAGGCAGACGCCGCGAGGAACGGGGCGCCCGGCCGGACTCGATGCGGAACAAGGAAATATCATGGCACATTTCTTCATCAGCAGACCCGTTTTCGCCTGGGTGCTCGCCATTGCCGTCATGCTCGGCGGCGTACTGGCCATCACCACCCTGCCCGTGGCGCAATACCCATCGATCGCACCTCCCTCCGTGGCCATCACCGCGACCTATCCCGGCGCCTCGGCCAAAACCCTGGAAGACTCGGTGACCCAGGTCATCGAACAGAAAATGAAGGGCCTCGACGGCCTCGACTACATGTCCTCCACCAGCGAGTCCTCGGGGCAGGCCAACATCACCCTGACCTTCAAGGCCGGAACCAACCCGGACATCGCCCAGGTCCAGGTCCAGAACAAGCTGCAGCTGGCCATGTCGCTCCTGCCGCAGGAGGTCCAGGCCCAGGGCGTGCAGGTCACCAAGGCCGCCAAAAACTTCCTGACCGTGCTCGGCTTCGTGTCCGAGGACGGCTCCATGACCAACGTGCAACTGGCCGACTACGTGGCCGCCAACATCCTCGACGGCCTGAGCCGCGTGGACGGCGTCGGCGAGGTCACGCTGTTCGGCTCACAGCACGCCATGCGCATCTGGCTCAACCCCGACCGGCTGCATACCTACAGCCTCACCCCCGCCGACGTGAGCGCCGCCATCAGGGCCCAGAACGCCCAGATTTCGGCAGGACAACTGGGCGGGCTGCCGTCGGTCCAGGATCAGCGCCTCAACTTCACGGTCACGGTGCAGGACCGTCTGCAGACCCCCGAACAGTTCAGGGAGGTCCTGCTGCGGGTCAACCCCGACGGGTCCACCGTACGCCTGGGCGATGTGGCCAAGGTCGAACTCGGGCCCGAAAACGCCCAGGTCATGTCCCGCTTCAACGGCCAGCCCTCGGCGGCCATGGCCATCAAGCTGGCCACCGGTGCCAACGCCCTGACCACGGTCCAGTCCGTATGGGCCTTCATGGACTCGATCAAGACCACGTTCCCGGCGGGCATGAAGGTCGTGGAACCCTTCGACACCACGCCTTTCGTCCGCATCTCCATCGAAGAGGTCGTGCGCACCCTGATCGAGGCCATGGTCCTGGTCTTCCTGGTCATGTTCCTCTTCCTGCAGAACTTCCGGGCGACCCTCATCCCGACCATCGCCGTGCCAGTGGTCCTCCTGGGCACCTTCGGGGTGCTCGCGGCCTTCGGCTACTCCATCAACACCCTGACCATGTTCGCCATGGTCCTGGCCATCGGCCTGCTGGTGGACGACGCCATCGTCGTGGTCGAGAACGTCGAGCGCATCATGCACGAGGACGGCCTCTCGGCCCGCGACGCGACCCACCTGTCCATGACCCAGATCTCCGGCGCCCTGGTCGGCATCGCCCTGGTCCTGTCGGCCGTGTTCGTGCCCATGGCCTTCTTCGGCGGCTCCACGGGCGTCATCTACCGCCAGTTCTCCATTACCGTCGTCTCGGCCATGGTCCTCTCGGTGCTCGTGGCCCTGGTCATGACCCCGGCCCTGTGCGCGACCATGCTGCGGCCTGCCAAGGCGGGCCACGGCCGCAAAGGCTTCTTCGGCTGGTTCAACCGCTCCTTCGACCGCATGGCCTCGGGCTACCAGGGCCTCGTCGGGCACATGATCCGGCGCTGGGGCCGTTCGCTCATCGTGTTCGCGCTGCTGCTCGGCGGCATGTTCTTCCTCTTCCAGCGGTTGCCCACGGCATTCCTCCCCGACGAGGACCAGGGCATCCTTTTCGTGCAGGCCCAGCTGCCCGTGGGCACCACCCAGGGCAAAACCCTCGAAGTCCTGGAACGCATCGAAAACCATTTCCTGCAGAAAGAGGAAAAGGCGGTGCAGTCCGTCCTCGGCGTCGCGGGCTTCAGTTTCGGCGGCAGCGGCCAGAACACGGCCATCTGCTTTATCCGGCTCAAGGATTGGAACGCGCGCAAGACCCCGGACCTGAAGGTCAAGGCCGTGGCAGGCCGGGCCATGGCCGCATTCTCCCAATACCGCGACGCCCAGGTTTTCGCCTTCGCGCCCCCCGCGGTGCTTGAACTCGGCAACGCCGCCGGGTTCGATTTCGAACTGCAGGACATGGCCGGCCTTGGCCACGACAAGCTCATGGAGGCGCGCAACCAGCTTCTCGGCATGGCCGCCCAGCACCCGGACCTGGCCATGGTCCGGCCCAACGGCCTTGAGGATACGCCCCAGTACCGCATCGACATCGACTGGGACAAGGCCAGCGCCCTGGGTCTGGCCGTGTCCGACGTGACCGGCGTCATCGCCGCGGCCTGGGGCAGCTCGTATGTGAACGACTTCCTGGACAAGGGACGCGTGAAGAAGGTCATCATGCAGGGCGAGGCGCCCTACCGCATGATGCCCGAGGACATCGGCCGCTGGCATGTGCGCGGCAAATCCGCGCAGATGGTGCCGCTGTCGAACTTCGCCACGGCCCACTGGACCACGGGCTCGCCACGCCTGGAGCGCTACAACGGCGTCCCGGCCATGCAGATCCTCGGCGCCCCCGCACCGGGCAAAAGCTCGGGCCAGGCCATGGCCGCAATGGAGGAACTGGCTGCAAAGCTGCCCGAAGGCATCGGCCACTCCTGGACGGGCCTGTCCTTCCAGGAGCGCCAGGCCGGGTCCCAGACCGTGCTGCTCTACAGCCTGTCCATCCTGGTGGTCTTCCTCTGCCTGGCCGCCCTGTACGAGAGCTGGAGCCTCCCGGCATCGGTCATCCTGGTCATCCCCCTCGGCGTGGTCGGGGCCCTGGCCGCCGTCAGCCTCCGGGGCCTCAGTAACGACGTCTACTTCCAGGTCGGCCTGCTGACGACCATGGGCCTGGCGGCCAAGAACGCCATCCTCATCGTCGAGTTCGCCAAGAGCCTGGCCGAATCGGGCATGGATCTCGTGCAGGCCGTCGTCGAGGCGGCCCGCCAGAGGCTTCGGCCCATCATCATGACCTCCCTGGCCTTCGGCCTGGGCGTGCTGCCCCTGGCCCTGAACACGGGCGCCGGCTCGGGCGGCCAGAACTCCATCGGCACGGGCGTCATCGGCGGCACCATCGCCTCGACGGTCCTGGGCTCCCTGCTCGTCCCGGTCTTCTTCGTCATCGTGGCGAAGCTGGGCATGTCCCGCAGGAACCCAAAGAACGCCACGTCGCGCATCATCATCCCCAGCGGAGGCGAAGCATGCGAAGAATAATCCTGACCCTGGCCCTGCTCCTTGCAGCCGGGTGCGCCACCATGGCCCCGGAGCGCGAACGGCCCGCGGTGGACCTGCCCGCAACGTGGACGGCCGCCAAGGCCGACACGGGCACGACGCCGTCCGACATCGACGAAACCGGCTGGCGGGACGTCTTCACCGACCCCGTCCTGCAGAAACTCATCGAAACGGCCCTGAAGGAGAACAGAAACCTGCGCCAGGCCATCCTGGCCATGGACAAGGCCCGCGCCCAGCACGGCATTGTCCGGGCCGACCTTCTGCCCAATGTCGACGCCTCGGGCCGGAACTCCAACACCCGTTCACCGGGCGACCTGCGCAGCGGCATCGCCGGCATCGACCGGCAGTGGGCGGCCGGCCTTGCCGTCACCGCCTTCGAACTGGACCTGTTCGGCCGGGTCAGAAGCCTGGAAGACAAGGCCCTGGAGGAATACCTGGCCACGGAGGAGGCGCGGCGCGCAGTGCACATCGCCCTGGTCTCCCAGGTGGCCCGGACCTATCTGACCCTGGCCGGCGACCGCGAGGCTCTGGATCTGGCGCGTGAAACCCGGCAGAGCCGCCAGGCCACCCTGGACCTGACCCTGGCCAGGATCGCAAGCGGCATGGGCACGGACCTGGAACGCCATCAGGCCGAAGAGGCCGTGGCCGTGACCCAGTCCGAGGAGGCCCGCCTCACGGCCCAAGCGGCCATGGACGAGAACGCCCTGGCCGTGCTCACGGGCCGGCCCGTGGCCGAACTGGACCTGCCGGCCCGGGCCATCCGCGACATCGCCATGAGCGACTCCGTGGCACCGGGCCTGCCGTCGGAACTGCTGGCCCGCAGGCCCGACATCCTGGAGGCCGAACACCGCCTGTGGGCCGCCGGGGCCCAGATCGGCGCAGCCAGGGCGGCCTTCTTCCCGCGCATCAGCCTGACGGGCAGCATGGGCTACGCGAGCCTCGAACTCCACGACCTCTTCGACGCCGCGGCCCGGACCTGGACCTTCATCCCGAGCGTCTCCATGCCCATCTTCGACGCCGGGCGGAACAAGGCCAACCTGAAGGTGGCCGAGGCCGACCGGCAGATCCGGGTCGCGGCCTACGAACTGGCCGTGCAGAACGCCTTCCGCGAGGTGTCCGACGCCCTGGCCAAGAGCGAAGGGTTCGAAGGGCAGGCCCAGGCCCAGGCCCGACGCGTGGCCAGCGCGGGGCAGAGCCGCATCCTCGTGGACAAGCGCTACGAGGCCGGCCTGGAGAGCGCCTTCGCCGTGCATGACGCCGAGCGCACCCTCTTCTCGGCCCGCCAGGACCTTCTGGCCGCGCGCCTGGCCCGGCAGCTGGCCGTGGTCGAACTCTACGCCGCCCTGGGCGGCGGCTGGGAGGAAGGCGGGGCCGAGACGTCGGTGCAGTGAGGACGGTATTCATCCCAAACCCAACAAAAAAGGCGGCCCGCAGGTCGCCTTTTTTGTTGGGAGAAGCCGTGACGCTTCAGCGTTCCGTCAGAAAACCGATGTGCGCTTCGGTCAGGGCCAGAACCCGCCGCAGGCTGTCCGGGGAACCGTCGCGGTTGGAGACGTGGGCCGCGCAGTAGCCGCTCAAGGGCCGCAGCGACGGCGAGGCGCACTGCCACTGAAGGGCCTGCCGCACGGGATCGGCGCACGCGGCCAGGCTGCGCAGGAAGCGCGCCCCCTGGACGGCCATGACGCGGGCCAGGGCACCGTGCTCCCGGCGCAGGGTATCGGCCGCCAGGCGGCACCCGTCCGTCTGCCCGATGCCGAAGGCGTTCATCCAGAAGGCCTGCCAGTACGCGCCGATGGCCTGGGACGCCTTGGGGCGCGCGGAGACCGGGACAAGGTCGTAGAGCCCATGCCTGCGGTCCGAAGCGAAGAGTTCAAGCCCGGGCAGCCGCATGGCCGCCAGCCGGTCCCCGGTTCCGCGCAGGGCCGCATCGAGGAGGCTTGCCACCCGAGACGGACGAAAGGGTTCGTGACAGCGCGGGCCGTCGAAGCGGCAGCGCCAGCAGCCCACGCAATCGCGTGAGCTGCGCAGGACCAGATGCCCCGGCTGGTAGGGGCCCGTCTCCCAGGCATGGACCGGCCCCATGGACAGGTTCAGGACCCGCAGGCCCGACCAGGCCGCCAGGTGCATGGGTCCCGTGTCGGGCGTGACCATGGCCGCCAGGCGCTGTCCGAACAGGGCGAACCGATCCAGCCCCAGGGCTCCGCAGGCGCTGGCCACGGGGCGCCCGGCCAGGCGGCGCACCTCGCGTCCGAGCTCCATTTCGGCCGGTCCGCCGAGGAGGACGGGAACCAGCCCGCGCTTCTCGACCTCCCCCACCAGCTCGGCCCAGAACCGGGCCGAGGGCCGCTTGTCCGGCTCGCTCGCGCCGAGGAAAAGCCCCACCTGGCGCACGTCCTCCGGCATGGCGCGCGGCCTGGGCCAACTCGTCGCGGCCATGACGCCCGGCGGGATCACGTCCAGGGCGTTCAGGTCGGCCCAGTGGAACCGGTTGTGGCGGTTGTTGTGCGTCAGGGACAGCCTGTATTCCTGCCAGGCGCCGTTGACGCGGACGACGCCGTTCCGTGAATACCCGCCGACAAGGGCCTCGGACTTCAGGCGCCCCGCCAGTTCCATGCTCTCGGGCCGGTGGCTCAGGTTCAGGACCAGGTGAAACTGCTCGTGCAGGACGGCGTCGGCCTGGCCGTACCCGAGATAGCGCACGCCGGGGCTCAGGCGCGTCAGGGGGCCGGCAAAGGCGGGTTCGGCCATGACCCAGACCGGATGGCCGGGGAACGCCCGCCCCAGCCACAGGAACAGCGGGAAGGACAGGATCAGGTCCCCCATGCGCTGCATCTGGATGACGAGAATGGGCTTCTTCACGGCTTACCCGTAGATCCCGCGCATGGTCCGCGCCAGGGACGAAAGGCGCAGGTCGTAGGTGTGCTCGGCCAGGATGCGGCTGCGCGCCGCCTCGGTGACCTTGCGCCTCGCGTCGTCGCGGGCCAGGTAGTGGCGCACCAGATCCGGGATTTCCCCGGGATCGCCGTAGCAGACGATTTCGCGGCCGGGCTCGAAGAGGTCCTCCATCTGGCGGCGGTGGTCCGTGAGCAGGAAGCCGCCGCAGACGGGCACGTCGAAGACGCGCTGGTTCACGGCGCCCTTCATCTGCTGGCTCGTGCAGTTGAAGTTGACGCGCGTGGCCGGATAGAACCGGGGCAGGTCATCGTAATAGTTGAGTTCGCGGTGATAGGTCCAACCGCCGCGCGGCAGCAGTTCGTGCCAGCCCGGGTCCCCGACCAGCATGGGCTTGAAGGACAGCAGGCGCTCCACCCGTTGCAGGCGGTAGAGCAGCGTCGCCTGCCAGGTGACCAGGGTCTCGAAGGCCAGCCGCGTGTCCGCGTCGGGCAGGGAGCGGAACAGCGCGGCATGGCCGGGCCGCTCAAAGTCGAAAAAATCCCCGACGGACAGGAGGCCGCTCTCCATGAAGGCGCGGCCGAGCCCCACGACGTCGCGCGCGAGCGCGTCCGGAAACGCGTACCGTTCGAGCTTGGCCCGCACCTTGTGGACCATGGAGTTGCCGACGAAGGCCACGTCGCGCACGGGCCGGGTGTCCGGCGCAAAGGCGAAGCGGTGCGGGTCCGTGGCCAGGGGCAGGTAATGCACGCGCCCGAAGCCCTGGGCCTTCAGGGACTCGATGTTGTCCGCGTCCCAGGTGAAGAGCGTGACCCAGTCCGAGGAGAGATTTTCATAGATGTAGAGGATGAGGTGGGGGTTGTCCACGAACCACGAGGCCAGGGGCAGCTCCAGCCGGGCCAGGAGGCCGGTAAGGATTCCCTCCTTGTCCACGCCGAGGTGGTTGATGGTCAGCACGAAATCGGGGCGGAAGGCCAGGATTTCCCCCAGCATGCGTTCCACGAACTCCTGGCTGCCCACCTCCTGGCTGGGCAACTGCACGAAGCAGGTGGCGAAGCCGAGACGTTTGCAGGCCGCCTCCAGCTCGCCCATGAGAAAATAGGTGCTGGTCAGCAGGAGCACCCGCGGCTCGGGCGAGCGGAACTTGGGGTAGCGCGCCCGGCCCCAGAAATCGACCTTGCGGGACAGTTCAAGCCGCTCGGCCAGGGCGCGGTACAGCTCAGGCCGCAGCCTGGCGTAGAAGGGGTCGAGGACCGGGGCGAAGGGCAGACCGCCGTGACCGAGCTGCCAGCGGGTCAGCATGGCCAGCGCGGTTTCGGGGTCGGACTCGTCGATCCACAGCACCCGGGCATCGCCCCGCCATTTTTCACGCACCCCCGTCAGGCTGGAGATCGAGCCCTCGGCGTCGACCACGGCCACGGGGCCCGAAGTCCGGGCCAGGACATCGGCCAGGCCCGCGCCCAGGCCCGAGCCGAGCAGCACGGGCAGCGCGCCCTCGCCCGGCACGTCGGCCGCGCGACGCACCTCGTTCTCGGCCCCCCGCCGCCCGCCCAGATGGCGGGCACGGCCGTCACTGACGATGCGCACGTCCAGGGAGCCGTCCTCGCCGCGCAGGGCTTCGGCGGTATAGTCCGCGGCGGTCACGGTTTGGCCCGCTCCACGGGGCGATGGCAAGGAATACGGAAAGATCCGAATGGGTGCGGCATGTTGCGTCCTGTCAAAAAGTGAACGTTCACCACTGCGTTAGCAACATGCCTGCCAAGAAGAGATCAAAGTTCTTCGCTGTCCAGCCAGATGGTCACGGGCCCCCAGTTGACCAGGGACACGTCCATGTCCGCGCCGAACTCGCCCTCGGCCACGTCGGGCCAGCGGCGGCGCAGGTCGGCGGTGAAGGCGTCGTACAGGGACCGGGCGGCTTCGGGCGGGGCCGCCGTGGAAAAGGACGGCCGGCGCCCCTTGCGCACGTCGGCGTAGAGGGTGAACTGGGAGACGACAAGGATCCCTCCGCCGTGATCGGCCAGGCTCGCATTGATGGGCCCGCCGGCGTCGGGGAAAAGCCGCAGGCCCAGGAGCTTGTCCACGAACCTGTTCCAGACCGGCCCGCCGGCCATGCCGGGCTCGTCGCCCCTGCCGAAGCCGACGAAGACCAGGACGCCCGGACCGATCTCGCCCGTCACGCGCCCTTCCACCGTGACCCTGGCGCTGCGCACCCGCTGCAGGACCGCGCGCATCAGTCCGTCCCTTCGGAGTAGTAGGCGCGGGAACTGGCCTTCTCGGAAACCATGACCTGCTCCAGGCGCACGGGGTGCGCGGCAAGCATCTCCTTCATGCGGCGGTAGACGTACTGCGCCAGCAGCTCCGAGGACGGGTTATGGTCCGCGAAGGCGGCCAGCTCGTTCAGGTGCCGGTGGTCCAACTCGTCGGTCACGGTCTTGAGAAGGCGTTTCAGCACCTTGAAATCCATGAGAATGCCGAGTTTCGGGTCGAGCCGGTCGCCGACTACGTCCACCTCGACCTCGAAATTGTGGCCGTGCATGTTCTCGCACTTGCCCTCGTAATGCCGCAGCTGGTGCGACGAACTGAAGTCGCCGCTGACCCGCAGCCGCCATTGTCCCTTGCCCATGCTCATCTCCTTCAGGCCTGTCGCCACAGTTCGAATTCCCGCCAGAAGTCCGGACACGGCGCGACCATGAAATCGGGCCCGAACTGCAGACGGCATACATAGTCCTCGCGCACCAGATCGACCTGCACCGGGGCCTGGCCGGGGTAGCGCTGCACGATGTCGCCGAGCCCCGCCCAGTCCGGTTCGTGGCCGTTGGCGCGCACCAGGAGCACCACCGGCTCGGAGCCCGAGCCCACCACGTCCGACAGGAGTTTGAAGGACTCGGCCAGGACCTTGGCCTTCTTGGGCCCTTCCTCGCCCTCCTCGCCTCCCGAAACCTCCCGCTTGGCCACGGTACCGGTCATGAGCAGGGGCTCCTCCGAGGCCAGGAGGTCGCGGCTGGCCGCGTACGGTTCGGCGAAGACGATGGCCTCGCCCGAGCCGCCCAGGTCCTCGATGCCGCAGAAGGCCATGCGGTCGCCCTTCTTGGTGAAGATGGTCTTGACGGACGTGACCAGTACCGGCACCTGCACCGGCGTCTTCTCCGGCAGGTCCACGCACTGCGCCAGCGATGTGTACCCGAGCCGACGGATCTCCTGCCGGAAAGGCTGCAGGGGGTGGCCGATGAGGAAGAACCCGAAGGCCTCCTTCTCCATGCGGCACTTCTCGTCGTCCCCGTACTCGGACAGTTCCGCCTCCTCGCTCTCGATGCCCAGCCCCGTCAGGTTGCAGGTGTTCTCCTCCACCAGACTCATGAAGGACAGTTGCCCCGAGGTTTTTCGCTTGGCCCGCTTCTGGGCCATGGCCTGGACCTTGTCGAGTCCTTCCAGCAAGGCGCGGCGCGAGCAGCCGAAGGCGTCCATGGCGCCGGACTTGATCAGCGATTCCAAAACCTTCTTGTTGACCTTGCGCAGGTTCACGCGCTGGCAGAAATCAAGCAGGCTGGTGAAATTCCCACCCTTCTCCCGCTCCTCGACGATGGACTCCACGGCCCCCTCGCCCACGCCCTTGATGCCCGACAGGCCGTAGCGAATGGACTCGCCCTCGACGGTGAACTCGTTGAAGCTCCTGTTCACGTCGGGCGGCAGAACC
>JANJWV010000201.1 GCA_024709365.1 Desulfomicrobium sp. | reverse complement strand
GGGTTCTGCCGACGGCGTTCGGAATACTGCCACATGTCCCAGGTTTCGGGACGGGTGAGAAGATGAGCGGTGATCATGCTGCCTCCAGTGGTTGAGGGTTAGGCGTGTGTGTAATTGGAAAATTACACAAAACCCAAAAGGGGGCAAAGCTTGATCTTTATTCCATACTCAGTTAATTTAGATAATTTGAGTATGAATTAAAAACCCGCCTCATTCTCCGCTCTTAAAATTCAATATTTTCAGAAAGTTAGGATAAATTCGAATTGTCCGACGTCATTCAGGACCGTCGCCGGGCAGGTCGAATTCCCCGCCGGGCGGATTGCCGTCGAACACGGCCGGAAGGTCGATGATGCAGGTGGTTCCCCGGTTGGGAGCCGAAACGACCTCGATGTCGCCGTTGTGGGCCCCGATGATGTAATCTGCTACATACATGCCGATGCCCGTCCCGTGAACCCCTTTGGAGGAAAAGAAAAGGGAGAACATCTTGTCGATGGTGGCCTGATCCATGCCGATGCCGTTGTCGACGATGCTGATGGAAACGATGCCACCGGTCCTCTCGGCCTTCACGACCACCCGCCCCTCCCCTTCCCGGTCGGCCATGCGGCAGGCGTCCACGGCGTTGTCCAGGAAATTGAGCAGGGCCGAGAACAGGGCGTGGCGGTCGACCTCGAACTCCCCGCAGTCCCCGGCCACGGAGAGGGCCAGTTCGACGCGCTGCTCGCGGGCCCTGGGCTCCGCGGTCAGCACGAGCTCCTCCAGGAATTCCCGGACATCCACCATGCGCGGTTCCAGGGGCCTGGGCTTGGAATAGTAGAGAATGTCCAGGACCATCTTGCGGATATGGCCGATCCTCCCCTTCACCAGTCCCCACCCTTCGCGCAGCCGCCCCTCGTCGCCGCGGACGAGGCCCGAGTCCACCTTGTAGATGCCGGCGTCGAGGGACATGAGCAGCCCCTTCACGCCGTGGGACATGGAGCCGAGCATCATACCCAGGGAGGTCACGTGGTCCTGCAGCTTGCGCAGGCGGGTGATGTCCGTGGCCATTTCCATGACATGGGTGACGCGGCCGGAATCGTCGCGGATGGGCGAGGTCCAGACGAGGATGTTCATCTCCTCGCCGGCCCTGGTCGTGACCACGGTCTCGACCTGGTGGCTCGCGCCCGTCTCGAAGGTCTTGAGGATGGGGCAGTCCTCGCACGGGTCCTTGAGGCCCTTGTACGCCTCGTGGCAGAAGCGCCCGAGGCCGGGACCGAAGGCCTCCCGGAACCTGGCGTTGGACGCCACGATGCGCAGCTCGCGATCCTGCACAGTGAGAAAGCACGGCGCCGCGTCCAGCAGGTCGCGGCACGACTCGGCCATGGCCTGCAGGGGGCTGCCCCCCACGGGACGCCGGAATCTGCGCAGGGCCCGCACCGTAGCGGCCACCACGTCCGGCTCCAGAGGGTCGAAGAGAACCACGGACGCGCCCACGCGGAGATACTGCGCATGGAGGGAGCGATTTTCGGCCTTTTCGAGAACGACGATCGGAACATCAGGATTGCGGAGGGAGCATTCCGCCACCTCGGCCGCTTCCGAAAAGGGATGATCGAAGACGATGCACCCGCGCCCGGGAATGAGGGCGGGGATGGCCTGGGCCGCAAGCTCCACATCGATGCCTTCGTCGCGCAGGGCGTCCGGGACGGGGACGCTCGGCGCCGCTTCGGCAATCCAGAGAATACCGTGATGTTCCTTGCTCACGATGCGGCCGGGCGAATCGGGGTTATTTCAGCGCATCGGCCACGACCCGCAGGAGCTCGGCGGCGTCCACCGGCTTGGACAGGGTCGGCAGGCCCTTCTTGATGCGGGGCGAGACGCCGCTGACCACGACCACGGGGATGTCGCGCAGCTCGCTGTCGCGCCGCATGGTCGCGTAGAGGATGGTCCCGCTGCTGCGCGGCAGGTCGATGTCCAGGGTCATGAGATCCGGGCGCTCGCTCCTGAGCAGCTCCAGGCCCGTCTCCCCGTCGCGGGCGACCACGGCCGCGTAGCCGTTGTCCGTGAACAGATCGGAAAGGTACGAGGCGACGACGGCGTCGTCCTCGACGACAAGTATCTTCTTTGCCATGTTTCCCTCAAAACGTGCGCCGTGCCCGAGACACGGCGCAGGTTCCGTTATGCCTTGATTTTTCCGAGGGCCTTGACCATTTCCAGGGCCACGCCCAGGCCGTTCTGCATGTCCTTGGACCCCATGGCCTTGGCCATGCCGATGACGCCGACACCCTTGACGGAGGCCAGGTCGACCTCGGTCATGGCGTCGACCAGCTTCTCCAGCACGGCGCGGGTTTCGGGGTTGGAGATGCGTTCGAGCACCGTCAGGAAGAAGACGAGGGTCTCGCCCATGTTCCTGATCTGGTCCGCGCTGAACGACTCGGCCGTCCTGGAGCCGATTTCGCCCAGGGCCGACAGCTTTTCGAAGGTGCCCTTCTGTTCCATCCTGTCGAAGGCTTCCACGGACGAGAGGAACAGCGGCTTGGTCATGGGCTCGACGGTCCGCCACAGGTCGATGACGTTCTCCAGCTGTTCGAGCACGTAGGTGATGTCGCGCACGCTGAACATCACCCGACGGAACAGGGCGAACAGGTCGTCCAGATTGACCTTGTGGTCCATGGTGTTGAATTCGGCCACCGTGGACACGAAGGCCCCCTTCAGGATCGGAGCGAGGGTCTCGTGCAGGTCGTGGGAGCTTTCGGCCGAGCTTGCCATGCGCTCCAGTCTCTGCTCGATCCGGTCGAGACGCTCCAAAAGTACTGCATCATTGCTCATGCGAGGTTCTCCAAATTATTTTTTGCGGATGTCGTTCTTGCCTGCCATGTACATCTGCGGCTCGAGCGGCAGGTCGTGACCCTTGAGCATGAGATTGAAGTAGACCCAGCGGAACATGAGCTTGCCCCAGTAGTTCATCTTGGACTCGCCCAGCAGGTGGAAGGGGCCGACGCCGGGCAGGGGGTACATGCCGGGCAGGGGCTCCACTTCGTAGTTGAAGTCGATGAGGGAGGCCTTGTCGTAACCGGTGACGATGAAGCAGTTGGAGTGGCCGTCGAACTCGGGGTGCGCCTCCTCGCCGTTGATCTCGCGGAAGAGGTTGTCGCAGACCACGTCGCACTCGAAGTGGGCCACGGAACCGGCCTTGGAGGTGGGCACGTTGGTGGCGTCGCCCAGGATGTAGACGTTCTCGTACTCCTCGGACTTGAGGGTATACTTGTTGGTCTTCATGTAGCCCATGGGGTCGGCGATCTCGCTGTCGATGATGACCTGGGCGCCGAGGTTCGGCGGGATGGAGACGAGAAGGTCGTAGGGGATCTCGTCGCCGGTCACGGAGGACAGGGTCTTGCCGCCCGCGTCGACGCTGTCGATGACGAAGTTGGGCGTGATCTTGATGTTCTTTTCCTCGCACAGCTTGCCCAGCACCGCGTTGGCCACGGACTTGGTGAAGGCGCCGGTCAGGGGCGTGACGAGCTCGATCTCGATGTTCTGGCGCAGGCCGCGCTTGGCGAAGAACCAGTCGGCCATGTACACGAACTCAAGGGGCGCCACGGGGCACTTGATGGGCATTTCCGCGATGTTGAACACCAGGCGGCCCTTCTTGAAGTTGTGCATGGCGCCGCACAGGGCCTGGGCTCCGTCGGGGGTGTAGAAGTTATGGATGGCGCCGCCCCAGTCGTCGGTCAGGCCGTCGATCTCGTCGGGGGCGATGCGGCAGCCCGTGCTGACCACCAGCCAGTCGTAGGAGTAGGAGCCCTTCTTGGTCGTGACTTTCTTGGCCGCGGGGTCGATGTTGGTGATCTCGTCCAGGACGAAGTCCACGCCGCGGGGCACGAAGTCGGTCTTGGGCTTGATGCAGTCGGCCAGGGTGTAGATCCCGAAGGGGACGAACAGCCAGCCGGGCTGGTAGTGATGCTTGATGTCGCGATCGATGACCGTGATCTTCCATTCGTTCTCGGCCAGCTTCTTCCTCATTTTCGCCGCGACCATGGTGCCGGCGGCGCCCGAACCCAGAATTACAAGATTTTTCACTCTACACTCCTGAAAAGTAATGAAATTACGACCAGTTAAAAAACGGCCGCGACCCGTTCAGCGCACCGCGCCGCTTCGGACTTGAACACCATCCGGAAGCGGCTGCGGCGTTCCCATCAGATCGGCGAGGGTGATGGCCTCGAGTTCGCGCTCGATGGCTTCGATCACGCCCGCCCAGACATCTTTCGTTCTGCACTTGCGGCACTCCGGGCACCGGTCCTCGACACTTCGGCAATGGTTGAGACGGATGCCGTCATCCATGACCCGCAGCACCAGCCCCAGGGAAATGTCCTCGGGACGGGAGCCCAGGCGAAAACCCGCCCCGCCGCCGGAGCTGACGAGACCGGCCGCGCGCAGCGAAGCCATGACGTCTTCGACGCAGGCGAGGGGAATTCCCGTGCTGTCGGCAAGGGCGCCCGCCGACAGCGGGGTCCGTTCCGCATGCAGGGCCAGATCGAGAAGGAGGCGGGAGGCGTAGTGCGTTTCGGTCGAGATTCTCATGCGTTCCCTGTTGCCGCGTGCGCGTGGGCCCCTGCCGGTTCATGGCCGGAAGCCGACAAACAGCCATTTGAATGCATTGACGAAAATCTTTTCAGGAGGGAGAAAAGGGTCACACACACGCCTTGTCCTCAGCCCTTGAAGATCGTTCGTTCCACACTCGTTAATTCGGATCTAAATTAATTTGATTAAGTTAATTTAGATCAAAGTGGTCTGAATTATTTTGACACCACCGCCCGTGTCAAGAAATATTTTACGCTTTTTTTCACAAGGTCGCCGGGACCGTTCAGGGCCCGGAAACCGCCTCTAGCCTTCGGTTCCCGTGGAACGCATGTGCCAGCACCCGGGGCGGCTTTCGCCCATCATGTCCGCGAGGGTGATGGAGTCGAGCTCCCGCTCAAGGGTTTCCGTGACCCCGCGCCACACGGCGCGGGTCCGGCAATCGTGGCATTTGTTGCAGTTCACGTCGTCGGCCGCGCACTGGGCGAGCCGGATGCCGCCGTCCATGAGGCGCACGACCGAGCCCAGGGTCACCTCCTCGGGCCTGCACCCGAGATAGTGGCCACCCAGGGCGCCACGCACGCTCTTGACCATCCCGGCCGCCTTGAGGGGCCGGATGATCTTCTCCACGAACTTGATGGGGATGCCCGTATTCCCGGACAGTCTGGAGGCGGGAATGGGCGCCTGGTGCGCGTTCAAGGCCAGATCCAGCAGGAGGCGGGACGCATAGTGGGTCGTAGTGGAAATTCGCATGAGATTCTCCGCAGTTCAATGTTGAACGCACCCGTCCCCGCCTCGCCTGGCCGGCGGGAACATGACCGTCAGGCCCGTCGGGGGTGCCGACGGGCGAGTGAAATAATTCACGAAGCAGAAGACGAGCCGCCTTCGGGGGTGACTTCCCCGGCAGGCACGACGTCCTGCCGGGAGGTCAAATGCAAACATTTTGATGTCGCTGCGGACTGATGATGAACACACACGCCTAACCACTCATCTTCCGGAGGCCACCCGGCCTATTCAGACAACATCAATTTAGATCAATTGAGTCCGAATTAAACTTTTCCCTGACTTTCTGTCAAGAACTGATCACATTGATCTGAAATGTTCCGTGATTTCGGGCAATTTTGATAAGAGGTCCGGACACGGGCTCTGGGGGAGCATCCTGGTATCGAGGAAGGCCGCTCGGAACGGGTTCCCGTGAACCACGGACACCGGTGAGTTGCAGACAAAGCAGAAAAACGAACGCGGGGGGAGATCAGCAGATGCCTTCGGGATCCTCATCGTCGTCGGAGGCGTTGGGGCAGAACGGCGGCACTCCGCTGATGACGTCGGAGAGCTTCAGGGAATCCAGGGCGCTGGCCATGATGGCGCTGACGCGGCGCCAGGCGTCCCGGGTCATGCAGATGCCGGAACGGATGCAGAGTTCGGCGTCGTCGCAGCAGTCGGTCAGGCACAGGGGGCCCTCCATGACGCGGATGATCTCGCCGAGGGAGATGTCCTCGGGGCGGCGGTTGAGGGCGTAGCCGCCCATGGCCCCGCGTTTGCTGGCAACCAGTTCCGCCTGCTTCAGCGACTTGAGGATCTGCTCGATGAACTGCACGGAAATTCCCGTCCGCTCGGCAATGGCGGTGGTCCGGATCGGGGCGTCCTTCTCGTTCATGGCCAGATCGATGAGGATGCGGGTCGCGTAGCGGGAGCGGGCGGAAATCTTCATTCGGGAGCCTGTGCTGAATGGTTGACGTGTTTAAAATCATGCCTATTTCAAACATCTTATCACGTCAACCACCATGGCCGCACAAAGGTGAATAGGCAGATACTGCAGGCCGGACAGGGCGGGGTCCGTGTCGCATTGTGACACATACGTCCCCTTGTCACGAGCTGATCATTAGGATCACTACATTATTTTCCAGCCCATGATTTACTGGGAAAGCAGTATCTGAGCTCACGAGACATACTTTTTCATGCGCATTGTGTATCCGGACCGCAAAGACGGGCTCTTATGCGTAAGAAACAGCGGCATGATCTCGGACAAGAACCAAGGTTCCCGGTCCGGAGAGCGGGCGCGGCCAATTCCGATCAAGCTGATCTAAATGGATTTTTCTGCTACCCCTCCCGCCAAAAATGTATTAGCGATGCCATTCATTCGACACATGACATAATTTTCATTCAACCTGCCAGTTTTTCAAGGAGTTTTCCATGTCCCTCAAAGTTGTCGTCATCGGCGGAGTGGCCCTGGGCCCCAAGGCCGCCTGCCGCATCAAACGCGTGGCCCCCGACGCCGACGTGACCATGGTCGACGCCAGCAAACTCATTTCCTACGGCGGATGCGGCATCCCCTACTATGTTTCCGGCGACGTCAGCGACCACCAGCAGTTGCAGGAGACGAGCTTCCACATGGTCCGCGACGAGCAGTTCTTCCAGGACTGCAAGGACTTCAAGGTCATGACCGAGACCCGCGCCCTGTCCATCGACCGCAAGGCCAGAACGGTCCTGGTCCAGCATAAGGACGGAACCCAGACCGCCCTGCCCTACGACAAGCTGGTCCTGGGCACGGGCAGCACGCCGCGCAAGCTGCCCATCCCGGGACGCGACCTGGGCAACGTCTTCACCGTGGCCACCCTCGACGAGGCCATCCGCATCAAGGAGCAGGTCGCCCACGGCGTCGGCTCGGCAGTGGTCGTCGGCGGCGGGTTCATCGGCCTGGAGATGGCCGAGGCCTTCGCCGACATGTGGGGCATCGAGACCACCGTGGTCGAGGTCGCCGACCAGATCATGCCGGGCTTCATGAGCAAGGCCATGGCCACCATCGCCGAAAAGCACCTGGCCGAGAACGGCGTCACGGTGCTGACCTCCGAGATGGTCCAGGCCATCGAGGGCGAGGACGGCAAGGTGGCGCGCGTAGTGACGAACAAGCGCACCATCGAGACCGAACTGGTCATCCTGGCCGTAGGCGTCATCCCCAACGACACTCTGGCCCGCGAGGCCGGCCTGCTCTGCTCCGAGCGCGGCGGCATCGTCGTCTCCAAGACCATGCAGACCTCGGACCCCGACATCTACGCCGGCGGCGACTGCGTGCTTGTGGAGAACATGGTCACGGGCAAGCCCGGCTACTACCCGCTGGGCTCCCTGGCCAACCGACAGGGGCGCATCATCGGCACCAACGTGGCCGGGGGCCGCGAGACCTTCGACGGCG
>JANJWV010000179.1 GCA_024709365.1 Desulfomicrobium sp. | reverse complement strand
TGTCCTGGTCCTCGGTGATGTCGCGGATGAAGGAGCGGTCGATCTTGAGCCCGTCGATGGGCAGGCGCTTGAGGTACGACAGGGATGAGTAGCCCGTGCCGAAGTCGTCGAGAAAGAAGGTTCCGCCTGCCGCCCGCAGGGAATTGAGGGTCGCCTCGGCCTTGGCCACATCGCCCATGAGCATGGACTCGGTTATCTCGAAATACAGCCTGCCGGGCTGCAGCTCCGTGTCGGCGAGCACCTCGCCCAGCGTCTGGGCCAGCCCCGGCCCAGCGAACTGCCGCGAGGATATGTTCACGGACATGCCCAACTCGAAGCCCGCATCCTGCCAGAGCTTGGCCTGGCGGGCCGCCGTGCGCAGGACCCACTCGCCCAGGGGCAGGATCAGGCCCGAATCCTCGGCCAGGGGGATGAACTCTGCCGGGGAGACGAGGGTGTCGCCGTCGCGCCAGCGCACCAGTGCCTCGACCCCGACGATGCGGCCCGAGTCCATGCGCACCAGCGGCTGGTAGTGCAGCTCGAAACGCTCCCCTTCGATGGCCTTGCGCAGCTTCGATTCCAGCGAGATGCGCCGGTGCGCCGCCGCGTCCATTTCGGGCGTGAAGAACTGATAGTTGTTGCGGCCCAGGCTCTTGGCCCTGTACATGGCCATGTCGGCGTTCTTGATGAGCTTTCCGGCCTCGTTCCCGTCGTCCGGGGCGATGGTCACGCCCAGGCTCGCCGTGACGAAGAACTCCACGTCGCCGAGGCTGAAGGGCCGGCCCAGGGCCTCCAGGATGCGGGTCGCGATGTGGCTCACGCCTTCGACGGCGTCGACTTCCGGCAGCAGGATGAGGAACTCGTCCCCGCCCAGCCTGGCCAGGGTGTCGCCGGCGCGCAGAAGACCCTCCAGGCGCCGCGAGAGTTCCACCAGAAGCGCGTCGCCGGCTCCGTGGCCGAGACCGTCGTTGATGTTCTTGAAGTTGTCGAGGTCCAGGAACAGAAGCGCCAGCTTTTCCCCGCTGCGTCCCAGCTGCGCCAGGGCCATGCGCAGCCGGTCGTCCAGCAGCATGCGGTTGGGCAGCCCGGTCAGGGCGTCGTGCTGGGCCTGGTATTTGAGGGCGTCCTCCTGGCTCTTGAGCTCCGTGATGTCGTGGAAGATGGACACGTAGTTGGTGGTCAGGCCGGCCTCGTTCTTCACGGCGCTGATGGTCAGCCATTCCGGGTAGGACTCCCCGTTCTTGCGGCGGTTCCATATCTCCCCGGCCCAATGCCCCTCATGGACCAGCTGGGTCCACATGTGATGGTAGAAGTGCTGGGGGTGGCGGTCGGACTTGAGGATGCGCGGGTTGTGCCCGATGGCCTCCTCGGCCGCGTACCCGGTGATGGCGGTGAACCCCGGGTTGACCTGCACGATCTGCCCCTTGGGGTCCGTGACCACGATGCCCTCGATGGTGTTCTCGAAGACCTTGTTGGCCAGCAGGAGCTTTTCCTCGGCGTCCTTGCGCGCCGAAATGTCGCGCACCACGACGAGGAAGAATTCGGGCCGTTCGCCATCGGCCCACAGGGCCGAGACGGTGACCATGCCCCAGAACAGGGAGGCGTCCCTGCGCACGAGACGCACCTCCAGGGTGGTCTCCACGAGCCGTTCGGCGAGCAGGGTGTCCAGGGCCTGCTCAAGCATCCCGAGATCGCGGGGGCGGACCAGGTCGCGCCAGGTCATGACGCTCAACTCCTGCGCCGTACAGCCCGTCAGCTCCCGGAACTTCTCGTTCACCTTGCAGAAGTTCCCCGTCATGCCGTCGATCTGCGCGACGCCCATGCCCGCCATTTCAAAAAAGACACGGAAACTCCTTTCGCTGGCCGCCAGGGCCGCGGTCTGCTCCTGCACTTTCCGGCCCAGTCTCGCATTGAAAAGAAAGAGAACGCCCGCCACGCAACCGCCGACGCAGACGGCCGCCAGCAGGACGGCCACCGAGACGCGTACCAGCCGTTCCCTTCTGGCCAGCACCTCTTCCTTGATCTCCGAGTAAATGAACCCCGACAGGTCGAGCTTCCCCGAAACGATCCCCAGCCGGGCGTACGTCCTGGCCATCTGCCTCCAGCGCTCGGGGTTCATGTGCCCGATCTCGACGAGATCGGGCCTGACCAGCTCGCGCATGGCCTCGGCCTCGAAGAGGAGCTGTTCCTTGGGGATGTCCGGAGCGTACTTGGCGTGGATCAGATCGACCATCTCGCCGGGATGGGACATGGCGTAGGCCCAGCCGCGTCTGACGGCGCGCAGGAAGCCCTCCACGCCTTCGGGGTCTTCGCTGATGCGGCGTTCGGTCGTGACCAGACAGTCCCCATAGAAATCGACGCCGTAGCTGGCGGGCCGCATGACCATCGGCGCCAGGCCCATGCGCCGCAGCAGGTACGGCTCGTTGGTGACGTAGGCGCTCATGGCGTCGACGCGGCCCGCGGCAAGGTCCTCCACGCTCCAGGTGTGGGGCACGACTTCGAAGGCGTCCGGCTTCATGCCCTCGGCGGCGATCATGGCCGAAACCTCCACGTCGAATGCCGGGTCGAACATGACCCGCTTGCCGACCAGATCGTGGGGCATGCCGATGCCCGAACCGCGCACGGACATGAGCATGTTCGGGGAGTGCTGGAAAATGGCGGCCAGGACCACCAGCGGATCACCCTTCAAACGCCGGACCAGGACCGACGGCGATTCCACGGCGAACTCGGCTCGGCCCGAGAGGAGGCTGTCCGCGGGCTCGACGCCGGGAGATCGCTCCAGGAAGGCGACATCGAGCCCTTCCTCGCGGAAAAAGCCCTTCTCCAGAGCGGCGTAATAGCCGGCGAACTGAAACTGATGACGCCATTTGAGCTGCAGCCTGACCTTCGGCGTCGGACCCGCCCAGGCTCCGTCGCCGGGCGCCAGGGCGGCGAGGAAGAAGGCCAGCATTGCGGATGCCGCCGCGAAGACGAGGCCTATCGAAAGACGCGGGCGTGTATGACAACGTGTACGACAGTGCATGACGAATGACCTACCAGCAGAAATCGCGGGGTCAAGGGCCAAGATGGCCCGGTATAGCCCCCCATTTTTCAGATGACCGCCGGACCCATCCCGTGTACTCGGTGGTTCACCCCAAGGAAGCACGCATATGACCAACAACGATATCCTGCGCCGACTGCGCTACGCCCTGAACCTGGACAACGGCGGCACCCTGCGCCTTTTCGGCCTCGGCGGCCACTCCTTGAGCCACGGAGACCTGGACCTGCTGCTGAAAAAGGACGAGGAGCCGGGCTTCGTCGATTGCCCCGACATCCTGCTGCTGGCCTTCCTCGACGGCCTCGTCGCCTCCCGCCGCGGCCCCCGCGACCAGGGGACGGCCGAGCCCGAGGAGCTGAACAACAACCTCGTCCTGCGCAAGGTGCGCATCGCCCTGGAGCTCAAGGACGCGGACATGTTGCGCATCCTGGAGGCCGGCGGCATGAAGGCCTCCAAATCGGAACTCTCGGCGCTCTTCCGAAACCCTTCGCACCGCAACTACATGCCGTGCCGCGACCAGCTGCTGCGCAGGTTCCTGGCCGGCCTGGCCGCCATCTCACGGGAGGAGTTATGAGCCGCATCGGCACCACAGCCAGCCTGAAAATCATGAAACTGGTCGCGGGCGGGGCGTTCCTCGACGGCGGCGACCTCGGCGAGGTCTTCATGCCCCGGCGGGAGCTGCCGTCGGGGGCAGCCGTCGGCGACGAGGTCACCGTCTTCCTGTACCGCGATTCCGAGGCGGTCCTGACGGGCACCACGGCCCGACCCAGGGCCGAGCTCGGCCAGTGCGCCTTCATGAAGGTCGTGGCCGTGACCAAATCCGGCGTCTTCGTGGACTGGGGCCTGCCCAAGGACCTCTTCGTGCCGGCCTCGGAACAGTACAAGCCCCTGGAAGAGGGGCGCTCCTACGTCATCCTGGTCTACCTCGACGAACGCACCGGGCGCCTGGCCGGGACGGCCAAGCTCCACTCCCACCTGAACGAGGACGGCTCGGGCTTCGTGCCGGGGCAGGAGGTGGACCTCCTCATCTGCGGCTTCTCGGACATCGGCTTCAAGGCCGTGGTCGACAACACGCACCTGGGACTCATCTTCCGCGACGACGCGCCGGGCGAACTGCGCTACGGCCAGCGCGTCCGGGGCTACGTCAAGGCCGTGCGGCCCGACAACAAGCTGGACCTGTCCCTGCTGCCCCCCGGGCTGTCCGGCGTGGACATGCTCGCCGGGCGCATCGTCGAATACCTGCGCGCCAACGGCGGCGTCTCCCCGCTGACGGACAAGAGCCCCGCAGAGAACATCGCCGCCGCCTTTGGGACGAGCAAATCCGCCTTCAAGAAGGCCCTGGGCAGGCTCTACAAGGACCGCAAGATCCGCCTGGAACCCGACCGCATCGTGCTCATCGACTGAACGCCGCAAAACGACGCATGAATCCGGGCAGTTGGATGCGCGGACATTGACAACCCCGCGGGAAACAGGGATATCCTGAACAGGGCGGTTCCTCCGCAGACCCGAGCCATCGGCTCACTTCACCCCAGCTCAACATCCAGGATTCCCATGAACATCCTCATGTACTCCCACGACACCTACGGCCTGGGGCACATCCGCCGCTCCATGGCCCTGGCCCGGAACATCCGGGACGCCGGGGAGCACAACGTCGTCATCATCACGGGCTCGCCCATCGCCGGCCGCTTCGACTTCCCCCAGGGCATCGATTTCATCCGCGTGCCCGGCATGATCAAGCAGAACAACGACCTCTACGTGCCCCACTCCATCAAGGTCGAACCGGCCATGGCCCTGGGCATCCGCCAGGACATCATCCTGGCCACGGCCCGCAGGTTCGAACCCGCGCTCTTCCTGGTGGACAAGGCCCCCCTGGGCCTGAGGCGCGAGGTCGTGCCCACCCTGGAATGGCTGCGCCGGGAACGGCCCGAAACCCGGGTGGTCCTGGGCTTGCGGGACATCATGGACAGCGCCGCGAGCACCGTCGCCGAGTGGCGGGAGAAGCGCATCTACGAAGTCCTGGACAAGCTCTACTCCGAGATCTGGGTCTACGGCAGCCGCGACATCTACGACCCGGTCCGCGAGTACGAGATTCCCGACAACATCGCCGCCAAGATGCACTTCACGGGCTACATCCCCCGGCAGATACCCCGCGCCCAGCACCGGCCCCGCATCCGCAGGTCCATGAGCGTCGCCCCGGACGACACGTTCGTGCTCGTCACCGCGGGCGGGGGCGGCGACGGACGGAAGGTCGTGGACACCTACTTGACCATGCTCGAAACCCTGCCCCACCCGAAGCTCAAGTCCATGATCGTGACCGGCCCCATGCTGGCCGAGGACGCCTACGACGAGCTGGCGGCCAGGGCGCGCAGGCTGAAGGTGCGCATCTGCAAGTTCTACCGCAAGATGGAGAAGGCCATCCTGGCGGCAGACTGCGTCGTCTCCATGGGCGGTTACAACACCATGTGCGAGATCGTCGGGGCGGCGCGGCCGTCCCTGATCATCCCGCGCAGCGTGCCCCGCGAGGAACAGATCATCCGGGCCCGCCTCTTCGCCGCCAGGGGGCTCCTGGAATTCATCCCCTGGGAAACCGTTGAACCGGCGCCCATGCTCGAATGCATCCGCAAACTCCTGCGCGACGCGCCCGCCTATGAAGCGGCCCTCGCGTCCTTCCCCATGACCGCCTTCGACACCATCAAGTCCCGCATCCAGAGCTTCGGAGACCAGGCATGAACACCGCAAAGCCCGTCATGGGCATGGTCCTCAAAGGGTACCCCCGTATTTCCGAGACCTTCATCTCCAACGAGATCCGCCTGCTGGAGGAGGAAGGGCTGACGGTCCACATCTTCTCCATGCGGGCCCCCCGCGAAAACTTCACCCACAAGTCCGTGCAGGCCATCAAGGCGCGGGTGACCTACCTGCCCTCGGAATTCTGGGCCAACCTGCACCGCTTCCTGTGGCCCAACCTGAGCGCGGCCATCCTCCACCCCGGCGGGTACGCCCGCAGCTTCGCCCTGGCCTGCAGGCGCTTTATGCGCAATCGCAACTTCCTGACCTTCAAGCACTTCTTCCAGGCAGCCTATCTGGTCCACCACGCCCGCGACCTGAACATGGCGCATCTGCACGCGCATTTCGCACACAGCCCGACCTCCGTGGCCATGTTCGCCTCGGAGATCTGCGGCGTGCCCTTCAGCTTCACGGCCCACGCCAAGGACATCTATACCTCCGACGCCGCCCAGCTGGCCGAGAAGATCGACAAGGCCCGCTTCGTGGTGACCTGCACGAAATACAACAAGGCCTTCCTGGAAAACCTGGTCGGGGGGCGGCGCGAGATCCACTGCGTCTACCACGGCATCGACCTGGAGCTGTTCTTCGCCCACGCCGTCGAACATACCCCGCAGCCGCCCTACACCTTCCTGACCATCGCCCGCATCGTCGAGAAGAAGGGCATCCCGGACATCCTCGCCGCCCTGGCCGTGCTGGCGCGCGAAGGCTTTCCCTTCCGCTACGTGCTCATCGGCAGCGGCGACGACAAGGAAGCGGTCAGGGCCAGGGTGCGCGAACTCGGCCTGGAAAACCATGTCGAGCTGGCCGGGACCATGACCCACGAGCAGGTGCTGGAGCGCTTCCAGCACGCCGACTGCTTCGTCCTGGGCTGCAAGGTGGCGTCCAGCGGCGACCGCGACGGCATCCCCAACGTCATCGCCGAGAGCATGGCCCTGGGAGTGCCCGTCATCGGCACGCGGGTCTCGGGCATCCCGGAACTGGTCGACCACGAGGAGACGGGCCTGCTGGTCGACGCCGCGAACCCGCGCGAGCTGGCCGACGCCCTGAAGCGCATCGTCACGGACCTCCCCCTGCGCCAGCGTGTCATCCCGGCGGCCAGGCAGCGCGTGACCGACGTTTTCGACAACAGGAAGCTGATCCGCGAGCTCGTGGCCCTCTATCGCGACCTGACGCGCCTCTAGCCATGCGCGTCGCCTACTACCCGACCTTCCGCTCCCTGGACCACCCCCGCTCCTCGGGCCTGGTGTCCATCGCCCGCGACGTGCGGGCGGCCATGGAGGCCGAGGGGCACGAGGTCTTCGTGCCCCTGTCCCGGACCACGGAGTGGATCTTCCTGCGGCCTTCGCAGTGGCCGGGGTCCCTGCTGGACGCCTGGCGGGCCGACCGGGAGGTCCGCAGCCGCAAACCCGACTGCTGGTTCACCTACCACACGTACTACCGCGGACCAGACCCCTTCGGGCCGTTCATCGCCCGGCGCAACCGCCTGCCCTATTTCATCCTCGCCGGCTCCTACGCCACCAAGTACCGCAAGCGCCTGAAGACCTGGGCCGGGTTCCACCTGAACCGCATGGCCCTGGAGCGGGCCGACACGGTCTTCGTCAACAAGCTGCGCGACGTGGAAAACCTGGGCCGCCTGCTGGCGCCCGAGCGCATCTCCTACATCCGGCCCGGCATCCGCACCGCCAACTTCCCCCTGGCCCCGGAACGGGGCGCTGACCTGCGCGCGAAGCTCGGGCTCCAGGAGAAGCGCGTGGTGGTCACGGCGGCCATGATGCGGCCCGGCGTGAAGGAGGAGGGCATCGCCTTCGTCATCGACGCCTGCCGCTCTCTCGCGGCCGAATTTCCCGACCTGCACCTCCTGGTCCTGGGCGACGGGGCGGCCCGGGCGCGGCTGGAGGAGCACGCCCGCACGGCCCTGCCCGGCGCGTGCACCTTCGCCGGCCGCGTCGCGCCCGCGGACATGCACGCCTGGTACCAGGCCGGGGACCTCTTCGCCTTCCCCGGCATCGGCGAGGCCCTGGGCATGGTCTACCTGGAGGCCCAGTGCTGCGGCCTGCCCGCCGTGGCCACGAGCCACGACGGCGCGCCCGAGGTCGTGGCCGACGGCGAGGCCGGCATCATCGTCCCGCCCTTCTCGCCCGACGCCTTCGCAGGCGCCGTGGGCGAGCTGCTGCGCGACGCGCAGCTGCGCCTGCGCCTGGGACGCCAGGCCAGGGAGCGCGTCCTGGCCGTGCACGACATCACCGCAAACTACCGCTCCATGTTCGCGGTCATGGAGCACGTCTGCGCCGGGAGGCGGCCGTGAACGTCATCGGCCTGCTGCGCCACGGCCCCACGGCCTGGAACAGGGAGAAACGCATCCAGGGCACGACGGACATCCCCCTGGACCCGGCCTTCGACCCGACGCCCTGGCTGCAGGTGCTGAACGCCCACGGCCCGTGGGACCGCGTCGTGACCAGCCCCCTGGCCCGGGCACGGGAGACGGCCGGACTGCTTTTCCCCGGCCGCGAGCTCGAAATCTCCGCGGGCCTCATGGAGCAGGACTGGGGGGAATGGACGGGGATGACGGTCGCGAGGCTGCGCCTGGACTTCCCGGGCAGCATCGAAGCCCAGGAGGCCCGGGCCTGGGATTTCACCCCCCCGGGCGGCGAGAGCCGCCGGAAGGTCCTGGACCGGGCCCTGGCGGCCATCGCCGAGGCCGTGCAGGGTCGCGACGGCGAACGGATCCTTGTGGTCACGCATCTCGGCGTCATCAAGATCGTCCTCAACCACCTCCTGGGCGAACCCTTCCTGCCGGGCGCATCGGCCGCCGTCGCCAAGCGGGCCCTGCACCTCCTGGCCGCCGACGCGGCGGGCCTGCGCATCCTCCAGACCAACGTGAGGCTTCCGTGAAGATCCTGCACTACACGCAATACGTCTTCGGCATCGGGCACCTGTTCCGCAGCATGGCCATCGACCGCGCCCTGGCGCCCCTGACGGTGGACCTCGTCACCGGCGGCGCGGAGGTGCCCATCCCCATGCCGGACAACGTCAGGCACCACGCCATGCCGGCCATCCGCATGGACGAGAGCTACGGCAGCATCCTGGCCGTGGACCGGGAGCGCGACCTCGAGGACACGTGGCGGGAACGCGAGGCCATGCTCCTGGACCTCTTCCGCTCCCTGCGGCCCGACGTCCTGCTCATCGAGATGTTCCCCTTCGGACGCCGCGTCTTCGCCCGCGAACTCCTGCCGCTGCTGCGCTTCAACAGAGAACTCCCCCGCCCCGCCGTGGCCCTGTGCAGCCTGCGCGACATCCTCGTGGAGAAGAAGGACCAGGCCAAATTCGAGAAACGGACCCTCGACTGGCTCAACCCATGGTTCGACGGCGTGCTCGTGCACTCGGACCCCGACCTCGTGCGCCTGGATCTGACCTTCTCCCGGGTGGCCGACATCGCCTGCCCGGTCTGGTACACCGGCTACGTGGCCGAAGGGCCCACCCTGCCCGACAAGGGCGCCGCCCGGTCGGCCCTGGGACTTCCCGCCGACGGCACCGTCATCCTGGCCAGCGCCGGCAGCGGGACCATCATCCGCGATCTGCTGGACCCCATCATGGAGGCATCCATCCTCCTCGCCCCCCGGCTGCCCCACAAGCTCCTCATGTTCACGGGCCCCAACGCCCCCCTGGACGAGCGCCGCAGACTCGAAGAGCGCAGCCTGAGCCACCCCGACGCCACGGTCCGCGAATTCACCCCCAGGTTCCCCGACCACGTCCTGGCCTGCGACCTGTCCGTCAGCCGCGGCGGCTACAACACGACCATGAACCTCCTGGCCTGCGGGGCCCGCGGGCTCATGCACCCCTACGGCCACGACCGCGAGCAGCGCCTGCGCCTGGAGGCCCTGTCGGCCCTGGGCCACGTCGGCCTGCTGCGTGACGAG
Source organism: Desulfomicrobium sp. (assembly GCA_024709365.1). GTDB lineage: Bacteria > Desulfobacterota > Desulfovibrionia > Desulfovibrionales > Desulfomicrobiaceae > Desulfomicrobium. The sequence continues at coordinate 5,926 of JANJWV010000179.1, read as the reverse complement.
GACCTGGAGCCGTCCCGCCTGGCGGCCGTCATGGAGCGCTCCCTGCGCGAGGAACGCAGGCCCTCCGGTCCATTGCGCCTGGACGGGGACCGCGGGAGCGCGGAGATCATCCGCCGCCTGGCGACCGAAAGAGGCTGACGCTGGACGACCTCCAGGCCGCCGCCGCGGATGGAGATTCCGTGACGGACGCGTTCTTCCTTGATTTTCGGGGCAGTTTCCGGATAGTACCGAAAATAGACGAGAATCGTTCTCAACTGCTTTCAGCTTCAGGCAGTCAGACCACAGGGGGCATATGAGCGTAGCGACCGACCGTCCCGGCAGCGGGAAAATCTCCAGGCAGATCGTTCTGCCCTGGGGGAAATCCCTGAGCATGGCGATCAACAGCCTTCGCATCCGCTTTTTCCGCTCCCTGGTGACCACCTTCAGCCTGGTCCTGGCCATCGCCTTCCTGGGCTTCACCCTGACAGGCTCGGTCGTGGCCCGCGAGCTCTTCCGCCTGCACGGCGAGGCGGCGCTGCCGCTGCTGACCTCGGCCGGCTACGCCGTGGACGCCGCCGGCCACGGGCTGTCTGCCGGGGCCAAGGAGCTGTGGCTCATCGCCCTGTCCCTGCTGGTCTGCACCGTGGGCATCGTCAACGCCCAGCTCATGTCCGTCACCGAGCGCTTCCGCGAGATCGGCATCATGAAGTGCCTGGGCGCCCTGGACCGCATCATCCTGCGCCTCTTCCTGCTGGAGGCCCTCATCGTCGGCGTCGTCGGCTCCGGGGCCGGGGCGCTGCTCGGCCTGGCCGCGTCCCTGGCCGCCTCGCTGCTGCACTACGCCGCCCTGGATTTCTCGGGATTGAACCTGCTGCCGCTGCTGGCCCAGGCGGGCAAGGCCTGGGCCACCGGCGTGGGGCTCTCGCTCCTGGGCGTGCTCTACCCGGCCATCCTCGCCGCCAAACTGCAACCGATCATCGTCATGAGGGAAGAACACTGATGGACAGGCACAGCATCGTCCGTGTGGTCGGAGTGACCAAGACCTTCACCCTGGGCAAGATGCCCGTGCAGGTTCTGCGCGGCGTGGACCTGGAGGTCGCGGCCGGGGAGTACCTGTCCATCATGGGCCCCTCGGGCTCGGGCAAGAGCACGCTCTTCAACATGATCGGCGGTCTGGACAAGCCCACCAGCGGCCGCGTCTTCATCGACGAGGTCGACATCTCCCAGCTCGACGCCTACGAGCTGGCGTGGCTCAGGAACCGCAAGATCGGCTACATCTTCCAGACCTTCAACCTCATCCCGGTCATGAGCGCCCTGGAGAACGTGACCCTGCCCATGATCTTCGCCGGCATGCAGAACGACCACGCCGTGGACAAGGGGCGCGCCCTGCTGGACCTGGTGGGCCTGGGCGAGCGCTTCCTGCACAAGCCGGCCGAACTCTCGGGCGGCCAGCAGCAGCGCGTGGCCATCGCCCGCGCCCTGGCCAACGACCCGGCCATCATCCTGGCCGACGAACCCACGGGCAACCTCGACTCCTCCACGGGCGAGGAGATCATCGCCCTGCTGCAGAAGATGAGCGGCGAGCGCGGCGTGACCATCATCTCCGCGACCCACGACTTCAAGATGCTCAACGTCTCCGACCGCGTGGTCTGGATCCGCGACGGCCGCATCGACAGGATCGAGAACCGCGACGAGCTGAACATCTCCATCGGGACCATCCAGGAGCGACATGCGTCCGCGTAATTTCGGCATCGCCCTCTTGCTCCTGGGCCTCGCGCTGGCCTGGACGCCCGCCCTGGCTGGGGTGGAGGAGCACCTGCGGGCCATCGCCTCGGTGCCGGACCGTTCCCTGGGCACGGCGGGCGAGGCGCGCACGGCCGACTACGTGCGGAAAGTTTTCAAGAAGCTGCCCGAGCATCTGAACGCCACCGTCGGCAGCCAGGACTTCATCACCCCCGTGCGCGTCTTCGAAGGGGCCTCTTTGTCCGTCGGCGGCGCAAGCCTCCCCCTGCGCCCCCTCTTCGCCAACGCCCTGGCCCCCGAGAGCCTGGAGACCGGGCACGAGGGAGGCCTCGTTTTCGTCGGCGAGGGGCGCCTCGAGGATTTCGACGGCAAGGACGTGGCCGGCAGCATCGTGCTCATGTACCTCGACTCGGGGCGCGGCTGGCTGCACGCCGCCAACCTCGGGGCCCGCGCCCTGGTCTATCTCGACCGCGGGGGCGAGGCCGCGCCGCGCCTGCGCTTCCGCGACAAGGAGGAGCTCACGCCCGTGGACTTCCCGCGGTTCTGGGTCCGGGCCGAGGACTTCGAGGCCGGGCTCGGCTCGCCGGAGGCCGTCTCGGGCCGTGCCGCACGCCTGCAGGCCAGCGCGCGCTGGGCCAAGGGCCGGAGCGCCAACGTCTGGTGCCTCATCCCGGGAAGCGATGCGAAAGCGGCCGGAGAACTGCTCGTGGTCGAGGCCTTCCTCGACGGCAGCCGCTACGTGCCGGGCCATGCCCCTGCCGCCGACGAGGCCGTGTCCCTGGCCACCCTGCTGCACATGGCCGACGACTTCGCCGCAGAACCACCGCGGCGCCCGGTTCTGCTCCTGGCGACGTCGGGCCACGGCAACATGCTGGCCGGCCTGCGCGAGTCCGTGTGGGCCCTGACCGGCAAGAAGAAGGACCTGAGCGCGGAGCTGGAGGACATGGAGGCGCGCGGCGCCGACGCCCGGTCCACGGCCGCCCTGCTCGAACAGGGGCGGCTCCACGGCGGCCCGCCCGCCGAGGACGCCCTGGTCCTGGCGGCCATCCAGACGGAGATCCGCAACGAGGTCGAACGCATCAACATCTCCCTGCGCCTGGCGCGCAAGGACGCGGGGGCCAACGCCGCACGCATCAAGGAACTGGCCGCCCGCAAGCTCCTGCTGCGGCGCATCGGCTGGGAGGGCTCCTTCGCGAGCCTGGACGCCCAGGCCCAGGAAGCCGTGCGCGGCTTCGTCCCGGCCGCCCTGGAACACGCCCGGCGCCTGGCCGCGGACATCGACGACCGCCTGGCCGCCCAGCGCTCGGCCCTGAAGCTGAACAAGGCCGTCGACGGCAGGCGCGTGGCCGCGGCCGTGTCCCTGCACCTGTCCTCCCACGGCAACGCCGTCGGCAGCGTCGACGACGGCTGGCTCTTCCGCCTGACCCCGGCCGTGAACCGCGCCAAGCTGTACGCCAACATCCGGCCGGTCCTCGACGAGGGGGCCGCGGGCCGGAGCGTCGAGTACCGGGACCTCCTGGGGGGAACCGGCCGCAAACAGTGGTTCAACAACTTTCCCGACCAGCCGCCCATGGGCGGCGAGGTCACGGCCCTGGCCGGCATGCCCGGCTTCACCCTGGCCACCCTGAACGACATGCGCCCGGCCTGGGGCACGCCCTACGACACTCTGGAACACGTCGACGCCGACCGGGTCCGCGCCCAGGCCGACCTGGTTGCGGGCATGCTCCGCGCCCTGGACCGGGCCGCGCTGCCCGAAGCCTCGCAGAAGGCGGCCAACGGCTTCTCCATCCTGGCCGGACGGGCCAACTTCCTGCGCCAGGGCGAACTCTTCGCCGAGCAGGAGGCCGAGAACGCCCTGCTGCAGGTCTACCAGGACCAGCAGTTTTCCCTGGCCTGGGTCGACAGCCTGGGGCGATTCCGCGTGCCGGGCCTGGCCGACAAGAAGCACTCCTTCGGCAAGGCCATCGTCGAGGGCTACCGCTTCGAGCCGGGGTCAAACACGGCCGCCTGGGCCATCGACAAGGAGGCCACCGGCAAGGACCGCTACCGCGTCAAGCTCGGACGCGGACTGACCGAGACGGACCTGATCATGTTCGGCTGCGCCCAGTCGACCATCTTCCAGCTGCGCGACGCGCGCAGCCTGAACCCCCTGACGCGCCTGAACCTCATCGACGCCCGTACGGACACCGAGCCCCTGCGCTACTGGTACAGCCGCATCGACACCCGGCAGTCGACCCTGTGCAGCCTCTTCCTGGAGCCGGACACGCCCTTCAAGGCCACCCTTTCGGACACGGTCCTGCAGCGCAAGCTCCTGCTGCTGAACAACGGACCCGACGACATGCTCGGGGTGGGCTTCACGGCCGCGGACACGCCCGCCGTCCGGCACACCTCGCTGCAGGCGGCCCGCGACATGGTCAACCTCGTGACCCCGCGCGTCGAGAACCTGGAGAGACACTCCATCGTCAACCAGCGCATCCGCCAGCTTCTGGGCCAGGCCCAGGAGCACCTGCGGCTGGCCCTGGAGGCGCAGGCGAACCTCGCCCACAGCGCGTCGGACCAGCACGCCCGCTCCTGCCTGTCCCTCATCTCGCGGGTCTACAACGACGTGGAGCGGACGCAGAAGGACGTGCTGGGCGGCGTGCTCTTCTACATCGCCCTTTTCGTGCCCTTCGCCTACTGCCTGGAGCGCCTGCTCTTCGCCCACGTCTCCATCCACAAGCGCATCGGCGCCTTCCTGGGGCTCTTGGCCGTGGTCATCGGCATCATCTACTCCGTGCACCCGGCCTTCGAACTGACCTACAGCCCCCTGGTGGTGGTCCTGGCCTTCTTCATCCTGGGGCTGTCCCTGCTCGTGTCCCTGATCCTCTTCACGCGCTTCGAGCAGGAGATGAAAAACCTGCAGCGCCGGGCCATGGTCTCGCGCGATCAGGCCATTTCCCTGTGGAAGGCCTTCGTGGCCGCCTTCTCCATCGGCGTGACCAACCTGCGCCGGCGCAAGGTGCGCACGGGCCTGACCTGCGCAACCCTGATCATCCTGACCTACACCCTGCTCAACTTCACCACCGTGCGCCACTCCCTGGACCAGGGCGCGGTCCGGTTCAGCCCGGCCTCGCCGTACCAGGGCCTCATGCTCAAGGCCCTAGAGTGGAGATCGCTGCCGGGCGAGCTGGACCGGGAGATCGCCGCCATGACCGGACAGCCGGCCATGGCGCGCCGTGTCTGGTGGGAGACCCAGGACCGGACGCGGCCGCCGGCCATCCCCATCCGCTTCGGGGACCGGGAGACCGTCGCCGCGGCCATGGTGGGCCTGGACCCCGAGGAGGCGGCACTGGCCGCCAGGGGCACGGTGCTGATCCAAGGCGGCTGGCTCGACGCCGCCGGCGGGCGCCAGGTCCTGCTGCCCGAAAACATGGCCCGGGACCTGGGCATCGGGAGCCTGGAAGGCGGGCCGGAGGTGACCATCTGGGGCATACCCTTCATCGTGAAGGGCGTCTTCGACGGCAGAAGCCACGATCAGGCCCTGGACCTGGACGGCGAACCCCTGACCCCCGTGGTCTACCCCAACGAGACCTCGTCAGAGCTGAGCGAAGCCGAAGCCGAGGCCGCCGAATCGGGACAGGACGTGGCCACCATGTCCAGCCGCTACCAGCATGTGGGGGGGGAACGGACCGTCATCATCCCGGCCGGGACCCTGCTGCAGGCCGGCGGCGTCCTGAAGAGCCTGGCCATGGCCCCCGCGGCCGCCCTGCACCACGGTAACCTCTCGGCCCGGATGGCCGACCGCTACCAGCTGCTCCTCTTTCACGGGGAAGGACAGGGCACGGGAAGCACGTGGCTGCACTATTCCTCCAGCAGCCTGTCGTACGGCGGCATGGGCAACGTGCTGATCCCCTCGGTCATCGCTATCCTCATCGTGCTGAACACCATGGTCGGCAGCGTGGTCGAACGGAAGCGCGAGATCGCGGTCTACACCTCCGTCGGTCTGGCCCCGCCCCACGTGTCGTCCCTCTTCATCGCCGAGGCCCTGGCCTTCGGGGTCATCAGCGCGGTCACCGGCTACCTGGCGGCCCAGGTGGCGGCCCATTTCCTGGCCGGAACGCCCATCTGGGCGGGAATGACGGCCAACTATTCGTCCCTGGCCGGGGTCGGGGCCATGCTCACGGTCATGGCCGTTGTCCTGCTCTCGGTCATCTACCCCTCGCGG
>JANJWV010000154.1 GCA_024709365.1 Desulfomicrobium sp. | reverse complement strand
TTTGGTGGGGGGCCTGCCATTTACGCCTCGGGGGGTCGGGGCTTTTTTTTGTTAAAAAAAAAGCCGCCCCGCCCTTTACAAGCGGTTTTTAGGCTTTAATTTGAGCCCGATTTTTACGTGAACTTTTCGAATTCAAGCCACAGGAGACTACAATGGGCAAGATTATCGGCATAGACCTTGGAACCACCAACAGCTGCGTCTACGTCATGGAAGGCAAGGACGCCAAGTGCATCACCAATCCCGAGGGCGGCCGGACAACGCCGTCCATCGTCGCGTTCACCGACCAGGACCGCCTCGTGGGCGAGATCGCCAAGCGCCAGGCCGTGACCAACTCCGACAAGACCGTTTTCGCGGTGAAGCGCCTCATGGGCCGCCAGTTCGACGACCCCAAGCTCAAGGACTGGATCGCCAAGAGCCCTTACAAGATCGTGGCCGGCGCCAACAATGACGCCTACGTGCAGATCGGCGACAAGAAGTACAGCCCGGCCGAGATTTCCGCCCTCATCCTGCAGCGCCTGAAGAAGGACGCCGAGACCTACCTGGGCGAGACCGTGACCGAGGCCGTCATCACCGTGCCGGCCTACTTCAACGACTCCCAGCGCCAGGCCACCAAGGACGCCGGTCGCATCGCGGGCCTCGAAGTCAAGCGCATCATCAACGAGCCCACGGCCGCATCCCTGGCCTACGGCTCCGACAAGAAGGCCAACGAGAAGATCGCCGTGTTCGACCTCGGCGGCGGCACCTTCGACATTTCCATCCTCGAAGTCGGCGACAACGTCGTCGAGGTGCGCGCCACCAACGGCGACACCTTCCTGGGCGGCGAAGACTTCGACCACGAGATCATCAACTACCTGGTGAGCGAGTTCAAGCGGGAGAACGGCATCGACCTGTCCAAGGACAAGATGGCCCTGCAGCGCCTGAAGGAAGCCGCCGAGAAGGCCAAGAAGGACCTGTCCACCTCCATGGAGACGGACATCAACCTGCCCTTCATCACGGCCGACCAGAACGGGCCCAAGCACATGACCATGAAGCTGTCCCGGGCCAAGCTGGAGTCCCTGTGCGAAGCGCTGGTGAACCGCACCATCGAGCCCTGCCGCAAGGCCCTGGCCGACGCGGGCCTGAAGACCGGCGACATCAACGAGGTCATCCTCGTCGGCGGCATGACCCGCATGCCCCTGGTGCAGAAGAAGGTCGGCGAGTTCTTCGGCAAGGAGCCCAACCGCAGCGTGAACCCCGACGAGGTCGTGGCCATGGGCGCGGCCATCCAGGGCGGCATCCTGGCCGGCGACGTGAAGGACGTGCTGCTGCTTGACGTGACCCCGCTGTCCCTGGGCATCGAGACCCTGGGCGGCGTGTTCACCAAGCTCATCGACCGCAACACGACCATCCCGACGCGCAAGAGCAACACCTTCACCACGGCCGCCGACAACCAGCCGTCAGTGTCCATTCACGTCCTGCAGGGCGAGCGTCCCATGTGCTCGGACAACATGACCCTGGGCCGCTTCGAGCTGACGGGCCTCCCGGCCGCGCCCCGCGGCGTGCCGCAGATCGAGGTCACCTTCGACATCGACGCCAACGGCATCGTCAACGTCTCGGCCAAGGACCTGGGCACGGGCAAGGAGCAGTCCATCCGCATCACGGCGTCAAGCGGCCTGAGCGACGCGGATATCGACCGTCTCATCAAGGAGGCCGAGTCCCACGCCGAAGAGGACAAGAAGAAGCAGAAGCTCATCGAGGTCAGAAACAGCGCCGACACGCTCATCTACACCACCGAGAAGTCCATCCGCGACCTCGGCGAGAACATCGACGCGGCCCTGAAGAACGACATCGAGACCAAGGCCGAGGCCCTGAAGAAGGTCATGCAGTCCGATGACGCCGAGGCCATCCAGAAGTCCATGGACGAGCTGGCCCAGGCCTCCCACAAGCTGGCCGAGAAGCTCTACGCCCAGAAGACCGACGCCGGCGCACATGACGCGGGCCCCGAGGCCCACGGGCAGGCCGGACCCAAGAAGGATGACGATGACGTCGTCGACGCCGACTACACCGAAGTGAAGTAGCGGCAAGCATCGGCTTGACACGGCAAATTGCCGGTCCCTATACTCCGCGCCTGGCCCTTGAGGGGGCCAGGCTTTTTTTTACCCGATACCAACGTCCATCCCGGGCTGGCCGCCGCCCACCTCATCTTTATGAAACTCGGCTCCCTTTCCCTGTGCATGCTTGTCCTCGTCCTGGGTCTGACCTCGTGCATCCCCAAGACGGTCATCCGCTCCACCCCGGGCCCTTCGACCTCGGCCGGGCTGCCCGGTTACCGGGCCGAAGACCCGAAGAAGGCCCTGGAGAAGTACTCCAGGCACCTGCAGACGACCAAGCCCGGCGACGCAGGGCGGCAGGAGGCCTGGAGCAAGACCGTGGGCAGCGCCGTGCAGCTCGGCGAGTTCGACCTGGCCGAGCGCAACCTCCAGGCCTGGAAGGCCGAGAGCCGCAACGCCACCGCCTCCTGGGAGTGGAACCAGGCCAATGCGCAGCTCCTGCTGGCCCGCAAGGGTCAGGACGCCTATTCCTCGTACCTCATCGACATGGTCGGCCGTAAGGACATGGACTGGACCACGCGCGAGGCGGCAGGCATGGAGCTGGTGGACTACTTCTGGAACAAACCGGAGTATGGTCTGGCCTTCGATGCGCTGGGTCTGGTCTACGGGGCGGCCCCGGACAACGACGCCAAGGGAGCCTTGGAGTCCACGGCCCTGACGCGGGCCGAGTCCCTGTCGTCCGAAGAATTGCAGAAGGTGCTCGACGGGGCCCTGGGTGCGGACCGCAACGCCTATCCCTGGTCCATGGTCGTCTGGGCCCAGAGCATGAAGCTCCTGGCCCGGGACAAGGCCAACTGGGCCGCGGTGTGGCCGAGCCTGTCGACCATCGTGCGCGCCGGGGGACTGGCCAACCGGGACTTTTTCGCCGGCAACCTGCGCTCCCTGGAGCAGCAGTTCGGCACTGTCAGCCAGAGCCTGGTCCTGCTGCTGCCCCTGTCCGGCCCGTATTCCCAGGTCGGCTGGAAGATCGCCAAGGGCGCGGACGCCGCCTGGCGGGAGAGCCGGGCACAGACGGCCGCCCCGGCCATCAAGCTCATCAACACCGAGTCGGCCACTTTTCTCGACGAGCTGAAGGCGCTGGAGGGCTCGTCCATCGTCGGCGGTCCCCTGCGCAAGGAGATCTGGGAGAAGATCCGGGTCTCGGGGCTGCACCGCAGCCTGCGCTTCATGACCTTCATGCCCAGCGTCGAGGACGAGGGGCTGGAGGGCTGGCGTTTCTTCAGCAGTCCCGAGGACCAGGTCCGGGCGCTCATCCGCTGGTGCGAGCAGCTCGGGATCACGTCCTATGCCGTCCTGTACCCGCAGGACCGTTTCGGCACGGCCATGTCCCAGGTCTTCCAGGACCAGGCCAGGATGCTCGGGGCGAGCGTGCCCGTGGTCCGCGGCTACGAGGTCGAAAACCCTCCCGGCTGGACCAAGGCCGTGGCCTCGGTCCTGGGCGCCAGCGGCGACAAGGACGCCATGAACCCCGAGCCGCCCTTCCAGGCCGTTTTCATGCCCGACTCCCTCTTCCGGGTGCAGCAGCTGGCCCCGCTCTTCCATTATTTCGAGGAGACGCGGCTCCTGTTTCTGGGGCCGCAGCTCTGGAGCCAGGGCCTGCCCGACGCCAAGCTCGAGATGCAGTATTTCGGCCTGACGGTCTTCCCCGGCGCATGGAGCCCGGACCTGAGTTCCCAGAGCGCCCAGAACCTCAAGCGCGGCATGCAGGAGGGCGGCGGCGAGGAGCCGGACCTGTGGGCGGCCCTCGGGTATGATTTCGTCCGCTTCTGCGCCCTGGTGGGCGGTGCGCAAACTTCCGCCGAGGCCTTCAACCGGGCCCTGGCCGAGGCCGCGGCGCGCATGCCGTGGTCCATCGCGCCCATGCATTGGGACGGCGGCAAGCTCAGCCAGGACATGTTCCTCTTCCAGCCGACGCAGACCGGCATGATCCAGGCCGACCTGGCGAAGATCCAGCAGACCCGCGAGATGCGGCAGATCCGCCGCGAGGAGCGCCGGGCACAACTTGAAGAAAAGAGAAAAAAAGAGGCCAAGCAATGAAGATAAGCCCCGAAAAGGCCCTGGCCATCGCCACTCTGGCCCGGCTGGAGATCAGCCCCGAGCAGGCGGCCACGCTGGGCTCCCAGATGGATGACATCCTCGGCTACATGGACAAGCTGAACGAACTCGACACGGCCGACGTCGAACCCATGTACACCCCCGTGGACCAGGCCGGCGCCCTGCGCGTCGACGAGGTCTCCAGGGAGTTCTCCCGCGCCCAGATCCTGAAGAACGCCCCCGAGACCGACGGCCAGTACTTCATCGTCCCTCGCATCGTGTGACCGCGGGTATCATCCACCAGCCCCGAGAGGATTGTTCATGTCACAGCTTTTCGATCTTTCCCTGACCCGGGTCCGCGACCTCCTGCGCTCGGGCGAGGTCACCGCCGAGGCGGCCACTGCCGCCTGTCTGGACCGCATCGCCGCCACGGAACCGGCACTCGACGCCCTGCTGCACGTGGCGGGCGAATCGGCCCTGGAGCAGGCCCGCGCCATGGACGCGGCCGGCCCCGACGCCGGGAGGCCCCTGTGGGGCGTGCCCGTGACCGTCAAGGACGTCCTGGCCACGGAAGGCCTGCCCACCACCTGCGGTTCGCGCATCCTGGAGAATTTCGTCCCGGTCTACGACGCGCACTGCGTGTCCAGGCTCAAGGAGGCCGGCGCCATCATCATCGGCAAGGCCAACATGGACGAGTTCGCCATGGGCTCGTCCACGGAGAATTCCGCCTACAAGATCACCAAAAACCCCTGGGACACGGCGCGGGTGCCCGGCGGCTCCAGCGGCGGCTCGGCGGCCAGCGTGGCGGCGGGGCAGTGCTTCGCGTCCATCGGCACGGACACGGGCGGCTCCATCCGCCAGCCGGCCAGCTTCTGCGGCATCGTCGGCCTCAAGCCGGGCTACGGCCGGGTTTCGCGCCGCGGCCTCGTGGCCTACGGTTCGTCCCTGGACCAGGCCGGGCCCATGACCCGCACCGTGGCCGACGCGGCCCTGGTCCTGCAGGTCATCGCCGGCCACGACCCCAAGGATTCCACCAGCATCGACGCCCCGGTGCCCGACTACCTCGAAGCCATCCAGGGCGCCTCCCTCAAGGGCCTGCGCCTGGGCCTGCCCGAGCAGTACTGGGGCGAGGGCCTGTCGGCAGAGGTGGACGCGGCCTGCCGCGGGGCCGTGGACCTGGCGGCGTCGCTGGGCGCCGAGATCGTGCCCGTTTCCCTGCCGCACACGGAATACGCCATCGCCACCTACTACATCCTGGCCATGGCCGAAGCCAGCTCCAACCTGGCCCGCTTCGACGGCGTGCGGTACGGGCTGCGCAGCACGAAATCCGTCGACCTGGCCACCATGTACACCCGTTCGCGCTGCGAAGGGTTCGGCGAGGAGGTCATGCGCCGCATCATGCTCGGCACCTACGTGCTGTCGGCCGGCTACTACGACGCCTATTACCGGAAGGCCGCCCAGGTGCGCCGCCTCATCCGCCAGGACTTCCTGAACGCCCTGGGCAAGTGCGACCTGATCTGCGGCCCGGCCTGCCCGACCACGGCCTTCGCCATCGGCGAGAACACGGCTGACCCGCTGCAGATGTACCTGACGGACATCTTCACCATTTCCCTGAACCTGAGCGGCCTGCCGGGCATGTCGCTGCCGGTCGGGCTGGGCCGGGACACGGGCATGCCCGTGGGCCTGCAGCTCTTCGCCGGCAACCTGCAGGAGGCGCCCCTGCTGGCCGCGGCCGCGGCCCTGGAGGCGAACCTGCCGGCCATGCCCGCGCCCCCCATTGCCTGACACACGGCCGGACCTTCCGGCCTTTTTCTTATGGACAAGATCGCGATCGCACTGAGCGGAGGGGCCGATTCCCTCATGAGCCTGCTGCTGCTCCGGGAAGCCGGGGCGGAGGTCATGGCCGTGCACGCCCTTTTTCTGCCCTCGCCCGAAGAGGCCCTGCTCGAAGGCCTCCGTTCGACCTGTTCGGCGCTGGAAGTGCCCTTCGACGTCATCGACCTGCGGGCCGAGTTCGAGGAACTGGTCGTCACCCCCTTCGTGCGGGATTACCTGGACGGGTTGACGCCCAACCCGTGCGCGGCCTGCAACCCGGCCATCAAGTTCGGCCAGCTCCTTGACCGCGTGCAGGCCCTGGGCGCCGGACGCCTGGCCACGGGCCATTATGCCCGCCTGGAGGACAGGCCCTGGGGCCCGGCCCTCTTCCGCGGCCTCGACCCGGCCAAGGACCAGAGCTATTTCCTGTCCAGGGTGCCGCGGGAGCGGTTCGGCCGCGTCGTCTTTCCTCTTGCGGACTGGACCAAGGACCGGGTGCGTCTGGCCCTGGCCGAGCGCGGGCTCACACCCCCGGCCGGCCGGGAGAGCCAGGAGGTCTGCTTCATCCCTGCGGATTACCGGGATTTCCTGCGCGGCCGCGGCGTGCGGCTGGGCGGGCCCGGGCCCATCGCCCTGGCCGACGGGCGGGTCGTGGGCCGCCACGAAGGGCTGTGGAACCACACCCTGGGCCAGCGCAAGGGACTGGGCGTGGCCTGGAGCGAACCTCTCTACGTCACGGGTAAGGATTTCGCGGGCAACCGGCTCCTCGTCGGTCCCAAACCCGAGGCCATGGCCCGCGGGTGCCGCACCGAGCGGCCCAACCTGCTCTGCCCGCCGGAGGCGTGGCCGGACGAGGTGCTGGTGCAGACCATCTACCGCCAGCGCCCCGAAATGGCGCGGGTGAGCGTGGACGAGGGGGGCATGACGGTCGTCTTCCCCGGGCCCAGGCCCATCCCCACGCCGGGGCAGGTGGCGGCGGTCTATTCGGCCGACGGGCAGGTCCTGGCAGGGGCCGTCATCCGGGAGGCGATCCATGAAGCGTAAACCGGGACAGCTTTTTTTCCTGGCCACGCAGGGCTGCAAGGTCAACCAGTACGAGTCCCAGGCCATCCGCGAAGCCTGGCTGGACGAGGGGTTGATGGAAACCAACGACCCGTCCCTGGCCGACATCGTGCTCGTCAACAGCTGCGCCGTGACCGAACGGGCGGTGCTGGACCTGGCCAAGCTGGTCCGGGGCTTCGCGGCCATCTCGCCCAGGCCCCGCATCATCGTTGCCGGCTGCGCCGTGGAGGCGGACCGGGAACGCATCCTGGCCCTCGACGCCGTGGACGAGGTCGTCTCCCAGCAGGGCAAGGCGGATCTGGGGCATGCCGCGACGCAGTCCGGACCATTCCCGTCCCTGCGCATTTCCGACTACAACCGCGCCCGGGCCGTGATCAAGGTCCAGGACGGCTGCTCCCACGGCTGCACCTACTGCATCATTCCCTCCACCAGGGGCCGCTCCGTCAGCCGCGAGCCTCGTGACGTCGTGGTCGAGGCCCGGCGTCTGCTGGACGCCGGCATCCGGGAGCTGTCCCTGTGCGGCATCAACCTGCGCCACTACGGCCGCGACCTCTCCCCGCGCATCGATTTCTGGGACCTGCTGGCCGCCGTGGACCGGGCCCTGGCCCCGCAATGGGCCGGTCGGGCCAGGCTGCGCATCGGCTCCCTGGAACCCGCCGACCTGCACGACAACGCCCTGGAAACATTGGCCGGGTGCCGCCTCATGAGCCCGCACCTGCACCTGTCCCTGCAGAGCGGCAGCCCCGAGGTGCTGCGCCGCATGGGTCGCGGGCACTACGGGCCGGAGCAGATCTTCGGCTTCCTGGAGGGCCTGCGCCGAGTGTGGCCGGTGTTCGGGCTGGGCGCGGACCTCATCGCGGGCTTCCCGGGCGAGACGGATGAGCACGTGCGCCAGACCATGGACGTTGTGGAACGCCTGCCCCTGTCCTACGCCCACGTCTTTCCCTATTCCGAGCGGCCCGGCACCCCTGCGGCGGCGTTTCCGGGCAGCGTGCCCGCCCATGTGCGCAGGGAGAGGGCCAAGGCCCTGCGGCAGGTCGTGGCCGGCAAGCGGGCGGCCTTCCTGCGGGGGCTGCTGGCCCTGCCGCATATGGACGTGGTGCCGGAGGAAGGCGGTACGGGCATGAACGAATTCTACGTCGAGTGCCTGCTGGAAGGCGATGCGCCCTTCACGGCCCGGGAACTGCTCCGGGTCGCGCCGGTCGGTGTCGCCGCTGCGGGTCTGGTCGTCAGGCCCTTCGAAGGAACGGAAGGGGGCGCGTCGTGAGCACTCCCGCCATCCCACTGCCGGCCCGCGCCTTCCTGTCGGTCCTGGGCGCACATTGGGACGAGTTCTGGGACGACCTGCGGCCCCGTCTCGAAGCGCTGCTCGGCCCCGTGGACTACGAGTCCGGACCCATCCCCTTCAACGTGACCGGCTACTACGACCGGGAGCTCGGCACGCCCATCACGCGGCGTATCCTGTCCTTCGGGCGGCCCCTGGCCATGGACGCCCTGGCCGAGGTCAAGCTCGCCACCAACGCCTTGGAGAGGCAGTGGGAACGGGACGGGCGGCGCCTCTTCAACCTCGACCCCGGCTACATCAACCAGGAGCGGCTCGTGCTGGCCACGGGCAAGAATTTCACGCACCGCGTCTACCTGTCCCGGGGCATCTGGGCCGACCTGACGCTCATCTTCCAAAGGGGCGACTGGTGCGACCTGCCCTGGACCTTCCCGGACTATGCCGAGCCCGAAATCAAGGGGCACCTGACCCGCCTCCGGGAGATGTACAGAGCCTCCCTCAAGAACTTGCAACCCCACGAGGACACCATATGCCACGAAGCATGACCGGCTACGGCCGCGCAAGCGCCCAGGAGAAGAACTGGGCCCTGACCTGGGAAATCCGCAGCCTCAACAACCGCCACCTGGACCTCAAGTGGAAGATCCCCCCGACCCTCTACGCCCACCAGAAGGAGTGGGAGAACGAGGTCAAGGCCGTGGCCAGCCGCGGCGGGGTCGAGCTCTTCCTCGGCCTCAAGATCATGAACCCCGAGTTGCAGAGCCTGAGCCTCGACACGACCATGGCCGCCTCCATGCTGCGCGAGCTGGGTCTCCTGGCCGCGTCCATGGGCGTGCCGCACACGCCCGACCTGAACCGTCTCCTGGGCATCTCCGCCCTGTGGAAGGACTCCGGCAGCATCGAGAACCCGGAGCTGGTCCAGAGCCTGACAGCGACACTGAGGCAGGCCCTGGCGGACTGGGATGCGGCCAGGGTGCGCGAGGGTCTGGCCCTGGAGGAGGATCTGCGGGCACGCTTCGCACGACTGGGCGAACTGGTGGAGGAGATCCGCGGCCTGGCGGCCCGGACGGCACCCGAGCGCTTCGCCCTGCTGCAGGAACGCGTGGGCAAGCTGCTGGCCGAGAGCGGCGTGCAGGTGGACCCGGACCGGATGCTGCAGGAACTGGCCGTCATCTCCGACCGCATCGACGTGTCCGAGGAGCTGACTCGGCTCGACATCCATCTGAAGGGCATCGACGGCTACTTCAGCCAGACCGAGCCCGTGGGCCGCAAGCTCGACTTCATGGTCCAGGAGTGCTTCCGGGAGATCAACACCTGCGGCAACAAGAGCCAGAACACGGCCATCAGCCAGCTCGTGGTCTCCTTCAAGGCCGAACTGGAGAAGTGCCGCGAGCAGATCCAGAACCTGGAGTAGGCATGGAAAAGAAGAAGCTCCTCAACATCGGCTTCGGCAACGCCGTGGTCATGAACCGGGTGGTGGCCATCGTCGGCCCGACGTCGTCGCCCATGCGCAGGCTGAGAGAGGAGGCCAGGCAGGCCGGGAGGCTCATCGACGCGACCCAGGGCCGCAAGACGCGCTCCCTGATCATCACGGACTCGAACCACTGCATCCTCTCGGCCATCCAGCCCGAAACCATCAGCCAGCGATTCACTGCGGGAGGCAGCGATGAATAGTCCGGACGGCACCAACACGGGGATGATGCTCGTCATCAGCGCCCCTTCGGGCACAGGCAAGAGCACGCTCATCCGCCGCCTGACGGCGGAGTTCAAGGCCTTTGCCTTTTCCGTGTCCTGCACTACCCGTGCTCCCAGGCCCGGCGAGGTCGACGGGCGGGAATACCATTTCCTGACCCGCGAGGAGTTCGAGGCTCGCCGCGACAAAGGGTTTTTCGCCGAGTGGGCCGAGGTCCACGGCAACCTCTACGGCACACCCCGGCAGGCCACTCTGGACCTGCTCGGCGCGGGTCGGGACGTGATCTTCGACATCGACGTGCAGGGCGCGCGGCAGCTCAAGGCGAGCATGGGGCAGGGATGCTACGTCTTCGTCTTCCCGCCTTCGCGGGAGGTGCTGGAACGCAGGCTCGCCGGACGCGGCACGGACAGCGCGGAGGTTGTGGCCAGGCGGCTGGCCGCGGCCCGGGGGGAGATCATGGACAGCCACTGGTTCGACCACTGGATCGTCAACGACGATCTGCAGCTGGCGTACGACCAGCTGCGCGCCGTCTACGTGGCCGAAAAGACGAGGCCCGCGTACCGGCGGGCCTGGCGCGAGGACCTCGGCCGGCAATGGGGTGATCGATGAATCCCCCCGCTCTGGTCGTTGCCCTCGATTTTGCCGAAGCCGCCCCCGCGCTCGACCTGGCCTCGCGCCTGCGGGGCATCGTCCCCTGGGTCAAGGTCGGGCTCGAACTCTTTCTCGACGCCGGCAGGGATCTCCCGGCCCGGCTCAAGGACATGGGCTACCATGTCTTTCTTGACCTCAAGTTCATGGACATCCCCAACACCGTGCAGGCCGCGGTGGCGCAGGGCACGCGCATGGGCGCCGACATGCTGACCATCCACGCCCTGGGCGGCCGCGCCATGTGCGAGGCCGCCGTGGCCGGTAGGGACCGGGCTCTCTCTCCAGGTCAGACCGCGCCGCTCATTCTCGGGGTGACGGTCCTGACCAGCATGGGTGCGGCCGATCTGGCCTGGAATCCAGACGGCACCGACGAGGACCTGCGCAATCTGACCGTTCATCTGGCCAGATCGGCCAAAAACTGGAAACTGGACGGCGTGGTCTGTTCAGGCAGGGAAGTTTCTGTTATTCGTCAGGCATGTGGAGCGGATTTTCGGCTCCTGACCCCCGGCATTCGACTTCCCGATGCCGACGCGGGCGACCAGACACGGGTCTGCACCCCGGCTCAGGCTGCCCGCGACGGAAGCGATTTTCTCGTGGTGGGACGGCCCATCACCAGGGCGGCCGACCCGGTGAAAGCCGCGCGCATGTATCTGGAGGCGACCGGGTAAATCCTGCTTGGAGGGGTAACCCATGGCGGAAGCCGAATCACAACGATCCCGCATCAAGGGGGTCTTTTCTTCCGAACGGATCGCCAAGGTCGGTGCGGGCGCGACGGTCCGCAAGACCACGCAGACCATGTACTGGTTCGCCGAAGAGGACGAGGAGAGCCGGATCTGGATTCAGCCCCTGAACCCAAATTACGTGCCCTCTGGCCCCAAGCAGGAAATCCCCAAGGACGAGTTCCTGGAGAGCTATGCGCCAGAGCCCGAATTCTACACGAGCAAGGTCTACCCCAGCATCCGCAAGCTGAACCAGACCATCGCCAAGGCCGAGCGCCATCGCGCCAACGGCGAAACCTACAGCGCCGAGATGGAATACGGCAACGCCCTGCGGGTGGACGAGGAGAACATCCGCGCCAATTTCGGCCTCGGGCTGACCTATCTGGAGCGCGGGGAGACGTGCAAGGCCGACAACATCTTTCAGCGCCTGATCAAGATGGAGGCAACCTTCGAGGCGGAGCACAAGCATCTTTTCAACGATTTCGGCATCAGCCTGCGCAAGAACGAGATGTACGACCAGGCCATCGAGTACTACGCCAAAGCCCTGGAACTGTCCCCCAATGACGAGAACCTCCATTACAACATGGCGCGGGCCTGCTTCGCCAAGGCCGACATCATGAAGACCGTCGAGCATCTGCGCAATGCGCTGAAGTTGAACAAGGACCTGGAGATAGCGCAGAAGTTTCTCTTGTATCTGAAAAAGAACAACTTGTTGCCGCAAAAACTATCCAGCACGGGACCTTCGACTTCCGAATGATTCCGTGTGCTCGACGGAGGCAGGCATGACCCGAGGCGGCGATGTGTCCAAGAGTGACAACCGAAGAAGAATTGAACGCTTTTCCATGAGTATTCCCTCGAAGGTTCGTTCGATCATGCACGACCACTCCGACCAGACATTGGCCACAACGAACATTTCCGCCGGAGGCGTCTTTTTCGAAACAGGACAGGCCTACCCGGTGGGCACGTCCGTGACGCTCAACATTTCCCTGGATTTCGGCAGCCGCAAGCAGGGGATGTTCCAGTCGCGTTTCCAGGTCGATGGCACGGTCATCCGCAGCGAATCCAACGGCATGGCCATCGCCTTCGACCCGGAGAAGGTGACGGCCATCCGCGTCAACTCCGCCGGCAAAGCCGGGCAGGCCGGCCCGGTCATGATCGGGATCGTCGGGGAGGACCCGCTCCTGAACGACCTGCTCGCGGCGCGCCTCAGCCAGGAAACCGGGGCCAACTGCAGCCATTCCTCGTCCTTGCCGAAGATCCTGGAGGCTGCGCGACCGGATCTGACCCTCCTCGACTGTGCGGGCCTGACCATGGAGGAGCTGCTGCGGGAGGCCGGGGGCGAGGATTCGCCGTTCATGACCACGTCCGTGGCCCTCTTCAACGTGCCCGAGGACCGCTCGCTGGAGCTGGAGGCCCTGAACACGGGAATCCGCGGCGTCTTCTACCGCAACTCGCCTTTCAAGATCATGGTCAAGGGCGTGAACGCCATGCTGGACAACGAGCTCTGGTTCTCCCGGGAAGCCATGTCCGCCTTTCTGCTGGGCCGCCAGCACCGCCCCGTGGAAGCAGTCGCCTCGGAGGAGGATCAGGGCGAATTGAGCCAGCGCGAACGCGAAATTCTGCTCATGCTGGCCGAAGGCGCCACCAACAAGGACATCGCGGCCAAACTTTTTCTGAGCCTCAACACCATCAAGTCCCACATCTACAACATTTACAGGAAGATCGACGTTCCCAACCGGCTCCAGGCCTCCCTCTGGGCGGCCAAGCACCTGCGGGGAGCGGATAACTCTTGAATTTGCGCCGCAAGTGTATCAAGGAACATCGCACGCCGGGCAGGTCCCGGTTTTTTTCGTTCATCACACCCACAGGATTTAGTTCATGAAGATATTGTCCATCTCCGAGCTGGATGTTCAGCCCGAGTTCGATTTTTCCACGTTCCTTTTTCTGGCCCAGGTCGACGAGATCGGTCCGCAGGAGATGCTTTCGGTGCTCGGCACCTGGGAGAAATGGCGGCCGAACCTGAAGGTCTACCAGCTCGGGGAGCGCAAGGGGCATGTGCTCGTGTATCTCGAAAAGAAGGTCGAGGATGAGGTGGACGCCATCTGGAATGCCTCGCCCTCGGAAGGGTTCAAGCATGAGGCCATCGCCCAGACCATGATCATGGGCACCTTGAAGGCTCTCATGCCGGAATTGGGGGAAAAGGAGTGCGCGCCCGTGCCCGAGCCGACCAAGCCCCTGCGCCGCACTCTGGAGAAACTGGGCCTGGACCTGCAGGAGTCCGGAGCCATAAACCGCAAGTATGCGACCCTCACCCCGTACCCCCACCGCTACGGCTGTGAGCGCTGCCATCTCAAGGACAGCTGCATCAAGAACATGAATCTGGATTTGAGCGGCATCATGAAGGGCAAGACGGAATAGCGCAGATATTTCGCCGTCACGACGAAGGGCGGGGCCGGCAATGCCGGACCCGCCCTTCGTCGTGACTGAGAACAATCGGCGCTATGCCTCTTTGCCCTTCATGATGCCGCTCAGATCCAGGTTCATGTGCTTGATGCAGCTGTCCTTGAGGTGGCAGCGGTCGCAGCCGTAGCGGTGGGGGT
>JANJWV010000138.1 GCA_024709365.1 Desulfomicrobium sp. | reverse complement strand
AGCCGGGCCCAGACTTTTTGGACGTAATTTTGCGTTTCTGCGTACGGAGGGATGCCGCCGTATTTCTTCACCGCATTGGGTCCCGCGTTGTAGGCGGCAACGGCCAGCCTTCTGTCGGGAAACGTATCGAGCAGATGCTTCAGGTAGCGGATGCCGGCGTCGATGTTCTCCTTCGGGTCGAAGGGGTTCTCGAGGTCGAGGTCCCGGCCCGTCTCGGGCATGATCTGCATCATGCCCTGGGCCCCGGCCGTGGACACGGCCCCGGCGTTGAAGCCGGACTCCACGTCGATGACGGCCATGACGAGTTTCTTGTCCACGCCGTGCTTGCGGCACAGGCCCGAGACGATGGCCTCCACCTCCTGCACGGTGCGCTTGTCGCGCTTGAAGCCGACCAGGGCCCTGCGGATGTAGTTGATGGACTTCTGAAACTTGTAGGGCTTGAAGCGCTTGGACGTCGGGATGTCCGTGATGCACAGCGAACCGTCTTCCTTGACCATATAATATATGCCCTTGGCCCGCGCGTCCGCGCCGGGCCAGAGGAGCATCAGGAAGAGGGAAACCACCACGACATGCTTCATAAGCCCACCGTCACCTCATTTTCAGACGTGGCTGCTTGAGACCGCCTCCAGGCTGTTGCGGGCGGCCTCGACGACGCGGTCGGCCAGGGCCAGCAGCGCCCGTTTGGCCGGGCAGTCGACATCGAGCATGACCACGGGCTTGCCCAGGTCGCCGGCGACCACCGTGGCCGGATCGAGGGGAATGGCGCCCAGGAACTCCAGCGAGTACTTCTTGGCCAGTTCCTCTCCCCCGCCCTTCTTGAAAAGATCGATCTGCTGCGAGCAGTGCGGGCAGATGAGCCCGCTCATGTTCTCGACCACGCCGAGTATGTTCGCCTTCACGTACTGCAGGAAATTAATCGATTTTCTCACGTCTGCCAAAGAAATTTCTTGGGGCGTGGTGATGACGATGCTCAGGGCGTCTGGCACGGTCTTCAGCACCGCCATGGGCTCGTCGCCGGTGCCCGGAGGCGAGTCGATGACCAGGAAGTCGAGCTCCCCCCAGTCCACGTCGGACACGAACTGGCGGATGGCCGAGGTCTTCATGGGGCCCTTCCACAACACGGCCTGGTCCGGGTCCTTGAGCAGAGACTCCATGGACACCACGGACAGGTTCTCACTGTAGCGCTTGGGCTGGATGCCCTTCTCGGGGTCGATGTCCAGCAGGCCCTTGAGGCCCAGCAGGTGCGGGACGCTGGGACCGTGGATGTCGACGTCCAGCAGGCCCACCTTGTAGCCGCGCAGGGCCAGGCCGGCGGCCAGGTTGGTCGACACGGAGCTCTTGCCCACTCCGCCCTTGCCGCTCATGACGAAGAGCTTGTACTTGATCTTGGACAGGGTGCTGGCGATGACCTTGTCCTGGCGCTCCATCTTGGACTCGGGGCTGTCCTGGATGGTGCCCAGGTTCTGCTTGCTCGAACAGCTCGAGCAGGAAGACTTGGAAGACATGTTCCCTCCGGGTGTATCTTCGCCCGCCGTCCCGCCGCGCGGGATCGGAAAGGGCTTTTCGTTCTCGATAAAAAAGGCGGCGTCCGGGGCGGCGCCGCTTCAGACTTTCCAGCCGTGGGAGCCGACCAGATCCACGAAGGCCACGGAGCCGTGGTCCTCCTGATGAATGCGGCCCTCCTTCTTGAAGATGCGCAGAAGACGTTGTTCCCGCTTGGCCCGCCCCACGGGAATGACCATGATGCCCGGATCGGTCAGCTGATCCAGGAGAGGCTGCGGGACCTCGGGCCCCCCGGCCGTGACGATGATGCGGTCGAAGGGGCCCAGCTCCGGCCAGCCCATTGTGCCGTCGTCCAATTTGACCCGGACGTTGAAGTACCGCATGTCCAGGAGCCTTGTGCGGGCCGTCATGTAGAGCTGCTTGATGCGCTCCACGGTGAAGACCTCGGCGCCCATGGCCGCCAGGATGGCCGCCTGGTACCCCGAGCCGGTGCCGATCTCGAGGATGCGCATCTGGGGGCGGACCACCAGGAGCGAGGTCATGAGGGCCACGATGTACGGCTGGGACAGGGTCTGGCCGAGGCCGATGGGAACGGGATGGTCCCCGTAGGCCTGGACCTGCAGAGCCTCGTCGACGAAGAGGTGCCTCGGGACCTGGCGCATGACAGAAAGCACGCGCTCGTCCGTGATCCCGCGAGCCTCGATCTGCTCCCGCACCATCCTCTCGCGATTGCGAACTAGCCCCTTCAAGTTCCCTCATCCCCCGGACGATTCGATTCATTGGAAATCATTGCCTAAACGCTCGATGCAAACCAGATTTCACCCACCAAGTCAACTCACGCGTCCCCGCAAGGCCCATGGAACCCCGCTGCAAACCTTTTTCTTGCGCCGGCCGATCGAATCGGCGAAGAATGAGAAAAAAGGAGTACGCCATGTTCCAGGTGAAAAATATCATGACCAAGGACGTCTTCACCCTCAACCAGCACGACAGCCTGAGCGCGGCCAAGGACCTCATGAACCTGGCCCGCATCCGCCACATCCCCATCGTCGACGACGCCGGCCGCTTCGCGGGCCTGCTGACCCACCGCGACATCCTGGCCGCGACCATCTCCGAACTGGCCGGCATCGACCGTGAGACCCAGGACGAGATCGAGGCCGGCATCCCCATCACGGAGATCATGCAGACCGACGTGGTCACGGTCAGCCCCGACCTGTCCCTGAAAGAGGCGGCCAGGCTTCTGCTGGAGGAGAAATACGGCTGCCTGCCCGTGGTCTGCGACGCGGCCCTGTGCGGCATCATCACCGAAGCGGACTTCCTGCGCCTCACCATCGATCTCATGGACGCCGTCGAGCCCGAAGAGTGAAAGCGCCGAGAATTGATTGTGGACTGCGTTGCTTCACCGCTTTTCGAGGGCTCATGTAGACGGCTACACTTCACCCTCGAAAAGCGCCTCGCGCCTTCCGCAATCAATTCCAGCGCGAAAGTTCCCGCCGATCATGTTATCTCGCCAATAATTCCGAAAATGGATTGCTTCGCCGAAGACTCCTCGCGATAACCCCTCCCAAAGGCCACAATGAACGC
Organism: Desulfomicrobium sp.; assembly: GCA_024709365.1. GTDB lineage: Bacteria > Desulfobacterota > Desulfovibrionia > Desulfovibrionales > Desulfomicrobiaceae > Desulfomicrobium. The sequence goes on along the minus strand of JANJWV010000138.1, from coordinate 12,227 downwards.
GGGTCAAGGGGCGCGCCCCTTGCGGGGTGCGGGGCGGCGCCCCGTTTCCTCACCGCTGTCGCAACTTCAGAACAGAAACAGGGCCGCCAGGCCCAGGAAGGTGAAGAACCCGAGGCTGTCCGTGAGGGTGGTCAGGAAGATGCTCGAGGCCTGGGCCGGGTCGCGGCCGATCTCCTTGAGCACGAGGGGGATGGAGGCGCCGGCCACTGCGCCAATGAGCATGTCCAGGCCCAGAGCCACGGCCATGACCGAAGCCAGCCCGAGGTTGCGGGTCCAGGCGAACAGGCCGGCGAAAACGAGCACGCCGACGATGAGGCCGTTGGCCGTACCGATCTTGGCCTCGCGCAACACGGCCACCCAGCTCTTCTTGCGGTTGAACCGTTCCATGGCCAGCTGCCGGATCATGACGGCCAGGGCCTGCTGGCCCGTGTTGCCGGCCTGATTGGCCACGATGGGCATGAGAGCGGCCAGCAGGGCCATCTGGGCGATGGTCCCTTCGAAGAGGTGCACGACGAAGGCCGAAATGGCCGAGTTGAGGACGTTCATGACCAGCCAGGGCAGGCGCATGCGCAGGGAGTAGGTCCAGGGCGAGTCCACGGTTTCGTCCCGACCGGCGCCGACCATGGACTGCATGTCCTCGCTGGCCTCGTCCTGGATGATGTCGATGACGTCGTCGACGGTGACCATGCCCAGCAGGCGCTGCTCGTGGTCGACGACGGGCAGGGCCAGGAAGTTGTAGCGGCTGATGAGGCGGGCCACCTCTTCTTTGTCCGTGTCGAAGGGGACGTAAATGAGGTTCTGGTCGCCCAGGAGGTCCTTGAGCAGGGTACGGCCGGGGCTCAGCAGCAGGTCGCGCAGGGAGACCACGCCCTTGAGGTGCCGGTACTCGTCCACGATGTAGGCGTAATACGGGATCTCCGTCTCCTCCACACGCTCGCGGATGAGATTGATGGCCTGCTGGGCGTTCATGGACTGGTCCAGGGCCAGGATCTCCGTGTTCATGACACCGCCGGCAGAGTCCGGGTCGAACTGCAGCAGGTCGGAGATTTCTTCGGCGTCCTCGCGCTCGAGCTTCTTGAAGATGCGGACCCGGACGTCGTCGTCGAGGTCTTCGAGGATGTCCGCGGCGTCGTCCGGGGACATGGCCTCCAGGATGGCCGCGGCGAAAGACGGCGAGAGGCGGCTCATGAGGAGGTTTCGCTCGTGGCGTTCCATCTCCGTGATGGACTCGGAGGCGTCCTCCACGTCCATCTCCCGGATGTACTCGAGCTGCTCGGCCAGGGACAGGTTTTCCAGCTCGTCGGCCGTGTCGGCCGGGTGCTGGCTGTCCAGGGAGGCGGCAACCCACTGTACGGACGAATAGTCCGGCGGGATCGGATCGGAATTTTTCTTTGCATTCATGACTCGTGCTCGGTAGCTTAATCAGCCGGTGAGGTCAAAGCGCCCGTTGCCTTCGCGCCGAAACGTCACACGGCATTTGACAAGGCACAGTGCCCCGAATACTGCCGCCTCTCACGGAAACACCATGCTCAACCCACTCGTCAGCACCCTTCTCGACCGCATCCTCCAGGGCGGCGCCCTGACGCAGGATGACGGCCGCGCCCTGGCCGCCCTGGGCCGGGAACACACCACCGGACTGCTCTTCGCCGCCAACGCGGTCATGAAGGCCAGAGGCCGCGTGTCCTTCACCTGCTCCATCATCAACGCCAAGTCCGGGACATGCTCCCAGGACTGCGCCTTCTGCGCCCAGAGCGGCCACTACCGCACCGGCAGCCCGACGCACCCCCTGCTCCCGCTGGAGGAGATGGTGGAACGCGGCCTGGCCATGCACGCGGCCGGGGCGTCCTGCTACTCCATCGTGACCAGCGGCCTGCGCCTGGCCGAGGACGAGATCGAGCGCGTCTGCGCCTGTCTGCGCGAGCTGCGGCAACGCACGGACCTTTCCCTGAGCGCGTCCCTGGGCCTGCTGACGCCGGAGTACGTGCGCCGCCTGGTCGACGCTGGCCTGTCCCGCTACCACCACAACCTGGAGACGGCCCGCTCGCACTTCCCGGCCATCTGCACGACCCACGAGTACGATCAGGACATCGAAACCGTGCTGCTGGCCAAAGAACACGGCCTGCAGGTCTGCTCGGGCGGCATCCTGGGCCTGGGCGAGTCCTGGGACCAGCGCATCGAACTGGCCGCGACCATGGCGGAACTCGGGGTCGACACGGTGCCGCTCAATTTCCTGAACCCCATACCGGGCACGCCCCTGCAGGACATGGAACTGCTGACGCCCCACGACGCCCTCAAGTCCGTGGCGCTCTTCCGGCTGATGCTCCCGGACGCGGACATCACCGTGGCCGGCGGGCGCGAGCGGGTCCTGGGCGACTACCAGTCCTGGCTGCCCCTGGCCGGGGCCAACGGCATGATGATCGGCAACTACCTGACCACCCGCGGCCGGGACTTGGACGCCGACACGCGCATGCTGGAGCAGGGCTCGTGGATCTGACCCTGCCCGTGTCCTTCGACCCCGGCGACGCCTGCTTCAACGGGCATTTCCCCGGCAACCCGGTGGTGCCGGGCACGCTGATCATGGGCCTGTGCCTGGATGCCGTGCGCACTCGCCTCGACCATGCGGGGCCCTTGAGGGTCCGGCGCTTTTCCTTCGCCCGTTTCGCCGCGCCCGGCGCGTACGAACTGCGCATCGAGGACCGCGGCGGGGAGTTCGCCTGCACCCTGAGCCAGGGCGAGACCGTTTTCGCCCGGGGGAGGATCGCGCCGTGAAGCTCTCCTTTCGCGGCCGTACGGCCCTCATCCTCGGCGGCGGGAGCGACATGGGCCTGGCCCTGGCCGCCCTGTTGCGGGAGGAAGGGGTGACCGTGATCCCGACCCACGTCTCGGACGCGGGTCGCGAGGCCGTGGCCCGGCGCTTCCCGGACCTGGCAAGCACACGGCTGGCGCTGGGAGATCATGATTTCGAAGCCCTGCAGCCCGCCCTCGACGCCGGCGTCGACTATCTCGTGGACCTGGCCCAGGGCGACCTCGAAGGCCTGGCCGCGGCCGCGGGCGACGAGGCCGAGAGCTATCTCGAAGCTCATGTTTCCGGCCGTCTACGCCTGCTTCGGACCGTGACCAGGTCCATGTTGCCCCGCCGTTTCGGGCGGCTGGTCTTTGTCTCGTCCACGGCCGCGGCCCTGCCCGCGCCCGGCCAGGCCTTCTACTGCGCGGCCAAACGCGCGGCCGAGGGGTTGTACCAGAGCCTGGGGCTGGAGCTGGGCGCGCGCGGCGTGACCTCCGTCAGCCTGCGACTGGGCCTCGTCGACGCTGGCCGGGGCAAACGCTTTCTGGACGAAGGCGACAGGCGGCAGAACCTCGGCGGCAAGGTCGTGAGCCTGGAACAGGCCGCCTCGACGCTCCTTTTTCTCCTTTCGGACCAGGCCCTGGCCCTGACCTGCACCACCATCACCATGGACGCCGGACTGACGGCGCAGAAATACCTATGAGCAATCCCGAAGACATCACGGCTTCCATCACCGACATTCTGGCCGACATCCTTGACTTGGACCCGGTCCAGATCACTCCCGAAACCTACGTCGTGCGCGACCTGCGGGCCGAATCCATCGACCTGCTCGAAATCGGCGTGGCCATGCAGCACCGTCTGGACATGGAAGTCGACGACGACACCCTTTTCCTGAAGAACATGCGACAGGTCCTGGCCCGCGCCGCCAAGGCGGGTAAGGCCCCCGAAGAGGCCATGACCGCCGAGTACCCGCACCTGGACCGCGCCCGCATCGCCGAAATCCTGGCCGACCGCGAGGGAGGTCCCGTGATCAAGGTCCGCGACCTGGCCGCCTACGCCGCCGACCGCGCCGGGGACCGGGAGGACTGATGGCCCGCCGGGTGGTCATCACGGCCAGCGGCTTCATCCTGCCCCTGGGGTCGACGCCCGGAGAGGTTCTGGCCGCCCTGGAAGCCCCCCACGGACCTTTCGAGCGCTGGGCCGCCGACCGGCACGTGTCCGTCTGTCCCGTGGCCAGATTCGACCTGCGTTCCTACGTGGGCCGCTGCAAGAACGCGCGCTATTTGACGCGCGGCCAGCAGCTTTGCCTGGCCGCGGCCGTGCGCGCAGTGTCCGAGGCGGGCCTCGGGCCGCATCACCTGGACCGCGCCGGACTCTTCCTGGGCCTGGGACCCAATCTCCAGGCCGTCCCGCGCGAGGACAAGGCCCTGTGGCTGCTGGACTGTCTGCCCAACACCCTGGCCGCGACCCTGGCCGAACAGCTGGGCCTGCACGGCGAGAACCTGACCATCATGACGGCCTGCGCGGGTTCCACCCAGGCCCTGGGCCAGGCGTTCCGGACCGTGGCCGCGGGCCTGGCCGACGTGGCCCTGGCCGGCGGCGGCGATTCGCGCCTATCTGTTGAAGGGGTGCGCGCCTACCGCCAGGCCGGGGTTCTGGCCACGGATTTCGTCCGGCCCGAGGAGGCCTGCCGTCCCTTCGACCGCGACCGCTCGGGCTTCGCCATCGGAGAAGGGGCGGCCATGTTCGTCCTGGAGAGCCTGGAGCACGCCACGGAGCGGGGGGCGAAGATCCTGGCCGAGGTCGTCGGCGCGTCCTCGTCCCTGGACGGGGGCAGCCTGACGGGTCCGGATCCCGCTGGGACGTCGGCCGCCAGGGCCGTGCGCCAGTGCCTGGAAAAGCTCGGCACCCGGGACCTCTGCGTCCTGGCCCACGGCACGGGCACGGTCCTCAACGACGAGGCCGAGGCCGCCGTCCTGTCCGGGACCGTTCCCAACGCCCGGGCCGTGTGCGCCTTCAAGTCCCGCATGGGGCACCTGGCCTCAGCCTGCGGCGCGGCGGAGCTGGCCGTGGGCCTGGTCTGCGCCGAGGCTGGCCGTTTCCCGGCCATCGCCAACCTCGATAACCCGGCCTGGCCGGACCTCCCCCTGCTGCGCAGACCCATGGCCCTGCGGCCGAAAAATCTGCTCCTGCAGAGCTTCGGCTTCGGCGGACAGAACGCCTGTCTGGGCCTCAAGAAATTCAAGACCGGGAAGGATGCGGCATGAGTCCTGATGCACGCCATGCAGCGTCGAGGTTTGAGGACGCGCCCGGTGCGGACTTTTCCGCCTTCGACCCTTCCGTGGCCCTGGACGCCGTCGTTTCATGCGACGAGAGGGACATCGTGGCCCAGACTGCGGATGGACTGCCGCCCTATCTGGCCCTGGAAGCCCTGGCCCAGGCCTGCGGGCTGCATCTGCGCCGCCGCCACGACTTCGCGGTCCGCGCATTCCTCGCGTCCGTCTCGGACCTTGTCCATGACCCGGGGCTGGGCCGCAGCTCGCTGACCATCCACGCCACCCTCGTCGCCGAGACCTCGGCCGGGGCCGCCTACGATGTCATCAGGGACGGTGCTCCGGCCTGCCGGATGCTCATGGGCCATACACCCCTGGCATCCCCCGACACCTTTTTCCGCCAGCGTTTCGAGGCCCTATGCACCCGCTCCTGAGCAGACTGCGCGCCGACGTGGAAGCCCGCAAGGCCGCCGGCCTGGGCCGGGAACTCCTGGCCGTGTCCGAACACCGCGGCGCCTTCGCAGTGGTGGAAGGACGAGAAATCCTGGACTTCTCCTCCAACGACTTCCTGGGCCTGGCCCAAGACCGGGCCATGGCCGGACATCTGGCCGGTCTCTGCCGCATGCAGGGCTGCGGTTCGGGCTCCTCGCGCCTGGTCACGGGCACCTCCTCGGCCACCGTGGAGGCAGAACGAGCCCTGGCCGCACATTTCGGATACGAGTCCTGCCTGATCCTGGGCAGCGGCTTCCTGGCCAACCTGACCCTGCTGGCCACCATATTCAGCGACAAGGACACCCTGGCCCTCGACAAGCGCGCCCACGCCAGCACCATGGCCGGCGTGCGCCACAGCCGGGCCTCCTTCCACACCTTCCGGCACAACCGGATGGGCCATCTGGAGAAGATTCTGCGGGCGCACCAGGTGCAGGCCGTACTGACCGAGTCCCTGTTCAGCATGGACGGGGACAGCCCGGACTTCGGGGCTCTCAAGGGGATGAAGGAGGAGTTCGACTTCCTGTGCATCGTGGACGAGGCCCATGCCTTCGGCGTCCTTGGCGAGGGCGGCCGCGGACTGGCGCGGGGAGTGGCCGACGTGGCCGTGGGCACCCTGGGCAAGGCCTTCGGGCTGTTCGGGGCCTTCATCCTCTGCCCGGAGGCGGTGCGCGACCATCTCGTCCATTTCGGCCAGGGATTCATCTACACCACCGCCCTGCCGCCCTGGCACGGGGATATGGTGGCGGCGATGCTGGAGCGCGTCGCGGCTGCAGATGAAGCACGGACGCAACTGAAAGAGCGTGGGGACGAGGCGCGCAGAATCCTGGGGGACCTTCTGCCGGTCCACGGCGCGGCCCACATTCTGGCCCTTGAGGTCGGCGACGAGGCCCGGTGCGCCCGCCTGGCCTCGGCCCTGCGCAGCCGGAGCGTGCTCGTCTTCGCGGCGCGCTACCCCACCGTGCCCCTGGGTCAGGCCATCCTGCGCGCCAACCTGACAAGCCTGCACACGAGGCGGCATGTCGAAACGCTGCGCGACGCCCTGGCCGCGACGCTGAGGGAGGAATCATGACACGGCCCGGAAAAGTCCTCTTCATCACCGGCACGGACACGGACGTCGGCAAGACCGTGCTGAGCCTCCTGGTCATGCGCGCCCTGGCCGGCCGGGACGCCGTGTACCTCAAGCCCGTGCAGACGGGCTGCATCGACCCGGACGCGGATTCCGACCCGGCCTTCCTGCACCGCCACCTGCTGGCAGGGCTGCCCGCCGGCATGAAGCCCGCGGACTGCATCCACAGCCTCCGCCCCCTGCCCAAGGCCCCCCTCTTCGCAGGCGAACCCGTGGATTTCGAGGCGCTGCAGAGATTCATCGAAGGCCGCGCGGCCAGCCACGACATCGTGGTGGTCGAGGGCGCGGGCGGCGTGCTCGTGCCGGTCACGGCGCAGAAGAACATGCTCGACCTGGCCGTCGCCTGCCGGGCCGCAATCCTCGTCGCGGCCAGGGCGGGCCTCGGCACCGTCAATCACACCCTGCTGACCTTCGAAGCCATCGCCGCGCGGGGTGCGGACTGCCTGGGCGCAATCCTCCTAGACCCGGACGACGCCGTGCCCGGACCCGACCGGACCGAAAACATCACAGCCATCGAATCCTTCTCCGGCCGTCGCGTGCACGGAGTGATCGGACGCATCGACGACCTGCGGCATCCGGACCCGCATCACCTCGCCCTTCTCTGGAATGTGCTGGTTCCCTTCGCGAACTGACTCCCCCGCAGCCTCCGGCCGCTCTTGACCACCCACGGCTCTGCATGTACGAGACTGCAGATTTGGGGTCTGCGCGGCAGGCCCCTTGCGGCGTGTGCGCGGGACGGGCCCATTTGGCCTTGCAACACATCATCCATTGAGGAAGCATTTCATGAGCAGAAGAATCATCCAGGTTGAGGAAAAGGTGCCATTGCTCCAGGGCATCCCATTGAGTCTGCAACACCTTTTCGCCATGTTCGGGGCCTCGGTGCTGGTCCCCACCCTGTTCAAGATCGACCCGGCCATCGTGCTGCTCATGAACGGCATCGGCACGCTCATCTATCTCTTCCTGTGCAAGGGCAAGGCGCCGGCCTTCCTGGGTTCGAGCTTCGCGTTCCTGTCCCCGGTCTTCGTCGTCCTCGGCGCAGACGCGGCCATGTGGGGGAGCAACTACCCTTACGCCTTGGGCGGGTTCATCGTCTCGGGTCTGATCTTCTGCGCCGTGGCGCTCATTATCGGCAAATTCGGCTCCGACTGGATCAAGGTCGTGCTGCCGCCGGCCACCATGGGCCCCATCGTGGCCCTCATCGGCCTGGAACTGGCCGGCGTGGCCACGGGCATGGCCGGCATCATGCCCGACAAGGCCGGCGTCTACGACATGAACGCCATCATCGTCTCCATGGTCACCCTGCTCGTGGTGGCCTTCGGCTCCATCGTCTTCAAGGGCTTCATGGCCGTCATCCCGGTCCTGATCGGCATCATCGTCGGCTACGGCGTGTCCATCGCCATGGGCATGGTCAACTTCGACATCATCTCGGCCGCACCGGTCCTGGCCATGCCGACGATCTACACCCCCAAATTCGACTGGGACAAGATCTTGATCATCATCCCGGCCTCCCTTGTGGTCATCTCCGAACACATCGGCCACCTCGTGGTCACGGGCAACATCGTCGGTCGCGAACTGACCAAGGACCCCGGCCTGCACCGCTCGCTGCTGGGCGACGGCATCTCCACCACCCTGTCGGGCTTCATGGGCTCCGTGCCGGTCACGACCTACGGCGAAAACATCGGCGTCATGGCCATCACCCGCGTCTACTCCGTGTGGGTCATCGGCGGGGCGGCCGTCATCTCCATCTGCCTGGCCTTCGTCGGCAAGCTCTCGGCCTTCATCCAGTCCATCCCGACCCCGGTCATGGGCGGCATCTGCATCCTGCTCTTCGGCGTCATCGCCGCCTCGGGCATCCGCATGCTGGTGGAGTCCAAGGTCGACTACTCCAAGCCGGCCAACCTGATCCTGACCGCCATCGTCCTCATTGTCGGCCTGAGCGGAACGGCCGTGAGCATCGGCACGGTCCAGCTCAAGGGCATGGCCCTGGGCACCGTGGTCGGCATGCTCATGTCCATCATCTTCCACCTGCTCGAAACCATGGGCCTGACCAACCAGCCGGCCGACCACTAGGATACCCGGCGTTTCGCCATCTTGGGCAGGTGCGGATAGCCGGATCGCACCTGCCCTTTTCATTTGCAGGCCAGTCCCGAGGCCGACGACGCGACCGACTTGATTTGTCACAACGACCACGGTAGCCAGCGCAAAGACAACACGGATTTCGTGTCCCGCTCCACGGGTCACTGGAGGGCTTACCGATGACGACAACCGCGAAACTGACGGAAGAAATCCTGTCCCTGCCTTGCGAGGACCGGATACGAATTGTCGAAACGATCCTTGAAAGCCTGAACGCCCCCGACGACAAAAACATCGAACAGGCATGGGCAGTCGAGGCGGAACGGCGGATCGACGATCTGAACGCAGGCCAGGTGCAATCCATTCCCGGTGCGGAGGTCTTTGCCGACATTCGACAACGCCTTGGCAGATGAACGTCAGCTTCCACCCTCTTGCACGCGCCGAACTGGTGCACGCGGTCGAGTACTATGAAGAATGCGAACCCGGCCTGGGGGGTGCGTTCTTGGATGAAGTCCTCGCTACAGTAAACCGCCTGACAATGAATCCATCGGCATGGAGCCCCTTTACGACCCGCACCCGTCGTTGTCGCACCAAGCGCTTTCCATTTTCCATCATCTACCATGTTCGGCCCGACCATCTCGAAATCGTGGCGGTGGCCAATATGAGGCGCAGGCCGGGCTATTGGATCAATCGCCTCAACGAGAACAAAGCCCCCTATGAAGTGCGGTCAACTGGGACCAGCGCTGAGCAATGGTGTTCGCCCCGCAAAGAAGGTTTACCTTGAAAAAGCAAAACGCACTGCTCTGGATCGGCGGCATCGTCGGCGTGCTGACCATGGGCGCCCTGCGCTTCGTGGGCAAGAGCACCGACATCTTCGGGCTGCTCCTGGCCATGACGGTGGTCATCGCCGTCCTGGCTTTCCTTGTCATCCGCTACGTGAACCGCAAGTGGTGAGCGCCGCCGATTGTCCTGCATGAACCTCGACCCGAGCTTCCTCGATTCCATCCTGGCCGCGTGGGATCTGCGCCTGGAGCGCGCCAGACCCGAAATACCCATCCAGGGCAGCCCCGAACGCTGCGTGGACCGCGTCGTGGTCCGGGCCGGCGCGGCGAACTGGCTTCTGGAAGAGCTCGACGCAGGCTGCCTGGCCCGCAAGACCGCCATTGCCGCGCGACTGGCGCACCTGTCCCGCCGCGGCCTGCCGGTGGCCGCACCCTTGCCCGGAAATGACGGCTTAACCACCCAGTTCGCGCAGGAACGCCACTGGCAGCTGTTGCCGTTTCTCGACGGCGTGCTTCTGGACCGCGAATCGTACTGGCGCGATGCCTGGCGCGGCGAGGCCCTGGCCCGCTACCTGGCGGAAATGCGACGGGCGGCCGGGGGCCTGGCCACGGAAGAACCGCCCTTCGACCTGCGCGCCTACGCCCTACGCATCGAGGCCGACACCCGCCGCCTTCATCCTCAGATCCACGGCCGGCTGGCCGCGATATTCTCCCTGTTGGACCGCAGCCTGAATGCATGCGGCGACCTGCCGACCGTCTTCTGCCATGGCGACCCGCACCCTTTGAATGTCATCTGGGGCCAGGACCGCATTCTGGCGGCCATCGACTGGGAGTTCTGCGGCCCCAAGTGCGCCCTGCACGACCTTGCCCTGATCCTTGGCTGTGTGGGCAGCGAGGACGAGGAGGCCCTGGACGGGACATTCGCCCGCGCATTCTTGGAAACTGCACGGAATGAAGGACTGCTCGACGCGGAACTGGAAGCTTGCCTGCCGACCTGGACCCTGGCTCTTCGCACGGCCTGGCTGGCCGAGTGGCTGCGGCGGGGGGACATGGAAATGGCGGAATTCGAGGTCTTCTACATGACGGTTCTGGCCGCCCGAATCTGAAAAGAAGGAGACGGCTTCAGTCTCCGGAATCCCTGATGTAACCTATGGGACGCTTTCGTGGCGCTTCGGGCTCCATGAGCGCCTTCATGGCCCGGATCAGGCCACCGATGGCCTGGTCATGGTCGTCCAGACGCGCTTCAAGTTCCCCGAGTTTCGCGGACAATTCGCGATGAGAGGACAGCACCTCGCGAAACCTGACGAACGCCCGCACGATGTACACGCTCATCTCGACGGCCCGTGAGGAGTTCAGCACCGTGGCCGCCATGATGGCGCCGTGCTCGGTAAAGGCGCGGGGGCTGTACCGTCGGCCGCCATGTCCACCACTTGAGGTCGCAAATTGCGATCTCAAGTTTATAATCTCCTGTTTTGTAAGAACAAACATGAAATCCGCCGGAAACCGTTGCAGGTTGCGCTTGATCTGCTCGTTGAACCGCCTGGTCGGCACCCCGAAGAGGTCGGCCAGATCGGCATCGAGCAGGACACGCTGTCCGCGTATTTCCAGAATCTTGTCCGGAAGGGCCTGGATTGTTGAATACAATGCGCATCAATGACAACTGATCACTATGCACATGAGACGTTTATGGTGATTCATCCCAGAGCGGATATTGTTAAATGATTGTAAAATTTTCCGGCTCATCGAGCATTGCAATCAATGATTCATCTCCTTGAACTTCTTCGCGAAGAATCCTGCATATGCCTTATCGCCTCAAATATGTCGGGCAATTTTACATAGTAATACCACACAAATAAATTATTTCAGCCAATACATTGAATTATAATCATAAAAATTCTGGCAAGAATTATGCTAATAAATTATTAAAATTCCTATCGCTAAGCTCTCCTTCTCTCCGTGGGCCTGTTTTGCAGAATAGCATCACGAAACAATCACTGTCACCGTTTTGATTATATTTATTAAGATTCAGGCCTTCGTAGTCTCAATTTTAACAATATAACCATAACCAAGGATAAGATCTTGTAAAAGTGACTATATTTTCAACATAAGGAGGAAAAAATGCTTAAATGCAAAATTTTAAAGAGCACAATTTTGATTCTCACATTATTTTTACCTAATATTGTTTTGGGCGCCACAATTGAATTTAATGCAACTGATTTTTTAGTAAGCACTACTACAACGTCAGGCATAAACCTTACCTCAAACCCTGCACTTGCTCCGACACTTCCTGATGACGTCACATTCACTCTACCACCAGATTCTACAAATTTTTACCTTCCAAATTTTATAGGAAAATTTTTGCGATACGAATTTACCTTACCAAACTTTTACAGCAATATTGACTTTCTATTTAGCGCAAGTGTAAATGATGAATACGCTCTTTACATCAATGATAGTGTTGTAGCCATTCAGTCGAGCACAGGGACTGACAATTTTGCCGCACCTTTACCTGGATTTTATTTAAATACGACTGGATCAGCAAGCGACACATCTGGTGGGAAACTCGAATATTTGCTCGCAAGTGGGATGCAATCGTACTTTCAATCTGGAGCAAATGAACTAACACTCTTCGGAACGGATACCCTCGCATTTGGTGGTTTTGGCGCTATCAATGGCGTGATCAGCTACAGTGTAAC
>JANJWV010000057.1 GCA_024709365.1 Desulfomicrobium sp. | reverse complement strand
GACGACATCGGCGCCAGGTTCAAGGCCTTCCGGGTCAGCCTCACCCACTATTCGCCCCTTCGGGTTCCTTTTGGTGCGGGGCCCGGCGCGACGAGTTCGCGCCGGGCCCCGATTTTTTTCAGAACTGCACCGCCAGCTTGGCGACGACGCGGTAATCCTCGACGGGCTGGGTGCCCTCCATGTCGGCGTACACGGTGATGGGCGCGGCCAGCCCCAGGACCATGTTCAACGGTTCGACCCGCAAGCTCAGTTCGGGGCCGAGGAAGATCATGTCGCAGCCCGAGTTGGGGTCTTTGCCGACCACGCCGGGGGAGAGTTCCTGCGTGTTCTTTTCCTGATGCACGCCGTTCATGGCCAAGCCGGCCGTGAAATATTTGTTCACGGCGAAACCGTAGCCCAGATTGTACTGGAACTGGTCGCCTTTTTCCATGTGGTGCTCGCCCTCGGTATTGATCGTGTACATGAGCTGCCCATCCAGGCGGGAGCGTCCGAAGATCCGTGTCGCCGACAGGGATGCCTTGGGGTTCCACGATCCGGTCCCCAATTGCAGGAACGGCCCCATGTACGGCTGCGTGCCGAAGGAATTGCGGTTGTCGCTGTCGGCCGTGGGGATTTCAAGGCCCAGGCCCAGGGCCAGGGAAAGCGGGGCGCCCTTTTTCTGCGACAAGGCCTGCCAGCGCCCCATGACCTGGATGTCGCCAAGGCCCTGGACATCGCTTTCATCCGTCAGCCCCTTGGCGTTCTTGCGCTCCAGTTCCTTGTCGAAGGCCGTGGCCGTGAGGAACGCTTCGAAGCCTTCGAACAGCCCGGCGCGGAAGGTCAGCTGGCCGGCATGGGCCGTGCGTCTGCGCTTTCCGAAGCCGGAATCGTCCTTGGATGAACCCGTGTAGATCTTGAACTGGTCATAATAGACGTACTTGCCGATAACGGCGAATTTCATGGGATCAAAAACATTGCCGTCCTGAAACGTGACCGGCGCGAGTGGCTTCGGTTTTGCCGTTGAAGTCGCGTTATCTGCATGTGCTGCAGATGACAGCATGATGCAGAAATAAATTAATGAGAGCAGGAATAGACGCATATGAATCTCCTTGTGATGATTTGAAGATTCATATGCGTCATTTTTGTCGAGTTGGTCTATGCTGTCACGGATGTGATCGAAAAAGTGATTACGGGATAAATTGGATGCCAATGTTCGATATTCATTCCTACATGCTACACGGGCAGAATCTTTCCCATCCCATGAGGGCCGCAGCGCCCGCTATGGTGGTGCCGTAGAAGATGACCGGCTTGTCCGTCAGGAATATGTCGATGGTCCCGTTGGCCAGGGTCGTGCCCGTGACCAGGAGCAGGTCGGCCCAGCGCAGGACGCCGGCCGTGGCGTTCCCGCCTTCGATGAGGGCGCCGTGCCGGACCTGGCCGATGTTGTCGGGGTCGAGGTCCAGGACGCGCATGCTGAACTCGCCGCTCAGGGCCTTGATCATGGCTGGCTGGAACCCGGCCATGCCGATTTTCGGGGCGCCGTGACGTTCCCTGATGTGCGCGGCGATGCGGCTCGAACATTCGGCCGGCCCGGCGTCCTTGCAGTGGATGGTGTACGCGGCAAAGTTCATGCTGCGCATGACGGCGTTCAGGGTGGCCACGAAGACCGCCGTGGCCCTTGGGTCGGTCAGGTCCAGGCGGGCGATGTCGGCCAGGGTGCCCTGATAGTTGCCGTAGGTGTCGGTGAAGGCCTGGCCCTTGGCGCCCTTGAAGCGGGCCTCCATGAGCTTTTCCTTGCCTTTCTGGATCGGGAAGTCCCGGCCTTCGGGCTTGCCGATGGCCTGTTCGACGGTCAGGGGCGCGGCCGTGACCTCGACGGTTTCCTCCATGAGTCCCGCTTCCTCCCAGAATTCGACAGCCCGCTGGCGGACCTGTTCGAGAGTGTTCATTGTGGTTCTCCGTGTGTTTTTAGATGGCGGACAGCCGTTTGAGTGTGAAGAGCATCCCGCCGGAGATCGTGGCGATGATGGCGCACAGGGCCATGGCGCGGTCGAGCTCGCCGGTGAAGACGCAGTTGTAGATTTCCAGGGAAAGGGTGTTGGTCCGGCCGATGATGTTGCCGCCGAGCATGAGCGTCACGCCGACCTCGCCCATGGACCGGCACAGGGCCAGGAGCCATCCGGCCAGCACCGGCCGGCGGACCGAGGGCAGCAGGACCAGCCGGAACGTCTGCCAGGGCGTCTTGCCGAGGACGGCGGCCACTTCGGACAGGCGCCGGCCCTGGTTGCGCAGGGCCGCCTCCACGGGCTTGACCAGCAGGGGCAGCCCCGAAACCATGGAGGCCAGGACCAGCCCAGGAAAGGCGAAGACGACGTCCACGGGCATGACGGCCGCCAGGGGGCCGTTTCGACCGAGCAGCATGAGCAGGATGAAGCCGGTGGCGATGGGCGGGAAGACCAGCGGCACGGCCACGAGGAAATCGACCACGGTCCGGGCGGGCGAGGGTTTTCCGCTCAGGTACCAGGCCAGGAGCACCCCGCACGGCAGCAGGGCGCCCCCGGCGATGGCCAGGACTTTCAGGGTCAGGAGCAGCGGACCGATGGTCCTTGGGTCGGTCAGCAACTCCGTCATGTCTAGAGCCCGTGTGCGGCGATGATTGCCTTTGCGTCGTCCGTGCCCAGAAAATCGGCGAACTTGCGGGCAGCGTCGGGGGACGGGGCGTTCTCCATCAGGATGCAGGCGATGGACACGGGCTTGTAGAGCTTCTCGTCCATCTCCCTGTACCCGCCGATCTGGTCCGGAGCGGCCAGGGCCTGGGTCAGGTTCATGAACCCGGCGTCGACCTCGCCCGTGGCCAGGTAGGTGAAGACCTGCGGCACGGTGCCCACGACCACGAGCTTGTCCTTGAGGGGCTCGCGCAGGCCGCTTGCGTCCAGGTACTGCGCGGCGGCCTTGCCGTAGATGGCACGCTCCGGGTCGGGCATGGCGATGCGCGCCACGGCCGGGGACTTCAGGTCGGCCGGTTCGCCCTTGCCCTTGGGCCAGGCCAGGACGAGGCGCCCCCTGCCGAGGGCGGCGCTCTCGGCCAGGGGCAGGGAGGCGGCGCGCAGGAAGCCTTCCTCGCCGATGAGCAGGTCCACCTTGCCGCTGGTCTTTGCCTGACCGATGACCTGGCCCATGTTGCCGTAGATGCGCTCCACCGTCGCCCCGGACTTTTTCGCGTACGCGTCGGCCAGGGCGTCCACAACGGGCTTGTAGCCGGCGCCGGACGCGATGAGCAGGGTGTCGCCGGCCAGGGCGGGGAGGGCGAGGAGGAGGAAGAGGAGGGTCAGCAGCGATTTTTTCATGTCGGGTCCTTATGCGCAGACGCGGGTTGAGAGACGGCCGGCGGCATGCCGCGCCCCGGCGATGGCTCCCGTGAGCCATTCGGGGTCATGGCGGCCGTCGGTCATGGGAAAGATGGAGTCGCCTAGCTCAGAGGCTTCGTGCAGGTCGTGGGTGACCAGCAGCACGGGGATGTTCAGGCTTGCGGTCAGGTGCAGGAGTTCGCGGCGCAGGTCCTTGCGCGTGGGTGCGTCCAGGGCCGAGAAAGGTTCGTCCAGCAGCAGGATGTCGGGGTTGCTGGCCAGGGCCTGGCACATGGCCGCGCGCTGGCGCTCGCCGCCGGAGATGGCCTCGGGCTTGCGCCGGGCCAGGCGCCGTATGCCGAAGCGGGTCAGCAGCGCGTCGACCATGGCTTTGTCGGGACAGGAGAAGGCGACGTTTTTCTCGACGGTCAGGTGGGAGAAGAGGGGGTAGTCCTGGAAGACCATGCCGATGCGCCGTTTGCGCGTCGGCATGTCCGTTCCGGCCGCCTTGTCGAACAGCACCCTCCCGCCGAGTTCGATGCGCCCCCAGTCCGGCGTTTCCAGACCGGCCACGAGCCGGATGAGGGTGCTTTTTCCCGCGCCCGAGGGGCCGACGATGGCCGTCAGCGATCCCCTGGGACAGGAAAGGTTCAGACGCAGGTCGAAAAGGGGCAGGCGCTTGCGAAGATGGATGCAGAGTCCCATGCGTTGCTCCGGGCTTGTCGGTCCGGGGTGATGGAAGCGGACCGTATTTCCCTTTCAAGTAAAGGGAAAAGATTGCGCCCTGCAACGAGGTCACGGAAGGGGAGGGAAGCGTGACCGTTCAGACGGTCCGGGTTTCGGCGGCCAGAAAGAGAGGGTCGAGAATCTGCCGGGCGGACTCGGTCCTGCGGCGCGCCTCGTAGTCGACCACGTCCAGCACCCGCCCCCGGCCGAAGGCCACCAGGGTCTGGGCGAAGTGGTCCACGTCGTCGAGGTCGTGGCTGACCATGACCATGGGCATGTCGAAGCGCTCCAGGATGGCGAAGAGCTCGGCGCGCATGCGCTCGCGCAGGGGCTGGTCCAGGGCGGTGAAGGGCTCGTCCAGGAGCAGGAGGTCCGGCTCCGTGGCCAGGGCCCTGGCCAGGGCCGTGCGCTGGCGCTGCCCGCCGGAGATCTGGTTCGGGCGCTGTCCGGCCAGTTCGCCCAGCCCGCACAGTTCGAGCAGCTCGTCGACGCGTCGCCGGTGGACCGGCCTCAGCGGGCCGAGGAATGGCTTCAGACCGAAGGACACGTTCTCGCGCACGGTCAGGTGCGGGAAGAGGGCGTAGTCCTGGAAGACGATGCCGACGTTGCGTCTGCGGGCCGGCACGTTCACGCCGGAGGCGGCGTCGAAGAAGGTCCGGCCGCGGACCTCGATGCGTCCGGTCCGGGGTTTGAGCAGGCCGGCCAGAGCCATGAGCGTCAGGCTCTTGCCCGAGCCCGACGGGCCGAAGAGGGCGATGCGTCGTGACGATGCCTCGAATTTGGCCTGCAGGCGGAACTCGGCTCCCGGAGCGCAGACGTGGGCGTCGATGTCGCAGGCGACTGTCGGCGGCGCGGTCACCGCCGCAGGTGCGGAAGAGGCGTTGACGGCCGAGGTGCGGCTGATGACGAACATGTTCATGCCTGCCATTTGGGGGCCAGGAGCTTGCCTGAAACCCAGAGGATGAGGGTGCACAATACCGAAATGACGAGCACGAGCTGCGCCGCCAGACTGTCCTGGCCGGCCTGGGTGGCGCTGTACACGGCCAGGGACAGGGTCTGGGTGCGGCCGGGCAGGTTGCCGGCGATCATCAGCGTGGCCCCGAACTCGCCCATGGCCCGGGCGAAGGCCAGCATGGTGCCCGCAAGGATGCCGCGGCCGGCCAGGGGCAGGCAGACCTGCAGGAAGACGCGCCACTCGGGGTAGCCCATGGTCCGGGCCGCGTCCTCGTACTTGCGCTCCACGCCGTCCAGGGCGGCTCGGGCCGACTTGAAGATGAGGGGGAAGGAGACCACGGCGGCGGCGATGACGGCCCCCTGCCAGGTGAAGATGAGCGTGACCCCGAAGGCGTCCTGCAGCCAGCGCCCCAGAAAGCCGTTTCGGCCCAGGAGCACGATGAGGTAGTAACCCAAAACCGTGGGCGGCAGGACCATGGGCAGGCTCAGGATGGAGTCCAGCAGTTCCCGGCCCGGGAAGCGGAAGCGATGGAAGACCCAGCCCAGGACCACCCCGAAGGTCAGGGAGGTCAGGGTGGCCAGGGCAGCCACGCGCAGGCTGAGCTGCACCGGGAAGAGAAAGGTCGTGTCCATCCGCATTTTCCTTGGCGAGGGTTGGGCGGTGTTCTGCCGTTGGTGGTTAGAGGCCATTTTGCAACAACCGGGCCGCAGGAAGGTGTTGCCGACTTCGCTATCGTGACAAAAAGATCCCTAGCTTTCCGGCCCGGTTGGCCTCAAGTCGGTCACGGTAGCGCCGAAAAGCGTGATCGGGACCCGCGACGTAACTCGTTCCTTTCCGGACAGGTTGCGCTGTGGATTTGTACATGTTTGCAGTAACCGACATAAATGTAACGTTTGTCTTGGTCCAGATTTCGAGTCCTTTCTCTCGTTTTGTCGACGCCGAGTCATTCTCTTCCGAGTATTTCACACATCAGTCCTCTGTGCATACCGCGAATTGCGTAGCTCCAGTGTCACAGCGGTGGCCAACGCACCGAATTTCCATATCTTCATTTTTTGATAATTTTTCGGCACCCATTCCGGCTCACTCGCGGCATGCCGAACAGCTCCGAACAGAGGAGATGGATAATGCGGTCGCCGGCCGCCTTACACACCGGAACGTCAAGGATGTCGGGCTGTGCCCGCGGGAACCCGTGGATAAAGGGTGTGCGCTCAGGTTCGTGCGGCAAGCCTCTTGTCGCAAGATGGTAGTTGTCCGGCTTTACGAGCACGAACAGGACTCGGACATCCCGGGTTGTTCCGCGAGACTTCCCTGAAGTCCGCGCGTGACATTTTGCCCCGCCACGCCATCGGGCCGGAGGCCTCAAAGAGATTCGGACAGTTCGCTTGGCCCTTGTCTGCTTGAGTTGGACATCAACCATGAAAGTGTCCGTGCAGTTCCGTCCGGAGAAGTTGACGGTGAGTAGATTAAAAACTACGATATGAACAAGAATACGAGTTTTGAAATCGTCGTCTACCAGACTGTCGAAGGGACAGCCCCGCTCGAAGGCTGGCTGATCAAATTGCGCGACAGACTTGCCAAGGTGCACGTTTTGCGGCGCATTCAGCGCGCAGCCATGGGAAATTTCGGCGATCACAGGGGACTGGGCGATGGATTGTACGAACTGCGCATCAACTACGGACCTGGATATCGGGTGTACTACACGCAGGATGGCATCACGATAGTTCTGTTACTGTGTGCCGGGGACAAGCGTACTCAAACTGCGGACATTCAGCGGGCCAGGGAATATAAGGGAGACTATGAACGGAGGAAGCAATGAGCGCTACAAAGCCCTTTGATGAAGTGGCCATCAGGATGTACCGGGAAGATCCCTCTTTGGCGGCGGACATGCTCAATGCATGTCTGGAAGACGGGGATACGGAAGGATTCTTGCTGGCGCTGCGCCATGTTTCCAAGGCTTTTGGCGGCATGCCCGAAGTTGCCAGAGCAACAGGTCTCCACGAAAAGACGCTCTACAAGAGCCTTTCCACGAAAGGAAATCCCAACCTCAAAACGCTGATGGGTGTGGCCGGAGCAATGGGTATGCGGATCGCTTTGGTCCCGGCAGAAAAGCCGTGTGTCCACCGTACTTGCGGGACCTGATTCACTCTGCCCGCCGGCGAATCGCTACGGCAGTCTATTCCACCCTGGCCTTGCTGGGAGTGCATCTCGGGTGGCGGCTCTTGCGGGAAAACCTGCACGGCACTGGGGCTGCGTTCGACAAACAGATTCGTGCGACGGTGTCGCAAGAATCGACCTTCGGGTACGGGTGAGGCTTCAGCTATGCGGGATTTGCCTGCATGGTGCAGTTTGCGCAACTCTTCCCGGAGGCAGGAATTGTCGTGACAGTGTCACAACAATTTTGCCGGTCCCATCTCCATGCCCTTTTCCCCGTCATAAGCTGGTTCACCCGCTTTGAGCGTCCAGGTTGCCATTGGATGCCCACTGAAGTCGTTGAGCATTGAGCCGAGCTCACGCCACACGTGCCCGACCATCGTTATCGCGAGGCCTCTTCGCCGTCGCGATCCATGCCTCGTCGGTCTTTACCCATCGAAAATCCGGATTGCCCGCGCATAGCCCGACACGTTCGTCGAAGAATCCTCGCAATGACGAGTTTCCACAACGACCCATCATGGTTGAGCAAATCCGGAGTCGGCCTGTCGAACCCGGATGAACCATAAAAGTCGACGAGGCCAGGCAGCCCGCATTTCTGCCGAATCACACGCAGTTCGTCACGGCGTTCTTCCTTTCACAGTCGCAGAGAAGATCATATGTGTTTTTTATAACATATTGAAAATATTGATTGAAATGTTATTCAGCCATCATCTTTGCGCCGGTTGCCTGTTCCGCAATGCGCGGCCACGGGTGCAAGAACCAGAAACCATGGAGGTTTTGATGGCTACGTTTTCACGGCGAGGGTTCATGAAAATCACGGGGGCTGGCGTTGCGGCCATGTCCCTGGGACAACTGGGGTTCGATCTGAAGCCGGCCTACGCCTACGCGAAGGCCCTGAAGATCGAAGGGGCGAAGGAGGTCATCTCGACCTGCGCCTTCTGCTCCTGCGGATGTGAAATCATCATGCACGTCAAAGACGGCAAGATCATCAGTTCCGAGGGCAACCCAGATTACCCCATCAGCGAAGGCGCGTTGTGCCCCAAAGGCGCGGCGTACTACAGCATGCACGTCAGCGACCACCGCGTCCTCAAGCCCAGGTACCGCGCTCCCGGCAGCGCCAAGTGGGAAGAGAAGGACTGGGACTGGATGCTGGACCGCATCGCGCGCAAGATCAAGGACACGCGCGACAAGGATTTCATGCTCAAGAACGACAAGGGTCAGGATGTGAACCGCTGGGAATCCTACTTCCAGCTCGGCACTTCCCAGATGGACAACGAGGAGTGCGCCCTGACGCACCAGATGTGCCGTGCGCTGGGAGGTTTGCATATCGATCATCAGGCCCGGGTCTGACACAGCCCGACTGTACCGGCTCTGGCAGAGTCGTTCGGACGCGGCGCGATGACCCAGCATTGGATCGATATCAAAAACGCCAATGCTATTCTGATCATGGGCAGCAATGCTGCAGAACATCATCCCATTTCCTTCAAATGGGTGTTGAAGGCCAAGGACGCGGGGGCCAAGGTGATCCATGTGGATCCGAAATTCTCGCGCACGTCGGCCAGGAGTGATTTTCATGTCCCGTTGCGTTCGGGCACGGACATCGCCTTCATGGGCGGCATGGTGAAGTACATCCTGGAGAAGGATCTTATCCAGAAGGAGTACGTGGTCGAGTACACCAACGCTTCCTTCATCGTCGGCGACGACTACAAGTTCGAGGACGGCCTCTTCTCGGGCTACGACCCGGAAAAGAAGAAGTACGACCAGAAGAAGTGGGCCTTCGCCAAGGACGAGAACGGCGTGTCCAAGCGCGACAAGACCCTGCAGGACCCGCGCTGCGTGTACCAGCTGCTGAAGAAGCACTACGAGCGCTACAACCTGGACACCGTCTCCTCCATCACCGGCGTGTCCAAGGAAAACCTGCTCAAGGTCTATGAAATCTACACGGCCACGGGCAAGCCCGACAAGGCCGGCACCATGATGTACGCCCTGGGCTGGACCCAGCATTCCGTCGGCGTGCAGAACATCCGCCTGGCCGCCATGGTCCAGCTGCTGCTGGGCAACATCGGCGTGGCCGGCGGCGGCGTCAACGCCCTGCGCGGCGAACCCAACGTCCAGGGCTCCACGGACCACGCCCTGCTGTGGCACATCCTCCCCGGCTACCACGGCGTGCCCACGACCGCCTGGCCCACCCTGGACGACTACCTCAAGGCCAACACCCCGGCCACCAAGGACCCCAAGAGCGTCAACTGGTGGCAGCACCGGCCCAAGTACATGGTCAGCCTGCTCAAGGGCTGGTTCGGCGACAAAGCCACCCCGGAGAACGGCTTCGGCTACGGCCTCCTGCCCAAGGCCGAGCCCGGCGTGGACTACGCGAGCATGTTCATGTTCGACCGGATGTACGCCGGCAAGATGAAGGGCGGCATGATCTTCGGCCACAACCCGTGCGTCAGCATGCCCAACACCCACAAGATCCGCGCGGCCATGCAGAAGCTCGACTGGCTGGTGGTGGGCGAAGTCCACGACACCGAAACGAGCTCCTTCTGGCGCGACCCGAGCGTGGACCCCAAGAAGATCCCGACCGAGGTCTTCCTGCTGCCCTCCTGCCAGCGCGGCGAAAAGGACGGCACCACCTCCAACTCCGGCCGTTGGCACCAGTGGCACCACAAGGGTTACGAGCCCGCCGGCCAGAGCAAGTCCATGGGCTGGATGGTCACCGAGATCATGAAGCGCGTGCGCGGGCTCTACGAGAAGGACAAGGGCGTCTTCCCCGAGGGCATCCTGTCCCATGACTGGCCCAAGGAATACAACGCCGACGAGATGGCCATGCGCATCAATGGTCAGTTCACCAAGGACGTGACCATCAAGGACAAGACCTACAAGAAGGGCGACCAGGTGCCCGGGTTCGCGCTGCTGCAGGCCGACGGCTCCACCACCAGCCTGAACTGGCTGTACTGCGGCTGTTACCCCGAGGCAGGCAAGAACCTGGCCAAGCGCCGCGACCTGACCCAGACGCCCATGCAGGCCAAGCTGGGCCTGTTCCCGAACTACACCTGGGCCTGGCCCATGAACCGGCGCATCATCTACAACCGCGCCTCCGTCGACCCGCAGGGCAAGCCCTTCAACCCGGAACTGCCCGTCATCCTCTGGGAAGACGGCAAGTGGATCGGCGACATCCCGGATGGTCCGGCGCCGCCCATGGCCATGGAAAAGGGCACCTACCCCTTCATCATGCACACCGAAGGCCACGGCCAGATCTTCGGCCCCGGCCGCGTGGACGGTCCGTTCCCGGAACACTACGAGCCCGCCGAGACTCCGGTGGCCAAGAACCCGTTCTCGAGCCAGATGAACAACCCGTGCATGAAGGTGGCCAAGAGCGACAAGGACCTGCTGGCCAAGCCCGCGGACCCGAAATACCCCATCGTGCTGACGACCTACAGCCTGACAGAGCACTGGTGCGGCGGCGGCGACACCCGCAACACCCCGTACCTGCTCGAAGCCGAACCGCAGCTCTATGTGGAGATGAGTCACGAGCTGGCGGCCGAAAAGGGCATCAAGAACGGCGACCCGGTGGTGGTGGAGAGCATCCGCGGCAAGGTCGAGGCCATCGCCATGGTTACGGTGCGCATCGTGCCGTTCCAGGTCGAAGGCAAGACCGTGCACCTCATCGGCATGCCCTTCTGCTTTGGCTGGACCACGCCCGGCTGCGGCGACGCGACCAACCGTCTGACTCCCTCGGTGGGCGACCCCAACACCACCATCCCCGAGTACAAGGCGTGTCTGGTGAACATCCGCAAGGCCGACAAGGTCACGGAACTGGCCATCTAAGCAGGGAGGAACATCATGGCGAAGAGCATCTTCATCGATACCACCCGCTGCACGGCTTGCCGTGGCTGTCAGGTGGCGTGCAAACAGTGGCACGACCATGAGGCCGTGCCCACCAAGCAGACCGGCACCCATCAGAACCCGCCGGATCTGACCCCCAACAACTTCAAACTGGTCCGCTTCTCGGAGCACAAGATCGAAGGGCGCGTGCACTGGCTCTTCTTTCCCGAGCAGTGCCGCCATTGCCTGCAGCCCGCCTGCAAGGCTGCGTCCGACTCCTACGTGGAGGGCGCCATCGTGGTCGACGAGGCCACGGGCATCGTGGTCTGCACCGAGAAGACCAAGGAACTGACCGCGGAGCAGGCGCAGGAAGTCATCGACGCCTGCCCCTACAATGTGCCGCGCCTCAATGAGAAAACCGGCGAACTGGCCAAGTGCGACATGTGCATCGACCGCGTCCAGGCCGGGCTCATCCCCATGTGCGTCAAGACCTGCTGCACCGGGACCATGAACTTCGGCGAGCGCGCCGACATGCTCAAGCTGGCCGAGGAACGCCTGGCCAAGGTACAGAAGGAGTTCCCCAAGGCCGAACTCCTCGACGCCGGCGACCTGGCGGTCATCTACCTCGTCAGCCAGCCCCGCGAGATGTACCACCAGTACGCGCAGCGTGAACTCCGCCCCCTGAACAGGGCGGACTTCCTGGCCGGGCTGACCAGGCCCCTGCGCAATATCCTGGGCTGATACGCATCATCACAACGGCCCGCCGGGTTTTCCGGCGGGCCACTTTACTAAGGAGCAGACATGCCGTCCAAAGGAACTCCGGGAATGAAGGCCGCGTTGCTGGAAACGGGCAGGAGTCACGAACCTTTTCGCGAGATCATCGACCGCTTCGGGCTGCTGCTAGGCCGGCAGGCGGAGGCACGCGACAGCCTCGAACCTGTCGACCTCGGCGCTTTCGCTCCCGACGAGGATCACTTTCTGAGCGGGGAACCCCTCGTCAACTTCCTGGATATCCAACTTCTCCAGGGGCCCTTCAGGCAGGCGGCCGCACGCGTGTGGCCCGTCATGGGCGTCATCTTCCCGAGCCTGGCCGAGAGCCTGGCTCTGCTTGAACGCAAGCTCACGGACATGCCAGAGCTGCTTTCACAGTGCCTGCAGGCCGTGGCCCAAGGCGACGGCGAGGCGTTGGACTCCGCTGCGGCCCGGGTCGGCGTCACCTCCGATTTTCTGCTCATGGCCCTCGGCGTCGCCTATGCCCCCTGCATCGCGGCTCAGCGGCAGGCTCTGGCGTCCAAGGCGCCGGTGGAACTCTGGCGCAAGCCATACTGCCCGGTCTGCGGGTCGGACCCTGATCTGGCCGTTCTGGAGAACCACCCGGAACCGTCCGAATTTCTCGTCTCCAAGAGCGGAGAGATATGGCATCACTGCCCGGTCTGCACCCAGCGCTGGCGCTTCGTGCGCATGGTCTGCCCGGGATGCGGGAATCAGGACCACGAGACCCTGACCCGGTTTACCATACCCGAATCGCCGCGGGAGCACATCTACGCCTGCGAGCAGTGCCGGCAGTATCTCCCGTGCCTGGATCTGGTAGAGCAGGCCAGCAAGATCGATTTCGACCTGGCCGCGCTGAAGGCGGTCCACCTGGACGCCGCCGCCCAGGCCAGGGGGTATCTGCCCATTTCGCCCGCGCCGTGGGCGGCCCTGGGTTTTGCGGAGGAACAGACCAAGGCCTCCTGACTTTTCACCCTCCTCCAAGGTGATAGGCCGTCAGCGGACTTGGGCGAGTCCGTTGGCGGCCGTTCTCGTTTCCGTGGGCCTGGGCACGAAGGCGCACAGGGCCTGGGCCAGGACGGGCAGGAGATCCTGATCCCTCGAATTGTAGCGCAGTTCGCATTCCTTCAGATAGAGCGGGAAATGGGAGGACTGCACGCCGCGCAGCTGGCGCAGGCGCTGTTTGGAGAAGGCCCAGAAGGGGGAACCCTCCACGGGCAGGCGCTTGTCCGCGTGCCTGACGTACCGTGCGGGCCACAGGGCCGGTCCGCAGGAAACAAGCGATTGGTACTGCTTGTAGGGCGCGGTGTAGACCACCTGGCCGATGCTTGCCGTCTTGAGGCAGAAGTTGAGTTTGAAGTGGAGCAGATTCTCGGCGCTCAGGTCGGGGAGCAGGTCGCAGATGGCCATCCCGCCGAGTTCGATGATCCCGAAGACCGGGGCGTTGACCATGTCCCGCTCGGGCATGGGGTTGCCCGGGCCGGGCCAGACTCCGGCCGCGTAGAGGCGGGGCGCGTCCAGGGCCTGAGCCAGGATGGCCCGGCGGACCGTGTCCGCCGCCTTGAGCACGGTGGCGTAGCTGACGGCCATCTGTTCGCCGATGGCCGCCGGGGAGACGTCCAGGGAGAAGAGCTTCAGGAACCAGAGCCACTGCTGGGCCGTGAAGGCGCAGCGGTTCAGGAAGCGGCGGCTGAAGTCGTGGAAGGTGTAGCCGCAGCGGCCGCATCGTCTCCGGCCGTCGGACAGCCGGTACAATTTCCGGTTTTTGCAGGCCGGACAATGCCGTTGATGGTTTTTCCA
Organism: Desulfomicrobium sp.; assembly: GCA_024709365.1. Lineage (GTDB taxonomy): Bacteria > Desulfobacterota > Desulfovibrionia > Desulfovibrionales > Desulfomicrobiaceae > Desulfomicrobium. The sequence goes on along the minus strand of JANJWV010000057.1, from coordinate 3,249 downwards.
GCAGAAATCCAGAAAGAAACGCCTGGCCGTTTTTTCTGAAAATGTCATGGAATTGAAGGTTATTATGTTAATTTTAGCCATCGCTGTCCCGTGCCAGGGCGTGAATATGTTCATGTCGGCCGATATGCTGGCTGCGTTTGTGTCACAAAGTTTGATGTCAAACAAGGCATAATCATCGACCCCTTCATGATCCAGACGCAATAAAAAACATGATTCTGAGGCGATACAATAATGTAATATGATTTCGGGTAATTGTACGATCAGCATGGGAGTCCAAAGCGCAGGGTTGTAGAGGTAAGCCTAGTTGTCGACAGGTTTTTGGGTGGTATGAGTCAGTACATCTTCATTTTCTTTGACTCTCAATCTCACACTCGGAGCGCTCATGAACTTGCCCGAAGGATCTTCCGCCCTCAGCTACGCGAGCCCGGTCATCGGCCCCTACACCATCGACGAATTCATTGCCGCCGCCGCCCGCTTTCACGGGTACGCCGCCCCCGGTCTGATACTGGGCGGGTTCATGGTGCATGAAGCCAGGTCGCACATTCCCGAGGGCATCCTTTTCGACGCCATCTCCGAGACGGCCTGGTGCCTGCCCGACGCCGTGCAGATGCTCACTCCCTGCACCGTGGGCAACGGCTGGCTGCGGATTTTCAACCTGGGCCTCTACGCCGTGTCCCTTTTCGACAAGCACACGGGCAAGGGCGTTCGCGTGGCCGTTGAAACGGCCCGGCTCGACCCCTATCCGACCATCCGGGAGTGGCTCTTCAAGCTCAAGCCCAAGAAGGAGCAGGACAGCGACCTTCTGCGCGAGGAGATACGCACGGCCGGGGCGACCATCTGCTCGGTGGAGGCGATCACCCTGCGGCCCGAGTTCATGGGCGGCCGGGGCAAGGGCTCCATCGCGGCCTGTCCGTCCTGCGGCCAGGCCTACCCGGCCCGCGACGGCTCGGTCTGCCGCTCCTGTCGCGGGGAGTCGCCCTATGCGGGCTGGATCGGCGGCCATGACCGGCGGGAACTGAGCTTCGACGGGCCCAGGCTGCGGGTCGTCACGACAGAGGAGGCCGTGGGCGAAACGGCCCTGCACGACATGACCTGCATCGAGCCCGGAACGAGCAAGGACGCGGCCTTCGCCCGCGGCCAGGTCCTCGACGTGGGCGATGTCTGCCGGCTGCAGCGCATGGGCCGCTTCGAGGTCTATGTGGACGACGGGGCGGCGGACGAATCCTGGGTGCACGAGGACGCCGCCGCCCGCGTGCTGGCAGACTCCCTGGCCGGCGACGGGATCGACTGCTCCGGAGACCCGCGCGAGGGCAAGATCACCATGACCGCCGAGCAGGGCGGCCTGTTCTGCGTCAACGAAGCAGTTTTGGAGGAGTTCAACGCCATTCCGGGGGTCATGTGCGCCACGCGCCATGCCTTCAGCGTGGTGGAAAAGGGGCAGCAGGTGGCGGCCACGCGGGCCATCCCCCTGTACCTCGAACGAAACGTGCTGGCCGACGCGCTCCAGGTCCTGGACGGTAAGCCGGTGATGGAGATCCGCCCCCTGCGCAAGCCCCGGGTGGGCATCCTGGTCACGGGCACCGAGGTTTTTCAGGGTTTGATCGAGGACAGGTTCATCCCCATCATCACCGCCAAGGTCGAGGCCTACGGCTGCCCGGTGGCGGCCACGGACATCGTGCCCGACGACCGCGAGCGGATCAGCGCCTCGGTCCGCGACATGCTGGACAAAGGCGTGGAACTCCTCATCACCACGGCCGGCCTGTCCGTGGACCCGGGGGATGTGACCCGGCTGGGCCTGTCCGACGCGGGCGTGGCCAACATGCGCTATGGCACGCCCATCCTGCCCGGCGCCATGACGCTCCTGGCGGACATCGGCGAGGTGGACGTCATCGGCGTCCCGGCCTGCGCCCTCTACTTCAAGACCACGAGCCTGGACATCCTGCTGCCGCGGGTCCTGGCCGGCATGTCCCCGTCGCGGCGCGAACTGGCCCGTCTGGGCCACGGCGGCATGTGCATGCAGTGCAAGCGCTGCACGTATCCCAAATGTCCCTTCGGCAAGTGAGGATGAGCATGAAGACACCCACCGTTCGCATGCATTTGTGGCTGGAATCGGGCGAGAGCGTCTATTTCGGCATGGGGCGGCTCATGCTCCTCGACATGATCGAGGAGCACGGCTCCCTGCGCAAGGCGGCCGAGGCCATGGGCATGTCCTACCGCGCGGCCTGGGGCAAGCTCCGGGCCACGGAGGACGCCCTCGGGGTGGTGCTGGTGGAGTCGAGCGGCACCCGGCGCGGGGGCTGCCACCTGACCCAGGCGGGCAGACGCATCCGGGACAGGTTCAGGGCCTGGTTCACGGCCGTGGAAAAGGTGGCCGTGGACCAGGCGCAGTACATCTTTGCCGAACGGGTGCAGAGCTTCGAGGAGAAAAAACGTACGACGGTCAGGCCGGCGCGCCTGGCAGCCGAACTCCGCCCCGGCATGTAGGCTGCGTGATGTTTTGGCCCGGACGGTGAGACCGTCCGGGAATTTCGGTCAGGCTCCGATCAATGGTCATGCCCGCTGCAGACCTGCAGTTCTTCAAGGTCATGGTGCGAGCTTGCGCATTCTTCCGTCCCGTCCGCGTTGCGGATCAGGTCCAGCTCCCTGTTCTCCATTGCCTCCAGCGCGTAGGCCGCAGTCATTCCCGTGCCGCGGTAGCGGGTCACGGCCTCGTCGGCGAGAAGCTTGAAGGCCTCTTCCCCCAGCTTGCCGGTGATGACCGCTTCGCAGCGGTGTTCGAGGATTATCCTGACCAGTTCGAGGTCCGACCCTGCCCCGGGAGTGTGGGGGAAGGCCGTGCTGGCCATGGTCTCCATGTTCACGACGAGCAGGTAGTGTGTCCGGGCGAATTCGTGACAAACCAGGCTGTTCAGGGAATCCGCGGCGGCTGTGACGGCTATGTTCATGAGGGCTCCTTGCATGATGATTTGTGCAGCGGCAGCATGTATCGTGCCTTGTCGGGCATATTACAAGGATAAAATGACCCGCCCGGCAATTTCCCTCCGCATGCGGGCGTTTTGGCCGTCCGGGACGGCCGGGAGCGGACGGGCCGGTCACGGAACTTGCGCCGCTGGGGGCGGTTTCGAAGCGAAGTGAAGCGGTCGGCAGCCGAGAATGTTTCATTTTGACTCATCGATATGTCCCGCATTGTCCCTATTTGTCCCAATCCCGTGACCGAAAGCGGCTCCCCTCGGTCAAACGCGGTGCACA
>JANJWV010000064.1 GCA_024709365.1 Desulfomicrobium sp. | reverse complement strand
CCGCGGCCGCACCGCCCACGCCCTTCCCCTGCCCCCAACAGCGCACAACAAAGGGATTCCAGCCGCATGCCGAAACCCCTTTCCTCTTCCTGACGCCGTGAGCGTCACGGCCCCCTGTCTCACCCCGCCGAGGATCGCGTCACCTCGTGGACGGACTCGAGATTGCGCAGTTTCTCGATGATCCCGTAAAGCTGGGTCGTGGTCTTGACCTCGATGACGAAATCGAGTTCCGACATGCCGTCCACGCCCGAAGTGAACTGTCCCGAATCGATGTTGATGCCCTCCTTGGCCAGGAGGCCGCTGACCATGCCGAGGACGCCGCGCTGGTTCTTGCAGATGACCTTGATCCTGGCCGGCAGGACCTTGGACTCTTCCTCGCCGCCCCAGCTGACGTCGATGAGGCGCTCGACCTCCATGTTGGCCACGTTGGGGCAGTCCTGGGTGTGGATGGTCACGCCCAGGCCGCGGCTGATGTAGCCGATGATGGGGTCCCCGGGCAGGGGGTTGCAGCACTGGGCGTAGCGGATGAGCACCCCGTCCACGCCCTTGATGCTGATGGCGTCGGAGGAGTCCTTGGGCTTGGCCGGAGCCGCGGCTGCCTTGTCGGCCTGCTTGCGCTCCTCGGGCTTCTGCTCCTCCTTGGGCAGGAGCTTCCTGAGCAGCTGGCGGGCCGTGATGCGGCCATGCCCCACGGCGGAAAAGAGATCGTCGATGTGGCGGAACGAGAACTCCTTGACCACTGGGTCGAACTCACCGTTCTTGATGGCCTTGGCCACGTTGATGCCCATGCGCCGGCCCTCCTTCTCCAGGAGTTCCTTGGCCAGGGCCAGGCTGCGGGCCCGCTCCTCGGTGCCGATCCAGTGCTTGATGCGCGAGCGCGCCTTGCCGGACTTGACGAAGTGCAGCCAGTCGCGGCTGGGGTTGCGGGAGGAGTCGGTGATGATCTCGATGGTGTCGCCGTTCTTGAGGGGCGTGTTGAGGGGCACGATGCGGCCGTTGACCTTGGCCCCGGCGCAGTGGTTCCCGACCTCCGTGTGGATGGTGTAGGCGAAGTCAACGGGAGTGGCCCCTTCGGGCAGTTCCTTGACCTGCCCCTTGGGCGTGAAGACGTAGACCTCGTCCTGGAAGAGGTCGAGGCTCAGGGTGGACATGAAGTCCCGCGAGTCCTTGAGGTCCCCCTGCCAGTCCAGGATCTGGCGCAGCCAGCTGAACCGCTCGGCGTCCTGGGCCTTCTTGCTGCCGCGCTCCTTGTAGGACCAGTGGGCGGCCACGCCGTTCTCGGCCAGCTGGTGCATCTCCTCGGTGCGGATCTGGATCTCGATGCGCTCGCCGTCGGGGCCGATGACCGTGGAGTGCAGGCTCTGGTACATGTTGGCCTTGGGCATGGAGATGTAGTCCTTGAACTTGCCCGGCACCGGTTTCCAGAGGGAGTGCACCAGCCCCAGCACCGTGTAGCACTCGCGCAGGTTGTTGACCACGACGCGGAAGGCGATCATGTCGAAGATCTGGTCCAGGGTCAGGCCGCGCTGCTTCATCTTGTGGTAGATGGAGTAGACGTGCTTGACCCGGCCCTTGACGCGGCCCTTGATGTCGTTCTGCTCCAGGATGTCCTGGATCATGGCGCAGACCTTGTCGATGTAGGCCTGCCCCTGGTCCTGGTAGCGGTTGATGCCTTCGGAGATCTGGGCGTAGACGTCGGGCTTCAGGTACCGCAGACCGTAGTTCTCGAGCTGGACCTTGATGCGGTAGAGGCCCAGGCGGTTGGCCAGGGGGGCGTAGATGCCCAGCGTCTCCTGGGCGATGGCGCGCTGCTTGTACTCCTTCTGGAACTCCAGGGTGGAGATGTTGTGCAGTCGGTCGGCGAGCTTGACGAGGATGACCCGGATGTCGTCGGCCATGGCCAGGATCATCTTGCGGATGTTCTCGGCCTGGGCCTGCTCCTTGGACTCGAAATTCATCTTGCTGATCTTGGTCACGCCCTCGACGATGGCGCCGACCTCGGGCCCGAACTGCTCCACGATCTGCGGCACCGAGGCGTCCGTGTCCTCCACGGTGTCGTGCAGCAGGCCGGCGACGATGGTGGCCGCGTCGAGGCGCAGGTCCACGAGGATGTTGCTGACCTCCAAGGGGTGGGACAGATAGGGCTCGCCCGAAAGGCGGATCTGCCCCGCGTGGGCCGCGGCGGAGAAAACATAGGCTTTCTGGATGAGCGCCACATCCGTCGGGGAGAGGTAGGTGGACGCCTGGTCCAGAATGTCGGTAATGCGGATCATGTTTTGTCCTTTGGCCCCAAGGGGATGGAGTCGGTTCCAGCCTGAAATTGGCCTTCGCCCCCCAAAAAGTCAACTTCTCTTTCGTTTTCTTCCCTCGCCGACGTCGGCCACAATGTCATACGTTTCCCCTGATCCGGCGGGGTTTCCCCCACCATTTCACGAGATATGCGCAGCAGATCATGTATTTTTCCGGCCAGCTGGAAAAAGATGCGTCCAAAGTTCACCCGGCCCTTGATAAAGAAATCTGATTTGATTAGATGGACCGATGTACCGTGCGAACTCCGGCAGCTCTTGATTTCCGCCGCCCCGCACGGACACGGCCCACATCACCGCCAATGCGGTTTTAGGAGATAAACCCTCAAAATGCCTACTTCCGTCGAATCACGCGTTCAGCACATCCTGAACTCATTCTTGTCTGACAACATCCCCGAGCATATCCGCGACGGGGCCCAGTACCTCATTGCCGACGGCGGCATCCAGAAGATCGACGTCCGCCGCGACGAGGAAACCTGGGACGTCGAGGGCCAGATCCAGGGAGACGAGTTCCAGACCTACACGTCCGAACTGGGCATCAACCTGGACCACGGCAGCGTCCATTCCTACTGCAACTGCGAAGATTCCTTTTCCGGCATCTGCCGCCACGTTGCGGCCACGGCCCTCGGACTGCTCTCGAAGATGGACGTCAAGCGCGAGACCGAAGCCCAGCCCATGAAGTCCGAGTGGAAGCAGAGCTTCCGCTACTTCTTCTCCACGGCCCTGGAACCGGAACCGGGCCACCACTATTTCATCTACCGCTTCTTCGCCGAACCCGGACGCCTGCAGGTCGAGTTCTTCCGTGCCCGTCAGAACAAGTCCGGCCTGTCCACGGTCCAGAACCCCGTGACCCTGGAGCAGATCGTCCGCAACCCCGACTGGTGCGAAATCTCGCCCGAACTGCCCAGGGTCTGCGAGCAGATCGGCCAGTACCTCGACTACTACGGCCACCGGGTGGAGATTCCCTTCGGCCTCATGACCTGGTTCTTCTGGGCCATCAAGAACGAGTACTACCAGCTCTGGGAAGAGACCGAGCAGCCCGTACGCATCGAGAGCACGCCCATGCGGCTGCAGCTGCGCCCCAAGTTCACGGACGAAGGTCTGACCTTCGACATCATGCTCGGCCGCGAGGGCAAGGTGCCCTTCTCCATCCTGAACCAGAACGTGTCCTTCTACGGCCACCTGCCTCTGTGGGTCTGCCTGAAGCACAGCTTCTACCCCGTGCAGACCGGCCTGCGCCCGAGCCTCATCCAGGATCTGGTCACCTCGCCGCCGGTCATCCCCCACGCCGACATCTCGGAGTTCCTGGACCGCGTCTGGACCCAGATCCCGGCCTCGGACCTGCACGGCCAGGACGAGTTCCTGGAGCGCATGCAGCCCATCTTCGTGCCGGCCACCTACAACCCCAAGCTCTACCTCAACGAAGAGGGCAGCCTGCTGACGCTCGAGATCCAGAACATCTACGAGACCGAGCACGGCGACATCTCCCTGCCCGGCCCCAACCAGGACCTGCAGACCGGCAGCTACCAGTTCGAGGGCAAGTCCTTCCTCATCCGCCGCGACCAGGAGGAGGAAGAGGCCCTGCTGACGACCCTGGTGGACATGAATTTCCAGCCCAGAAGCAGTTCCATGTGGTTCCTGGAGCCCGAGGAGGCCATCACCTTCCTCCTCGACGCCTACCCCAAGCTGGTCGAGGCCTACCGCGTCTTCGGCGAGAAGGATCTGACCCGCTACAAGGTCCGTCTGACGCCCCCCAACGTCGTTGCCACGGTGGAGACCCAGGAAGAGGAC
>JANJWV010000039.1 GCA_024709365.1 Desulfomicrobium sp. | reverse complement strand
TGTCGACAATCGACTCCGCAAGGAGACGAAATTACCGCACGCAAGCCTCTTCCACTTAACTTCATAGAAGCCTTAGTGACGGATTACAAGAATAATGAATACTTCATCGGCGAGAAAGACATTTTCAAGCATTGGGTTGTTCGCTGAGTCGTTGATTTCTATTGGTGAGGAGACCCTCCACCTGAACCAGTGTCACGGTAAGAATCCTTTCTGTTCATAGGTTATTCACTCCTGAAAGTTGCTATTCTCATCACACAAAGCCCTTGTGTCATACGTATCCAACAGTGTACTGCCCAGGCACTTATACCACCATTCCAAAGTGAACGGAGTAGTTATGCGTGACTGGAGCGAAGACGAGATTAGAGCCACCGTTGAGGATTACTTCGCGATGTTGGCTAGCGAGATGCGCGGCGAGGACTACAATAAAAGCGACCATCGTTCTGCCCTTATGGATAAACTCAGTGGCCGCTCAAAGGGGGCCGTGGAACTCAAGCACCAGAACATTAGCGCCGTCTTGCATGAGGAGGGGCTGAGGTTCGTTATGGGCTACAAGCCCAGAGGTAACTATCAGAAGGTGCTCAGGGATCATGTCCTCAAATACGTACATGACCACGGACTTGATCTCCGCCAGATGCCCGACAAGGAGGATGTCTTCTCCTGGACCATCCTAAGTGACACTGAGGCCATCAAGCGCGTTGATAAGTCTGCCATCCTGTATCACGGCACAGGAGTACCAAAGCAGGTGCTTCCGTTCTTCGGTATTGACGATGCTAATCCGCCGAAGTCGCTTCGTGTGCTCCACCAAGACAAAGAGCTAAGCTTGCGGGTCAGCGTCGACCCGTTCCAGCGTGTACGGATATTCTGGCCCAAGGCGCTGTCAGAAGATATAGCCCGAGCATTCCCTGTCGAAACGGCAACGCTCAAGACTGGCGAGGAGCAAGGTAGGGGCGCGATCATCATGCTCTTCCGTAAACTTACAGATTCTCTCTTCGAGGTGGAATTTTATGGGGCAGGTGTGATGATAGAGCAACCCGTCCCAGATGAATACGTGGTACAAGTTGAGGGAAAGCCCGTCAGGGTTGAGTATCTTCGTCGGATGCGGAGTGCGATCAACAGGCAGAAGGCTATTGAGATTCACGGGACGACGTGTGCGGTATGTGGCTTCGACTTTGAGAAGACCTACGGCGACCTAGGGCGTGGATTCATCGAAGTCCATCACTTGAAGCCCTTGGGTGAGTCCGATGAGGAGGCTGAAGTCAATCCTGCGACCGACCTTATTCCGCTGTGCGCCAACTGCCACAGGATGATCCATAGGGGTAAGGGCGACGTTCTGAGTCCAGATAAACTGCGCGACATCGTGAGAGATACCTCTTCATCAGTAACGCACTAACGGTCTCGTCATCACAGGGGGGGGGGGAGGCAGGGACCAAGGCCCCCTAACCCGTGGCGGGGGAAGTATCTTTTTTGCTCAGACATTTTTTGCGCTAGACTTTTTGGACACTGTGAATGGGTATTCTCGATAACAACGAGAGGAAGCATGTTTTCGAGTTAGTCATTGTGTTACGAAATCAATAAATGTGACACGATGTCGTATTTTTAGCTATGGTTTCAAGGGGTGGGGAGGATGATAATGGTTGGCGTCGTGAAGTTATAGTCAATAATTTCAGCATATTATAGAATAATATCTAGCGTGTTGAAATAATTGACTGTTTTGAAAGGCGGCAGGTGGTGCTAATAGGTAAAGCAGCCTGAACTTTTGCTCTAGCTACTCCCGTCTCTGTTCCCGTGAAGGGTGAAAAACCGTGATAAAAGCTGCCAAAAAATAGCAACTCTAAGAGGGCGCAAGAATGGAGGGCAAGGAGAATTTTGGTGGAATTGTAGATGGTTATGCGGGCTTGGCGGATTGTGAGATAAGTGGTTGATTTTGTTTAGAAGGCAATTGCTCTATCCGCCTGAGCTACTGGCGCGCGTGAGAGGAAAACTGGCTATTGATTCCGGCTCTGAAAGTCAAGCGGGGGCTGGCGGGATTTCAGTTGCCGCCGGGTGGGGAACCTTTTATGAAAGCTGCCCGGGTGGGGATTGCCGGCGGGTTGCGGGCCGTCGGAGCGTGTTTTTCACTGTTGGATCTAGCGAGCGGTCATGAAGTTCGTTTCTTTTGCCGGGTTCGAGGAGTATCTCGACGGCCTGGGGCTTTTTTCCATGCAGTTGGGGCTGTCGCGCATGCACGAGGCGCTCGGGCGGCTCGGCCTCGGGCGGCCCGGGCGGATGGTCGCGCATGTGGTCGGGACCAACGGCAAGGGGTCCACGTCCGGGTTTCTGGAAGCCCTGGCGCGCGGGCACGGGTTGTCTACGGGGCTGTACATCTCCCCGCATCTGGTCGGGGTGCGCGAGCGCATCCGCGTCCGGGGCCGCATGCTGCCCGAGGAACGCTGGCTCCAGGAGGCCAATGCGGTCATGGACGTCTGCGCGGATGTGGGGCTGACCTATTTCGAGCTGCTGACGGTCATGGCCCTGCGGATTTTCGGCCTCGAAGGGCTCGACCTGGCCGTGCTGGAGGCCGGGCTCGGCGGCACCCATGACGCGACCTGCGCCGTGGACGCCGATCTGGCCGTCATGACGCCGGTGGGCATGGACCACGAGCATGTCCTGGGGCCGGCCCTGGCCGACATCGCCCGCGACAAGGCCGGGGCCCTGGGGCGCTGCGCAGCAGTGACGGGTCAGCAGGAGCCTGGGGTCATGGATATCTTCCGTGCGGCGGGCGCGGGGCGTGATTTCCTGTGTCTGGACGATTGCCGCGTCGAAGGCGGGTTCCGCATCCCGACGGAATCCGGGCCCTTCCTCTTGACCCCGGACCTGCTGCCCGGCCACCCTCCGTACCAGCTCGGCAACGCGGCCCTGGCCCTGCTGGCCTGGAGCCGCCTGGCGCGCAGCGGAGGCTGGCAATTTGACGCGGGTCTGTGTACACAAGTCCTTGGCAGGACGCGTTTTTCCGGGCGATATCGCCGTCACGGCAACATCCTCGTGGACGGCGCCCACAACCCCATGGGTCTGGCCGCCCTGTGCGACGCCCTGGAAGGGTCGGGGGAGCGTTTCGAGCGCCTCGTGTTCCAGGCCATGCGCGACAAGACCCTGGAGCCGGCCATCCTCGCCAGGCTGCGGGGCCTCGCGGACGAGATCGTCGTCCCGAAGCTCGCCCTGGAGCGGGCCTGCGACCCCGAAGATTTGGCCGCGCTCCTCGGGCCCGGGGCGCGGGTCGCGCCTGACCTGGGAGCGGCCTTGCAGGGGGAGGTGAAGACCCTCGTGTGCGGCTCCCTCTACCTTGTGGGCGCATACTACGAGCTTCACCCGGAACATCTTGAATCCTAAGGAGATCCCGGTGTCATCACTCTTTCGGCACATCCCGTCGGTGGACCGCTTTCTGCACGAACTGGAGCAGGACCAGAGCCTGGCCGGTCTGCCGCGCCCGCTCCTCAAGGATCTCGTGGGCGAATTTCTGGACCTCTGCCGCGAGGAGATCCGCTCCGGGGCCATCGCCGCCGAATCCGACCTGACCCTGCCCGCCCTGTGCTCCAGGGCCCGCGCCTACGTGCGCTTCGCCTCGCGGCCGCATTTCAGGCGCGTCCTCAACGCCACGGGCGTGGTCATCCACACCAATCTCGGCCGCTCCATCCTGGCCGACGAAGCGGTGCAGGCCGTGACCCTGGGCTGCCGGCACTACTCCAACCTGGAGCTGGCCCTGGAGACGGGGCAGCGCGGCAGCCGCTATTCCCACGTCGAAAAGCTGCTCTGCCGCCTGACCGGGGCCGAGGCGGGGCTTGTGGTCAACAACAACGCCGCGGCCGTGCTGCTGGTCCTCGACACCCTGGCCAAAGGGCGCGAGGTCGTGGTCTCGCGCGGGCAGCTCGTGGAAATCGGCGGGTCCTTTCGCATCCCCGAGGTCATGCGGAAGAGCGGGGCCGTGCTGCGCGAGGTCGGGGCCACCAACCGCACCCACCTGCGCGACTACGAGGAGGCCATCGGCGACGAAACGGCCATGCTCATGAAGGTCCACACCTCCAACTACCGCATCATCGGCTTCCACAAGGAAGTGGACGCGGCCGATCTGGCGGTCCTGGGCCGCGAGCGGGGCCTGCCGGTCTTCGAGGATCTGGGCAGCGGCAACCTCTTCGATTTCTCGCCCTACGGCTTCATGCCCGAGCCCACGGTGCAGCAGGTATTGAAGAGCGGGGTGGACGTGGTCTCCTTCAGCGGCGACAAGCTTCTGGGCGGGCCCCAGGCCGGCATCATCGTCGGCCGCAAGGAGTTCATCGACCGCATCAAGAAGAACCAGCTCAACCGCGCCCTGCGCATCGACAAGATGACCCTGGCCGCCCTGGAGGCGACCCTTCGCCTCTACCTCGACCCGGAGCTGGCGAGGCGCAGGGTGCCGACCCTGGCCATGATCACGGCCGGCCGGGATGAGCTGCTGGCCAGGGCCAGGCGTCTGCGGCGCAGGCTGTCCAAGGACCTGGCCGGGCTGGCGACGGTCGGGGTGAAACCCGGATTTTCGCGCGTGGGCGGCGGCTCCTTCCCGGAGCAGGATCTGCCCACCAGCCTGGTGACGGTCGCGCCCGTCGCCATGGATGTGGAGGCCCTGCGCCAGGGGCTCCTGGCCACGGACATCCCGGTCATCGGCCGGGTGGAGGATGGGCGCTTCTGTCTCGACCCACGGACCCTCATGGACGAGGAGTTCCCCCTGGTGGTCGCTGCCGTACGGTCGGTGCTGGCCGCAGATGCGGACTGAAGAATGGCAGGATACGTGACACTGCGCGCCGCATGCCCCATGCGGCGCATCAAGGAGAATATATGACCAAGGTTCCTGTGCGGCCGGAGATGGAGGGCTTCAAGCCCTACTCGCCGGGCCTGAGCATCGACGAGATCAAGAAACGCTACGGGCTGTCGCGGGTCATCAAGATGGCCAGCAACGAGAACCCGCTGGGCACGTCGCCCGTGGTCCAGGCGCGCCTGGCCTCGGCCTCCCCCCTGGCCTTCCGCTACGCCCAGGCCGGCTCCCCGGCCCTGAGCGAGGCAATCGGCGCGCATCTGGGCGTGCCCGCGTCCTGCGTGGTGGCCGGCAATGGCTCCGACGAGATCATCGATCTGCTGCTGCGCGTGGTGGCGCGGCCGGGCATCGACAACGTCGTCGCCTTCAGGCCGTGCTTCAGCATCTACGACGTGCAGTCGCGGCTGTGCGGCCTCGAGTTCCGCCAGGCCGACCTGAACGCCGACTTTTCCTTTCCCTTCGACGCGCTCCTGTCCCTGACGGACGAGAACACGGCCCTGGTCTTCGTGACCAATCCCGACAACCCCTCGGGACATGCCTGCAAAGCGGCCGATTTGGTCGCCCTGGCGGCCAAGCTGCCCTCACGGGCGCTGCTGGTCGTGGACGAGGCCTACGTCGATTTCGCCGAGCCCTTGGACGAGTTCACCATGCTGCCGCACTTCGGGAAGATCCCGAATCTCGTCATCCTGCGCACCTTCTCCAAGATGTACGGGCTGGCGGGGCTGCGCCTGGGCTACGGCGTCATGCCCGAATGGCTGGCCGACCTGCTGCTTAGGGTCAAGCTGCCCTTCAGCGTGAACATCCTGGCCGAGCAGGCCGGGCTGGCCGCCCTGGAGGACGATATCTTCCTGTCCGAGACCCTGCGCGTGGTGCGCGAGGGCCGGGAACTGCTGACGCGGGAGTTGACGGCCATGGGCTGCACGGTCCGGCCGTCCCAGGCCAACTTCCTGATGTTCGACCCGCCCATGGACGCGCGGACCCTGTTCGAGGGGCTGCTGCAGCGCGGGGTGATCATCCGGCCATTGGCCAGCTACGGCATGCCCGGAAAGCTTCGGGTCAGCATCGGCAACGAGGACGAGAACCGTGAATTTCTGGTCAAAACAGCGGAGGTGCTGCGTGATAACCATCGTCACCCTTGACGGGCCTGCCGGGGTCGGCAAGACCACGCTGGCCACACGGCTGGCCGATCTCCTGGGCATCGCCTACCTGGACACGGGCGCCATGTTCCGTTCCGTGGCATTTGCCTTCGGGGATGGCGCCTGGGAGCGGCCCGTGGACCAGCTCGTGCCGGAGCTCAACCGCCTGGATTTCGATCTGGAGGGGATAGGGAAGAATTCGGAGCTGCTCTTGAACGGCTACCCGCTCTCTCCGCAGATCCGCAGCGAGGAAGTGGGGCTGTGGGCTTCGCACCTCGGCCGCATCCCCGTGGTGCGCGACTTCCTGCGCCGCAACCAGCAGGCCATCGGACGCATGACGTCCCTGGTGGCCGAGGGGCGCGACATGGGCAGCGTGGTCTTCCCCGACGCCAAACACAAGTTCTTCCTGGACGCGTCCATCGACGTGCGCGCCAAGCGCCGTTTCTCCCAGCTCAAGGCCATGGGCATGGAGGAGGACCTGGAGCGCATCCGCGCCCAGATCCGCATCCGCGACGACCAGGACCGCAACCGCGTGGTGGCGCCCCTGAAGCCCGCCCCGGACGCCGTGATGGTCGACACCAGCGCCCTCGACGTGGACCGTGTGCTGGAGAAGATCGTGGAGCACATCAAGGAAAAAGGTCTCTGAGAGCTGCGAGAATCAATTCTGGACTGCGTTGCTCACCGATTTTGAAGGGCTCATGGAGACGGCTACACTTCGCCCTTCAAAATCGGCTCGCGCCTTGCCAGAATCGATTCTCGCAACTCTCAGCCCTGCTAGGAATCTCTTGGGTTGCCTGTGTCTGGGGCGCGTGGGCCTTTTAAGTCGCCACGCGCTTTGGAGAATAAATCTTCAGCGTTCCGCTTTGATTTCGTCCCAGAGCTTGTCCATCTCGGTCAGACTCATCCGGTCCAGCTCCAGGCCGCGTTCGACGGCCAGTTTTTCCATGGCCTCGAAGCGGCGCAGAAACTTGGCGTTGGCCACGGCCAGGGCCGAGTTGGCCTTGATGCCGCGCCTGCGGCCGTACTCCACCAGCGAAAAGAGGTAGTCGCCGAATTCCTCCTCCCTGGCCTCGGCGTCGTCCCCGGCCAGGGCCTCCTGCAGTTCCCGCCATTCCTCGGTCAGCTTGGCCTCCTGGTCCGCGTCCGTGGGCCAGGTGAAGCCGGCGCGGGCGGCCTTGGAGTTGATGCGGTAGGCGCGCAAAAGCGGCGGCAGGCTGGCCGGCAGGGAGGCGAACACGCCCGGGTCCTTGTCCTTTTCGGCCTTCTCCTGCTTCTTGATCTTCTCCCAGTTGGTGATGACCTCGGCCACGTCGGCGGCCTTTTCGCCGTAGACGTGGGGGTGGCGGCGGATCATCTTGGCCACGTTGTTCGCCAGGGCCGTCTGCAGGAAATCCGGTATCCCGCGGTCCATGTACCGGCCGATGAAGAGCAGCAGGAAAAGGACGTCGCCCAGCTCCTCGGCGATCTCGGCCGGGTCGTTCTGGCGGATGGCCTCCACCAGTTCGAAGCACTCCTCCACGAGGTAGTCGCACATGCTCTGGGGGGTCTGCTCCTTGTCCCAGGGGCAGCCGTCCGGTCCGGTCAGGGTGTCGATGACCTCGACGATGCGGTCGAAATTATGTTTTTGCACCTGTGTTTCCCTTGATATCCTTCAGTTTTTCTTTGACTTTATTCTCCCACTCCAGCTGCAGTTCCCGGCTCTTGAGCAGGAACTGGTCGCGCATGTCCTTGGGGAGCGTCTCGGCCAGCATGGTGTTGAATATGTTCACGTAGGGCACCAGCTGCGACTCCGTCAGGATCGTGGCCTTGGACGGCAGGAAGGCAGTCAGGGCCAGGACGATGATGCTGCACAAGAGCGCCCCCTTGAAGAAGCCCAGGAAGCCGCCGCCGATGCTGTCCAGCCAGCCGAGCATGATGAGCTTCAGGATCTTGCGGATCAGGGCGGCCGTCAGGAAGACCACGGCCACGGTGCCCAGGAAGATGCCGAGGTAGGCGACCAGATTGGCCAGGCCGGGGCCGCCCAGGGGCTTTTCCAGCAGGGGCGCGAGTTCGCCGTGGAAGACGTTGGCCAGGACGAAGCCCAGGATCAGGCCCAGGATGGAGGCCACCTCCTTGACCAGGCCGCGGAAGATGCCGCGCAGGCCCAGAAAGCCCAGGATGACGCAGAAGACGATGTCGAGTGTGTTCATGTCCGCCCCTTTGCTGTGTTGGGGTCGGCTACCACAAAGCATCCCGGGGGGGAAGGGCGGGAGGGGGCGACCTTGACAGTGCCCTGCGCAGCTCTTAATCAAATCTACTTTGGCCCAGCGCACGTTTCGTGCGTCCGCGGGCCCCAAAAACTCGACGAGGTGACAATGTACGATATCAGATTGGTCAAACTGGTGAACGGCGACATGGTGCTCGGCAAGTGGGACCAGGAAAAGGGCCTTATCCAGGACCCGGCCGTCCTGCAGACCATCCCCACCCAGCAGGGCGGCGTGCAGATGCTGCTGCTGCCTTTCGGCTACCCCTTCGACCAGAACATCGAGGGCGAGATCGACCAGCGGCACGTCATCTACCAGTACAAGACCGTGCCCGAGGAGCTGAAGACCAAGTATCTCGAGGCGACCACCAACCTGACCCTCTCGGCCCCCGGAGGCTTGCGCAACCTGGGCGGCATGGGCGGCGGCGTGTCCGACTTCAGCAAGTTCCTGAAAAAATAACCCCGGCTCGGGGTTGACGGAAAAGAGGGTGGAGCGGCCACGCATGGCGCGCCACCTTTTTTTCTGCCCATCCCGACCACCCCAAGGACCCATGAAGGCTCTGCTTCCCCTCTTTTCGCGGCCCAGCCACTACCTCGGCACCGAGATCAACAGCGTGCACAAGGACCCGGCGACGGTCCGGGCCCACGTGGCCCTGGCCTTTCCGGACCTCTACGAGGTGGGCATGTCCTACCTCGGCCAGAAGATCCTCTACGACATCGTCAACGCCGACGACCGGTTCTACGCCGAGCGCGTCTTCGCGCCCACCGAGGACGTGGCCGCGGTGCTGCGCGAACACGGCGCGCCCCTGGCCACCCTGGAGAGCGACACGCCCCTGGGCAGCCTCCATGCGGTCATGTTCAGCGTCACCCACGAGCTGTGCTACACCAACATCCTCTACATGCTCGATCTGGCCGGGATTCCGCTGCGCGCGTCCGAACGCGGCGAGGGGCACCCCCTGGTCGTGGCCGGCGGCGGCTGCACCTTCAACGCCGAGCCCATCGCGGCGTTCATGGACCTCATGGTCCTGGGCGACGGCGAGGAAGTCCTGCCGCAGATGCTCGGGGTCATGGCGCAGGCCCGGGAGGAGGGTGTCGACCGGGCCGGGCTGATCCGCCGCCTGTCGGAGCTCCCCGGCGTGTACGTGCCGTCCTATTTCGAGGACGACGGCAGCGGGGCCATGCGGCCGGTCGCGGGCGGGGCGGCGCGCGTCGAGAAACGCGTCGTGGCGGACATGAACCGCACGACCTTCCCGACCCGCCAGATCGTGCCCTTCGGCAAGCCCGTGCACGACCGCTTTTCCGTTGAGATCGCGCGCGGCTGCACGCGCGGCTGCCGCTTCTGCCAGGCGGGCATGATCTACCGGCCCGTGCGCGAGCGCGAGGTGGACGTCCTGGCCTCCATCATCGGCCAGGGTCTGGCTGATACGGGCAGCGAGGAGCTGTCCTTCCTGTCGCTGAGCACCGGCGACTTCAGCGCCCTGGAGGCCCTGTTCCTGTCCTCCTACAGCCACTGCCGTCAGGAGCAGGTCTCCATCTCCCTGCCGTCCCTGCGCGTGGGCTCGGTCTCCGAAGACCTCATGCGCCTCATGGGCAAGATCCGCCACACGGGCATGACCCTGGCCCCCGAGGCCGGCACCCAGCGCCTGCGCGACGTCATCAACAAGGGCGTGACCGAGGAGGCCCTGCTCGACCACACCGGCAAGGCCTTCCGCCTGGGCTGGCAGCAGGTCAAACTGTATTTCATGATCGGCCTGCCCACCGAGACGGCCGAGGACCTGGACGGCATCCTGGACCTCTGCCTCAAGGTGGCGGCCAGCGCGGGTCGGGGCGCCAAGCGGCTGCAGATCACGGCCGCGGTTTCACCCTTCGTGCCCAAGCCGCACACGCCCTTCCAGTGGGAGCGGCAGATCTCCATGGCCGAGATCGAGGAACGCCTCGGCTACCTGCGCGGCATCTTCCGGCCCTACCGCAAGCTCAAGCTCAAGTGGCACCATTCGCACATGACCTGGCTCGAAGGCGTCTTCTCCCGCGGCGACAGACGGCTGGCCCCGGCCGTGGAGGGGGCCTACCGCAAGGGCGCGCTCTTCACCAGCTGGACCGACCACCTGCGCCTGGAGCCCTGGCTCGAAGCCTTTGCCGAGGCCGGCGTGGACGCCGAAAGCTACCTCGCCGCGCGGGACCCGGAACAGCCTCTGCCCTGGGACCACCTGACCTCCGGCGTGAGCCGCAAATTCCTGCTGACGGAGCGTCGCCGCGCCCTGGACGGCGCGATCACTCCCGACTGCCGTTACGACTCCTGCCGCGCCTGCGGCGTCTGCACCCTGGACGGCCGCCCCTCGGAGCTGGCCGGCCAGGCCGCGGACCACGACATCGTGCCCGTCATCAACCGGGCCACCCGCGACCAGGAGGAACCCGGCGAGGTCGAGGAGGCTCCGGCGCCGTCCGTGGACCTGCAGCACAAGGAGCAGCGCTTCCGCCTGTGGTATTCCAAGACCGGCCCGGCCATGTACCTGAGCCAGCTGGAGCTGCAGCGCATCTTCGAGCGGGCCTTCCGGCGCGCGCGGCTGCCCCTGGCCTTCAGCGGCGGGTTCCACCCCATTCCGCTCCTGTCCTTTGCCCGGGCCCTGCCCGTGGGCGTGGGCAGCGTGTGCGAGTGGATGGACTTCTTCGTGCGCGAGCGGCTGGATGTCGAGGGACTGCCGGCGCTTCTCAACGCGGAGCTGCCTCACGGCATGCGCGCCTCGCGCGTGGACGAGCTGCCCTGCCAGCGGCGGGCGCCCATCTCGAACCGCGAACGGTTCACCCTGTCCTTCGCCCGCGCGGAGGACGGCGAGCGGTTCGCGCAGCGCTTAGCGCCGTTCTTGGAGGCGCAGGAGTGGAAGGTGCCCAAGCTGACCAAGAAGGGCGAGCCCGGCGAGGTCGACGTGCGGCCCATGGTCCGAACCGTGGAGAGGACGGACGACGGGTATGTCATTGATTTTGATTGGCAGGCCTTGTACGTCAGCCCGGTGTTCGTGCTGCAGGCCGTGGATGGGGGCTTTTCCCTGCTGCAGGGACGCCTGGTGAAGACGGCGCAGTTCTTCGAGGCGGGAGAATGAGAAAGGGCGAAGCACTCGCTTCGCCCTTCCGGTAGTCTACTTCTTGACCCGTTTCTCCCAGAGCTTCATGTCCTGCATCTTCTTGCGGCGGTCACGAGCCAGGGATTTGGCCACCAGGGACGTGCCCTTCTTGTAGCCCCATTTTTCCCGGTATTCCTCGGGAGTGAGGCCGTGGGTCGCCAGGTGGCGCTTGGTCAGGACCTTGAAGGATTTTTCGCATTCCATGCAGATGATGCTCTTCTCGCGGATGGCCTTCTTGGCGTCATCGGCGGAAGGAGCCTTGACCGGCTCGGGCTGCGTTCCTTCAGCGACATTCTTGATTCCTTCGGTCAACGAACGAACCATGGATGTCAGCTCTTCCTCGGTCATGTTGCGCACACTGGCTTGTGCTTTGACGATTTCGAGGGCTTGCTTGACATAATCTTCCATGTGAAACCTCCAACTATCGCGTATTTGTAAAGCGGAGTATTACAGTCGGTAAATATTTTTGTCAACATTCGTCGCGATACGTAATCTTGATCTGCTTTGCCGTACTCATAATTGATTTTTCGCAGATGTTTTCATGATCACCAAGGTACAGGGAGAAGAAAATGGCTATTCCTCAAAATGCTCTGACTGACACGGCTAACGTTTTCCATTTCGAGTTCTGGCTTCGTTATTATTTTATCGAGGAACGGGACGGAAAACTTTTCATTGCGCTGACCGACGAGCAGCAGAAACAGATGCAGGCCCAGTTCGCTGATTACTGGGAACTCGTGGAGCGCGTGAAAGACCAGCCTCTTTCCCCGGAATTGTCTCAGCAGTCCGTGGTCGAGTTTCTCCAGCTCAACCTGGAGGGCAAGAAATTCCCCTCCAACACCGTGATCAAGGTGTTGGACAGCAAGGAGTTTTCAACGGAGATGTATCTCTTCGATACGTGGGTCAGCCTGCACGAGGAACAGCTCATGCAGAAGATCTACGGTTTCGATTACTGGATGCACGCCTACGGGGAGTGGAAGGAGTCCGAAAGGGCCAAGCAGCTGGCGCAGTCCCTCCAGGTCCAGATGAAGGGTGAACGCGGCACCATGAACTGATTGTCCCGGTTTTTTTGTACGCGAAAGACGGAAAGCCCCCGGGAGCCATGCTCCCGGGGGCTTTCCGTCGTCTGAGCCGGTGCGGGGACTACTGGAAGAGGGCTCCCTGGCTGGCGAAAAAGACCTCGGCCTTGTTGCCGGTCCCCTGGGTGCTCTTCTCGGCCGTCAGTTCCATGCGATAGCCGAAGGAAATGTAGAGGGGGCCCGATGAGCCGAGGGACTCGGGCGTGAGGTGGAACTCGAAGGGCACGCCTTTGTCGTGATCCAGGGCGGTCGGGAGGTAGAGGCGCAGGTCCTTGGCCAGGACCCGGCTGTTGTCGTCTGAAAGATAGATCTGCATCCAGAGATCCTGAATCCAGGTGGCCCACTCGGGGACGGCCCCGGCCACGGGTTTGGCGGTGCCCGTGACAATCAGCCTGTTGTCCTCCAGGCGGCTCGTGTAGGTGAACTCCCAGTAGCGCATGGCCAGGGTTTCCTGCTGGCCCAGGGTCCAGGGCTTCTTGTCAAGGTGGACGACGCTCAGGTGCGCGCAGGACACCACCAGCAGGGTCAGCAGGACAAGAGCCGTCTTCAGGCGAGGGTGCATGCCGGTCTCCGTGGTTTTACGATTGGGGGGTGCCTTGGACTATCATTTCGGCCAGGGTCAGATCAACCCGCGGCAGGGAACGAATCTTCCCCGGCCCGACGAACTGCACCTCCAGCTCCATGAGTCGGGTGTAGAGGGCCGTGCGGTCGAGGACTGGGAAGGAGTCGGCCGACGCGCAGAGCTCCTGGCTGCGGAAGCAGCCCGGGAAATCGACGCTGCGCCCGTTGGGGTAGCGCAGGCGGTTGGGCACGCCGTGCAGCCTGCAGATCATCAGGCGGTGCATGTACACGCCGCAGCGGCCGTCGTCGTTCAGCGGGCACATGATGTGCGGCCGCTCCCCACGGGCCAGGGCGTCGCCGGCCTCGCGCACGTAGGCGCGGGCCCTTCTCTCGTATTCGGCCCGGCGTTCGGGCGGCAGCTCGGACAAGCCTTGCAGGAGGTAGGCCCACTCGATGCGCGTGTGGTGCTGGAAATAGCTGGTGCAGCAGTTGTCGGGGCAGTTGTCGCAGGTCAGGCCCAGGGAGCCGGCGTGCCGGACATAGGCGTCCTGCATGTCGGCATACAGGGCGGCCAGCTTGCGGAAGGCCTGGGCGGGCAGAAGTTTCTTGGTCACGACGGGTTCTCGGTGTTTCCGGATAGGGCTTGGATGATGGCGGCGCAGGTCTGGTCGGGGTCCTGGCCGTCGGTGCGCACCCGCACCTGGGCGTAGCGTGCATACAGGGGGACGCGCTCGTCGTAAAGGTCCCTGATGGTCTGTCCGGGGGCGATGGCCAATCCCCGGGAACAGGGGTTTGTCAGCCTGTCGGCGATGTCCTCGAAGGAGGATTCGAGGTAGACGATGCGCCCGAGGGTCGCCAGGTGCTGCATGGCCTCGCCGCTGTAGACCACGCTGCCGCCCGTGGCGATGACGCATTTCTTGAGGAAGGTGCGCCTGATCTGTTCGGCCTCGGCCTGCACGAAGGCGTCGCGGCCGAGATGGTCGCTGATGGCCTGCAGCGGGGCGCCCCACCAGGCCTCCAGGAGCAGGTCCGTGTCCACGAAGGCCCAGCCCAGCTCCCTGGCCAGCCTCTTGCCGACGGTGGATTTGCCGGCCGCGGCCATGCCGATGAGGATGATGTTGTCGTAATCCATGTTCTGGTCCGCCAAAAAATGAAGCCCAAGCGGAGCGCCCGGGCTTCGTTCAAAAACAGGGTGGTGCCGGGATCAACCTCCCAAGTATGCCTTCTTCACGTCGGGGTTGTCCATGAGTTCCCGGGCGTTGCCCGAGGCGACGATGGCTCCGGTGTCGAGCACGTAGCCGCGGTGGGCGAACTGCAGCGCGATGCGCGCGTTCTGCTCGATCAGCAGCAGCGTCATGCCCTGGGAATTGAGTTCCTTCAAGGCCCGGAACATGTCGTACATGAGGAGCGGCGCCAGGCCCATGGACGGCTCGTCGAGCATGATGAAATCGGCCCCGGTCATGAGCGCCCGGCCCACGGCCAGCATCTGCTGCTCGCCGCCGGACAGGGACTCGCTGCGCTGCCTGCGCCGCTCCACCAGGCGCGGGAAGAGCTCGTAGACGCGTTCGTAGTCGCGTTTGACGTTGTCCATGTCCTTGCGGGCGTAGGTGGCCAGGGTCAGGTTCTCCTCGACGGTCAGGTTGCCGAAGATGTGCCGGCCTTCGGGCGCCAGGGCCATGCTCATTTTGGACACGATCTCGTGGGGCGGGACCGGGAGCAGGCTCTGGCCCTTGTAGGTGATGTCGCCCTCGATGATCTTGGGGCCTTCGGGCGGACCCAGGCGGGCGATGGACAGCAGTGTAGTGGTCTTGCCGGCGCCGTTGGCGCCGATGAGGGTCACGATCTCGCCCTTGTCCACGGTGAAGGAGATGCCGTGCAGGGCTTCGGTGTTGCCGTATCTGACTTTGAGATTGGTGACGGAAAGCATCAGATGTTCTCATCTCCCAGGTAGGCCTTGATGACCTCCGGGTTGTTGCGGATTTCCTCCGGCGTGCCTTCGGCGATGGTCGCGCCGAAGTCGATGACCTTGATCCACTGGCACAGGCTCATGACCACGGTCATCTGGTGTTCGATCATCCAGATGGCCAGGTCGAATTCCTTGTGGATCCATTCGACCAGCTTGATCAGTTCCACCACGTCCGTGGACGGAAGGCCCGCGGCCGGCTCGTCCAGCAGCAGGAGCTTGGGCTTGATGGACAGGGCGCGCGCGATCTCGACCTTGCGCTGGGTGCCGTAGGGCAGGTTCGGCGGAACCTCGTCGGCCAGGTCGCGCATGCCCATGAACTCCAGGAGTTCCATGGCCTCGTGGTCGATGGCCTTCTCGCGGTCGGCGTAGCGCCGGGTGCGCAGCAGGGAATCCACGAGGCTGTAGCCGAGGCGGTAGTGCTGGGAGACCTTGATGTTGTCCAGCACGGTCATGTCGTTCCAGAGACGGATGTTCTGGAAGGTCCGGGCCACGCCCAGGGACGTGACCTGGTGCGGCTTCATGCCGCGCGTGTCGACGCCGCCGATTTTGATGGACCCGGACGTGGGCTGGTAGAAGCCGCTGACCAGGTTGAAGACGGTCGTCTTGCCGGCGCCGTTGGGCCCGATGAGGGCGCACATCTCGCGGCCCTCCAGGCGTACGGAAAACTCGTTGACGGCAAGCAGGCCGCCGAAGCGTTGGGTCAGGTCGGTTATTTCGAGCAGGGCCATGTCATTTGAACCTGTAGAAGCGCTTGAGTTTGGGGAAGATGTCCGAAAGCTCGCGGTTGCCCATCAGGCCCTCGGGCCGGAACTGCATGAGGACGATGAGGAGCATGGGGATGGCCACCCATTTGAGCTGCTCCAGGGGCTTCAGGAATTCCAGCAGGATGGTGAAGATGCCCGCCGCCAGGATGGAGCCCGTCAGGGAGCCCATGCCGCCCAGGTAGACCATGACCAGACACTCGGTGGAGCGCAGGATGGTGAAGGAGGCCGGGTTCACGAAGCCGATGAGGTAGGCGTAGAGCCCGCCCGCCAGACCGGCCAGGCCCGAGGAGAGCATGAAGGCCACGAGCTTCATGTGGTTGGTGTTGACGCTCATGATCTCGGCCGCGACCTCGTCCTGGTGGATGGCCATGACGCCCTTGCCGTAGGTCGAGTAGACGAAGCGGCGCAGCAGCCAGACCGTGAGGACGACGCCGATGAAGATCCAGACGAGCATCCAGGGCACGGTCAAGCTTTCCTCGATGGCCAGCACGACCTTCTTCATGCCCATGAAGCCTCTGGGGCCGCCGACGATCTCGATGTTCTCCAGGGCGCTCTTGACGATGTAGCCCGCGGCCAGGGTGATGACGGCCAGGTAGTCGCCGCGCGTCTTGAAGGACGGGACGGCGACCAGCAGGCCCACCAGGGCCGCGGCCGCGAAACCCGTGGCCAGGATGAGCGGGAAGGCCAGGGGGGCGAGGCTCATGGGCAGGAGCGCCGGGCCGAAATTCTCGTCCCCGACGAAGAGGATGACGCCGACGATGGAGGCCGTGTAGGCTCCCACGGCCATGAAGCCGGCGTGGCCGCAGCTGAATTCGCCCATGTAGCCGTTGACCAGGTTCAGGCTGGCGGCCAGGATCATGTAGATGCCCATGGTGCACAGGAATGTCTGCGCGTACTGGCCGAGGAGGCCGGTCTGCGTCATGGCGACGAGGCCCAGGAGCATGGCGCAGAGCGCCGCTGGTGTGGTGAGGCGTGGACTCATGGTTCAGATCTTCGTGGTTCTGGGCTTGCCGAAGAGCCCGGTTGGTTTCCAGGAGAGAATGCCCAGCAGGATGGTGAAGGAGATCAGGTCGCGCAGCTCGGAGCTGAAGGTCGCGGCCACGGTCACCTCCAGGAAGGCCAGCAGGAAGCCGCCGATGAAGGCGCCGCGGATGTCGCCGATGCCGCCGACGACGGCGGCGATGAAGGCCTTCCACCCCACCAGGGCGCCCATGAACGGGTCGAGGACCGGGAAATTCATGGCGTAGAGCAGTCCGGCCAGTCCGGCCATGGAGGAGCCCAGGAAAAAGGTGAAGATGATGACGATGTCGAGCGGTATGCCCATCAGCGGCACCGCGAACTTGTCGAAGGACACCGCGCGCATGGCCATGCCGATCTTGGTCCGGGTCACGATCCACTGCAGCAGGCCGAAGACCGCGAAGCTGGTGAAGATGGCGGCCAGCTTCAGGCTCGTGACCGTGGCCCCGCCGATCTCGAAGATGGCCCGCGGCACAAGCGTCGGGAAGGACTTGCGGGTGGCGCCGAGCATGGCCAGGTTGCCGTACTCCAGGACGATGCCCATCATCAGGGCCGTGATGACCACGTAGAGGCGGTTGGCTCCCTTCAGGCGCAGGGGGCGGTAGGCCACGCGCTCGATGAAGACGCCCACGCCCGAGGTCAGGAGCATGGTCAGGGGCACGGTCAGGGCGAGCACGATCCAGCCGGACATGCCGGCGTCGAGGACGCCGTATTTGCCCATGAGCGCCGTGGCGCAGAAGAAGGCGATGTAGGCGCCGACCATGAAAATGTCGCCGTGGGCGAAGTTGATGAGCAGGAGCACGCCGTAGACCAGGCAGTATCCGAGGGCGATGAGGGAGTAATAGCTGCCCAGCTGCAGGGCGTTGATGCCCTGTTGGATGAAAGTTTCGAGCATGTTCGGGTCCGGAATCGGTTGGAATGTCACAAGGCCGGAGGGCGGCGGACCGCCCTCCGGAAGTCAGCCAGGGTTACGGACAGACGGTCTCGTGGAACGTGAACTCGCCCGCGTCGTTGATCTTGACGATGACGGCGCACTTGGAGGGGTCGCCGCTCTTGCCGTCGTAGCTCATGGTGCCGGTGATGCCTTCGAAGCCGCTCATGGAGGCCAGGGCGGCGCGCAGGGCGTCGCGGTCCTTGGCCAGGTCGCCGGACAGGGCGCCCATCTTCTGGATGGCGGCCAGGGCCATATTGGTGGCGTCCCAGGTCAGGGCGCCGACGTCATCCGGGATCTGGCCGTACTTGGCGTTGAAATTGTCGATGAATTCCTTGGTCGCGCCCTTGGCGCCGGCGGCGGCGTAGTGGGTCACGAAGTACTGGCCCTTGCAGTCGTCGCCGCACAGGCCCATGAGCTCGGCGGAGCCCCAGGAGTCGGAACCGAGGATCGGGCCCTTGAAGCCCAGTTCGCGGGCCTGGCGCACGATGAGCGGCACTTCGTTGTAGTACTGGGGGGTGAAGAGGACGTCGGGCTTGGCCTTGATGATCTTGGTCAGCTGGGCCGAGAAGTCCACGTCCTTGGTGGTGAAGGTTTCGTAGGCCACCACGGCGCCGGCGCCGTGCAGCTCTTCGAAGCTCTTCTTGAAGAATTCGGACAGGCCCTTGGAGTAGTCCTGGGCCACGTCGAAGAGGACGGCCGCGGTCTTGGCCTTCAGCTGGTTGGTGGCGAACTTGGCGGCCACAGGTCCCTGGAAGTCGTCCAGGAAGCAGGCGCGGAAGACGTAGGGGCGGTCCAGGGTGGTCTTGGGGTTGGTGGACCAGGGGGCGAGCATGACGGTCTTGAGGTTGTTGGCCACTTCGCCGGCGGGGACGGCGCGGCCGGAACCCATGGGGCCGACCATGGCCAGGACCTTCTCGCCTTCGATCAGCTTCAGGGCCGCGTTGACGGCGGACTCGGGCTTGGTCTCGTTGTCCACGTACACGAATTCGAGCTGGTACTTCTTGCCGCCGACGTCCAGGCCGCCTTTGGCGTTGACCTGCTCCTTGAGCATTTCGGCGGACTGCTTTGCCATCTCACCCACTTTGGGAATGTCGCCGGTCATCGGGATGTTGAAGCCAAGCTTGATGGTCTCGGCCCCCGCGGCCGCAGTAAAGAGCAGCACGCATACCAGGGTCAGGAAAACACGAGCAAATTTCTTCACAAACAACCTCCATGAGTAAGTGTTACAAAGTGACGGTTTTCTAAATGAGAAAACCAAAAAAAGAAAGGTATTTGAGGGGAGTGCACCCCGTTTTGTAAGAAGTTGCGGCGCGGCGCAAAGAAGCGCGTGATTCGAGCCCCTTAGATGCGGTTTGATTGTGCAATCATCGTGCCTTCTCCGGCCGGGAGGGGTTGGCGAATTTTCGACGAAGTTCGGAGTCGTTGCGCTGCGTTAATTCGCTCCGAACCAGCGTTTGAGGTGGATTGATTGCGACACCGCTTCGAATTTCGAAATTGTCAAAGCCTCGCGGTTGGTGCTGCCCAGATTTTGCAATTTTGTATAATGCGCCGGCGGCGGCGGGGGAAGAAACCCTTGCCAAAGGGCTGGTGGGAACTTACAAACCATGGTCCTGTTCAACGAATGAGGGGGAGGGCCAGGCCATGACCGACAAGGTGCTGCGGATCATCACGACCCACGCGGAGGACGGAGCCGCGCTGCGCACGGCGTTTTTCGCCGCCCACGCCCCGCAGGTCGCCGAGGCGGCCCGGGCCATGGCCCTGTGTCTCACGGGCGGGGGGAAGATCCTTTTCTGCGGCAACGGCGGCAGCGCGGCCGACGCCCAGCATTTCGCGGCCGAGCTGGTCAATCGCTTCATGATGGAGCGCCCACCCCTGCCGGCCATCGCCCTGACCACGGACTCCTCGGCCCTGACGGCCATCGGCAACGACTATTCGTTCGATCAGATCTTCAGCAAGCAGGTCCGCGCCTTGGGGCGGCCGGGCGACGTGCTGGTCGGCATCTCCACGTCGGGCAAAAGCGCCAACGTCAACGAGGCCCTGCGCCTCGGGATGGAGAACGGACTGGTGACCGTGGGGCTGGGCGGGGGCAATGGCGGGGAGATGACGCGGCACTGCCACCACGCCCTCATCGTCCCCGACACCAGGACGCCCCTCGTGCAGGAGATCCACGCGGCCATCGGCCACCTGCTCTGCGGGCTGATCGACTACTATCTTTTCGAGGCGGTTTCCGAACTCGAACCTTTCCTGGGCTCGGAACAACCGTAAAGGAGGACATATGCCCATCTTCGAATACGTCTGCAACGCCTGCCACAAGGAGTTCGAGGAGATCGTCCTCGGCGGCGAGCAGCCCGTGTGTCCGGCCTGCGGCTCCGCCGACACGGCCAAGCTCATGTCCCGGGGCGTCTTCCGCACCGGAGGCCCCATCGTCGCGGGCTCGCCCAGCGCGAGCGCCATCACCACCAGGGGCAAGAGCGGCTGCGGTTCCTGCAGCGGCGGCAACTGCTCCAGTTGCGGTTAACTTCCAAGGATCATTGATGAAGAACATTCGCATCGCCACCCGCGGGAGCAAGCTCGCCCTGTGGCAGGCGCACCACATTTCGGCCCTCCTCAAGGCCCAGTACCCCGGCATCGACGTCGAGCTGAACATCATCAAGACCAAGGGCGACAAGATTCTCGACGTCCCCCTGGCCAAGATCGGCGGCAAGGGTTTGTTCGTGAAGGAGATAGAGGAGGCGCTCTTGGCCGGCGAGGCCGACATCGCCGTGCACTCCATGAAGGACGTGCCCGCCGAACTGCCCGAGGGGCTCAAGCTCGGCATCATCCCCGAGCGCGAGGCGCCCACGGACTGCTTCCTGAGCGCCAACTATCCCGACATCGCCTCCCTGCCGGCCGGGGCACGCGTCGGGACCAGCAGCCTGCGCCGCCAGACCCAGCTCATGGGCCTGCGCCGGGACCTGTGCATCGTCTCCCTGCGCGGCAACCTGGACACCCGCGTGAGCAAGCTCATGGCCGGCGAGTTCGACGCCATTATCGTGGCCATGGCCGGTCTCAACCGCCTGGGCCTCGGCGCGCCGCACATGCAGGAGCTGGCCCCGCCGTCCTTCTTCCCGGCCGTGGCCCAGGGGGCCCTGGGCATCGAGTTCCGTACCGACCGGCCCGAGCTGGACGAGCTGCTGGCCTTCCTCGACCATGCGCCCACGAGAGCCTGCGTCGAGGCCGAGCGGTCCTTCCTTTTCGGCCTGGACGGTGGCTGTCAGGTGCCCATCGCCGGTTTCGCCACCCTGTCCGGGTCGACCCTGACCATGACGGGCCTGGTGGCCGACCTGTGCGGCGAGCGGGTCATCCGTCAGGAAGCCTCGGGCCCGGCCGCCGAAGCCGTGGCCCTGGGCGCGGGAGTGGCCCGGGCTGTCCTTGAGCGCGGCGGGCAGGAAATCCTGGACGCGGTGTACAGGAGCGGCGCGGCCGTCTGAGCGGGAATGCTTTCGACGTGAAAGGGCAGGCGGTTTTCCGCCCGCCCTTTTTCAATTTCCGGAGTCCACGCCGGCGGAGTCGAACGTGGCCATGTCGTTGTAGATGTTGGCCGCGCAGCGCAGGATGAAGACGGCCATGGCCGCTCCCGTGCCCTCTCCGAGGCGCATGCCCAGGTTGAGCAGCGGGGCGGCTCCGAGGCCGTCCATGACCGCGGCAAAGCCCGGCTCGGCCGAGGCGTGGGCGAAGAAAGCGTATTCGGCCACGGTGGGGTGGATGGCCCTGGCCGCGGCGAAGGCGCTGGACGAGATGAATCCGTCGATGACCAGCGCCATGCCCAGGCTCGCCCCGCCCAGGATCATCCCGGCCAGGGTGGCGATCTCGAAGCCGCCCAGGCAGGCCAGGATGTCGATGGGGTCGCCCGTGGCCACGACCGGCGCGTGCAGGGCCAGAGCCCGTTCGATGACGCGGATCTTGTGGCGGATTCCTTCGGCGTTGAGGCCGGTGCCGGGGCCGGTGATGGCCTCGGGTTCCAGGCCCAGGTAGGCGCAGAACAGGGCCGTGGCCGGCGTGGTGTTGGCGATGCCCATCTCGCCCGTGCACAGGGTTTTCATGCCGTCTTCCCGCGCCGCAAGGGCCAGGCGCACCCCGTTTTCCAGGGCGGTCAGGCACTCCTGGCGCGTCATGGCCGGGCCCGTCGTGAAATCGCGGGTGCCGGGGGCGACCTTGCACTGCACCAGGGCCGGGTGTTCGGGGAAGGGGCCGCCCAGGCAGCCGGCGTCCACGACCTTGAGGTCCACGCCGGCCGTGCGGGTCAGGACGTTGATGGCCGCGCCCTCACGCACGAAGTTTTCGACCATCTGCCGCGTCACGTCCTGCGGAAAGAGGCTCACGCCCTGCGCCGCCACGCCGTGGTCGCCGGCGCAGGTGTAGACGCGGGCCGGGTCCACGCGCGGCGCTTGGCCGTCGGCCAGGGCCACCAGGCGGCAGGCGATGCGTTCCAGGGTGCCGAGGCTCCCTTTGGGCTTGGTCTGCGTGTCGAGATGGGCTTGGGCCTGATCGAAATATGTCGGGTCGAGGGGGCTGATGCGGTCGAGGGCGGACTGGAGAGTGGACATGAAGCCTCCGGAATGTCACGTTTTTTTGATGGATGAAGAGTTCAACGGCTACAGGGCGGAGGGCTGGATGACAAGGGACGATTTCCAGGGAAAAGGACGGCAGCCGTTGCTGGTCAGCGCCTGTTTGCTTGGCGTGTACTGCCGCTACGACGGCCGCATGGAGACCGACGGGCGCGTCGCGGACCTGGCTTCGCGCTTCACGCTCATCCCCGTCTGTCCCGAACAGCTCGGCGGGCTGCCCACTCCCCGCGATGCCGTGGAACTGAACGGGGACAAGGCCCTGTCCCGCAGCGGCGCCGACGTGACCGAGGCCTTCTGCCGCGGCGTGGAGCAGGTCCTGCGCATCGCCTCCCTGACCGGCGCCCGGGCTGCGGTGCTGCAGCCGCGTTCGCCCAGCTGCGGCATCGGCGTGATCTATGACGGCACGTTTTCCGGCGTCCGCATCGATGGCCACGGCATGCTGGCCGGGCGGCTGGCGGAAGAAGGGTTTCTCCTGTGCACCCCCGATGGGATCGACGTGCTTGCCTGAGACCTCTTTTCATTTCCCCGCAAAGGACTACTATAGAATGAAATGAGTATCCGCCATGGCGGGACGGGGAGGCAAAGATGGCAAACGGCTCGATGAACAGGCGCGAGTTTCAGCGCCAGCGCATGGAAAAAAGCGTCAGGTACAGCCGGCTGGACAGCGACGAGTACCTCGACGCGAGGCTCATCGACCTGGGCGAGGGCGGACTGTGCATGGAAACCCGCTCCCCGTTGCGCACGGGCGAGATCATCTACCTTCAGCTCCTGAACCTTCATCCCGAAAAACCGGGGCTGGCCGCACACCGGAGCTTCCAGGGCCGCGTGCGCTGGACCAGGGACCTGGGATGCACCGACAAGACGCGCTACGGGATCGGCGTGCAGTACACCCGCCCCGTCTCGCGACCATGACTCACGCAGGAAGGAACATGCCGACATTCGAACAGGAACTCGAGAGCAGCGCGGAGCTGCTGAAATGCGGAAAAATTTCCAAGGAACAGGGACGGGCCCATGCGCGGTCCCTGGCCTGGTTCCGGGCGCATGCCGCACAGCTGGCCGAGGCCGGCTGGACCGTACCCGAACTCTACCGCGTCGGGACCCTGTCCTTTCCCTATTCGGAATGGGGGCCCGGCTGGCTGACGCTCTGGAACAACGAAAAATGCGAACCCCGGCTGGGTGCCCGGGGTTCCATAGAGTTCGTCCTGCACGAAGCCGGCGGTGACGTCGTCCAGACGTGCCGGCTCGAAAAGTCCTTCCTGTCCTGACTACTGCCCCGCCTCGGCGGGATCGCCCGACGTGGCGTTTCCGCCGCTTTCCGGCCACGGCTGACGCGAACGTTCCTCCACGGCTTCCGCGACCCTGGCCAGCAGCTCTCCCGCCTTGCCCGTGGCCCCGGCCCATTGGGGGTTCTCCTCGCCGCGACGGTATATCCACTGCGCCAGATAGATGAGTTCCGAAGCGTCCAGCCCCTGGGGGTCGGCCGCGCTGACGATGGCCTGCAGCAGACGCTGGCGCGAGATCTCGCGCGTCTGGATCGTGGTCTTGATGCGCGCGCCGGCCTCGTCGCGGGCTGCGGGCGACGCCTTGTCGCCCTGCAGGTTCCAGAAGGCCAGATGGGCCTGGCCGACATTGTCGATGTCCTGAAGATATTTGGCCACCAGCGGCTTGATCGTGTCCGTCCTGGCCAGGACGGACACGGTCCGTCCCACCGTGCGCAGGCGGGAGGCCAGCAGCGTCAGCATTTCCGCGCGTTGCGCCTCGGTCACGGTCACGTTCTGGCCCGAGGCCAGGGTGTGGGTGGTGGAGCGCAGCGTCTCGTCGAGGCTGTCCAGGAAGAGGGGCGTGTAGGCGGCGTGCAGGAAATCGAGCGTCGGGCCCTGCAGCACGTGCCCGAAGATGATTTTGCGCGCGCCCAGCGTGTCGGCCGGGTCCACGTTCAGGCCCGGGAAATCGACGCCGTAACGGATGTTCACGGACTTGACGTTGAGGTCGAAGCGGCCCTGGGGGCCGGGATTCTTCTTGGTGCCGCCCGGGAGGTAGCGCGCAACGAGGTAGGCGCTGACATCCTTGACGAAGTCGTGTCGGACGATTTCGTCCACGGGCGTTTCGGGGGCCGTGGCATTGGACGTGGCGTTCGTCTCGACGCTGGCGTTGGTCGCGTTGACGGGCAGCATCGCCGTGGCGTTGGAAGGCTCGGGCGCCTTGCCCGTACTGACCTGCCATCGCTGGGGCGCCACTTCCTTGGCCTCGGGCTTGGGAAAGAACTGTTCGCGGTTCTGCAGGAACCAGTAGGCTCCGCCGGCCAGGGCCAGGATGACGAGAACGATGAGGGCGCGTTTCATGGCCTATCCGCCTTGTTCATGCAGGTGAACATGGATTGGGGCTGTCCGGTCGATTCCATCACGGACCGCCAGTAGTTGGAGAAGATGTTCAGCTTGCGTCGCTTGGACGTGACCAGGTGCAGGGGCAGATGGATGTAGCGGTCCTGGAGTTTGGACACGACCATGCCCGTCTTGCCGGCCATGGCGGCATGCACGGCGTGCTGGCCGAGGAAGCCGCAGTAGATGCGGTCGTTGGAGTTGGCCGGTATGGAACGGATGATGTAGCTCGGGTCGATGTACTTGAGCGTGTATGGAAAGTTCAGTTCGCCGAAATACTTTTTGATCTCCCTGCGCAGCACGTCGCAGATGTCGCCGAGGATGGGGTTGCCCGACAGATCCTGCCCGTTGTCCGCGCGGCACAGATCCTGTCCGGCGCCCTCGGCCACGACGATGACGGCGTGCTGCCGCTGCTCCAGGCGTTGTTTCAGCTGGGCCAGGAATCCTTCGGGCCCGTGCAGCTCGAAGGGAGCCTCGGGCACGAGGACGAAGTTGACCTCCTTCAGGGCCAGGCTGGCCTGGGCCGCGATGAAGCCCGACTCCCGGCCCATGAGCTTGACCATGCCGATGCCGCCGGGGGAACCCAGGGCCTCGACGTGGGCGCAGCGGATGGCCTCGGTGGCCTTCTCCACGGCCGTGTCGAAGCCGAAGGAACGGGTCACGAAATTGATGTCGTTGTCGATGGTCTTGGGGATGCCGACCACGCCGATCTTGAGGCCGCGCCGCAGAACCTCCTGGGTGACGATGTCGGCGGCCTTCATGGTCCCGTCGCCGCCGATCATGAACAGGACCGAGATGTTCATGCGCTCCAGGGCGTCGACGATCTCCTCGGGCGGCTGGGGCCCGCGCGACGAGGACAGGACCGTGCCCCCGAACTCGTGGATCTCGGACACGCTCTCTGGCGTGAGTTCCATGATGTCGTGCTTGAATTTGGGGATGAAGCCCTGCAGCCCGTAGCGGATGCCGAAGGTGCCGGACACGTGGTAGTTGTGGTGGGCGCTCATGACGATGGCCCGGATGACGTCGTTGATGCCCGGGCAAAGGCCGCCGCAGGTCACCACGGCGCACTTGGTCTTGGGCGGGTCGAAATAGACCATCCTTCTGGGGCCGGCCTCCTCGAACTCGCACAGCGCATCGGAGCCGGAGGCGTCCTCGATGACGTCCCCGGACAGGAACATGCGCATCTTGGCCGTGTCGTCGATATGGTGGCAGTAGGGCAGGGGGTTGTCGACCCTGCACGGGCCCAGGCTGGGGATGGCGGTGTCGAAGATGGGCGCGTTGTCCATGGCGTCTCCTTGGGGTGAGTGCGGACGGCCGAAAAAGGCTCCCTGTCTGGTAAGCCAGGGAGCCTCAAAATACAAGGAGCATGGGGTCGCGGGGCAAATCGGCGGTGTCAGGCCTTTTTCAGGGCGGGGACGATGTCCGCCAGGGCCCGGCCCAGGTTCGGGAGCTCGAAGGAGAAGCCCAGGGCCTGCAGGGCCGCCGGGACGCAGCGCTGCCCCGAAAGGAGGATGGTCGCCGCCTCTCCCAGCACCAGCCGCAGGGCAAAGGAAGGGACGTGCAGGAAGGCCGGGCGCTTCAGGGCGCGAGCCAGGGCCGCGGTGAAGCCGGCGTTGGTCACTGCTTCGGGCGAGCAGGCGTTGAAGGCCCCCCTGGCCGTCGGGGTTTCCAGCAGGAAGCTCATGACGCGGACCAGGTCCAGGACGTGAATCCAGGGGAACCACTGCCTGCCGCTGCCGAGGCGGCCGCCCAGGCCCAGGGAGAAGGGCAGATGCATTTTGGCCAGGGCGCCGCCGTTGCCGAGGACCACGGCGATGCGCGGCATGACCACGCGGTGCCCGAAGCTCTCGGCGTGCAGGGCCTCGGCCTGCCAGGCCGCGGCCACGTCGGCCAGAAAGCCCGACCCTCGCGGCGCGTCCTCGGTCAGCACCGCGTCCCCGCCGTCGCCGTAGTAGCCCACTGCGTTGGCGCAGAGGAAGGTCTTGCCCGCGGTGTGCGACAAGGCGTCCACGATGTTGCGGGTACTGAGCACCCTTGACTCGAGGATGCTCCGCTTGCCCGCCTCGTTCCAGCGGACCGTGACCGGGGCTCCGGTCAGGTTGACCACCGCGTCGTACTCCGCGACCAGTTCCTGCCACGGGCCCGGCGCGGTGGGGTCGGCCTTGAGCACGACCACGGGCGGGGCGAAGCGCGCCTTTCCGGAGCGGGCCGCCACGGTCACCTCATGGCCGCGTTCCACGAGATGGGGCACGAGGTGCGCCCCCACGAAACCCGTCGCGCCAAAGGCCAGAATCTTCATGGCCGCCCCTCCGCTTACAGTCCGAAATGCTTCTGGATGTAGCCGGACATGACGGCCTGGGCGTTCTCCTGGCACTCGCCGCAGCCCGTGCCGATCTTGGTCATCTCCTGCAGTTCGTGGAAGCTGCGCGCCCCCTCAAGAACGGCGTGCTCGATGTCCTCGTCCGTGACCTGCATGCACTCGCAGACGACCTTGGCGCCCTGGGTCTTGATGCGGTCCTCCATGCCGTTCCTGCGATAGTAGTCGTCGATGGCGGCCCGCAGGGCCTTGTCGCCGAGCACCGAGCAGTGCACCTTGTTGTCCGGCAGGCCGCCCAGTTCCTTCAGGATGTCCTTGGCCGTGATGCCGTATGCCTCGTCGAGGGTCATGCCGATGACCATCTCGGAGAGGATGGAGGTGCTGGCGATGGCGCTGGCGCAGCCGTAGGTCCGCCACTTGCAGTCCGTGATGGTCAGTTTCTCGGGGTCGACCTTGATGTAGACCATCATCTCGTCGCCGCACTTGACGTTGCCCGTCAAACCTATGCCGTGGTAGTCCGCCTCGTTGTCCTCGCGCAGGATGTTGCGCGGGTTCATGAAGTGGTCCTTGACCTTGTCTGAATATGTCCATTTGGTCATTTATCTTCTCCTGTACGCAGTGGACATGGTCCGGATGCGGTCGATGATGGGGGGGAGGTGGTAGAGCATGTACTGCACGTCTTCCATGGTGTTCTCGCGGCCCAGGCTGATACGCACGGAGCCGTGGGCGTTTTCCACGGGCACGCCCGTGGCCAGGATGACGTGGGACGGGTCCAGGGAGCCCGAGGCGCAGGCCGAGCCCGTGGATACGGCGATGCCGGCCAGGTCCAGGTAGAGGAGGATGGACTCGCCCTCGGCGCCGATGAAGGAGACGCTCAGCGTCCCCGGCAGACCGTGCTCGGGATGGCCCATGAAGAGCACGTCGGGGATGGCCTTCTCGATGCCGTCCCGCAGGGTGTTCTTCAGGTGCAGAAGACGGCGTTCCTCGGCGTCCATCTCGATGGCGCGCATTTCGACGGCCTTGCCCATGCCGATGATGCCCAGGGAATTCTCCGTGCCGGCGCGGCGGCCGTTCTCCTGATGTCCGCCCAGGATCAGCGGGCAGTAGGGCACGCCCTTCTTGACGTAGAGGGCGCCGACGCCCTTGGGGCCGTATATCTTGTGCGCGGACATGGTCAGGAAGTCCACGTCCAGGTCGCGCACGTCGACGGGGATCTTGCCCACGGCCTGCACGGCGTCGGTGTGGAAGAGGGCTCCTGCCTCGTGGGTGATGCGGGCGGCTTCCCTGATGTCCTGGATGGTGCCGATCTCGTTGTTGGCCATCATGATGGAGACCATGCCGACCTTGTCCGTCACGGCCCGGCGCAGGTCGTCGAGGTCGATGCGGCCGAACTTGTCCACGGACAGGTAGTGCACGCCGTGCTGCTTGCGGCCGAGGTGGCGGGCCGTGTTCAGTACGCAGGGGTGCTCGATGGCCGTGGTCACCAGGTCGTGCCGGCCGCTCAGGGAGCAGGCGCAGGTCGTGCTGTCGCAGTGCAGCAGGGACAGGACCGTGTTGTTGGCCTCGGACCCGCTGCCGACGAAGAGGACCTCCTCGGGCTTGGCGCCGATGAACGTGCCGACCTGTTCACGCGCCTCCTCGATCCTTTCCCGCGCCTCGCGGCCGAAGGAATGCATGCTGGAAGGGTTGCCGAATATCTCAAGCCCCTCGACCAGAGCCTTCTTGACTTCCGGATGCAGGGGCGTCGTGGCGTTGTTGTCGAAATAGACCGTACGATGTTCCATGGAAAGCTCCTTTGTTCTCGATCAGAACGATCAATTCTGTAATGCTTAATCCGGACCTGTCCACCCCGATACGAGGGGAATCATGCCCGGGGATGGATGTTCCGGCGCTCTGCCGGTCTCGTGCCAGAGTCCGTCGTCCCAATCGAAGAGCTGATGGGAAGCGAACCCGGACTTGTACGCCATGCGTTCGCACCCCGGGACGACATACCCCAGATAGTAGTGCTGCAGCCCCATCCGCGCCGTCTCCCGGATCTCGCGCAGCACGCTGAAGATGCCGAGGCTCAGGCGCGAGACGTCCGGGTCGAAGACGAAGTACACGGAACTGAGCCCGTCGCTGCCGCGGTCGAGGTATCCCGCGCCGACGAGGCGGCCGTCCACCTCGTACCGCGAGAGCACCGCCGGGCAGGACGGCGAGTGGAGGCTGGCGGCGAAATCCTCGAAGCTGTGCTCTTGTCCGAAACGGACCCGCGAATGTCTCTGATACAGGTCAAAAAGCGGGCTTTCGTAGAGCAGGGGGCCGAACGACACGCGGACATGGGCGCAGCGGCGCAGGACCCGCTCCTGGCTCCTGCTCGGCCGGAAGCGTTCCACGGGCACGCGCAGGGGGATGCAGGCCCTGCAGCCCGGACAGGCCGGCCGGAAGAAGTTGTGCCCGAACTTGCGCCACCCCCGCGACAGCAGCCAGGTCAGTTCGCGGCAATCAAGGCTGTCGGCGTAGAACGAGGCGTAGACCAGCACCTTCTCCGGCAGGTAGGGGCACGGCATGGGCGGCGTGAACTCGGGCCGCGTGTACAGGATCACGTCCGCCCCAAAAAAGAACGGCACGCCCGGTCCATCCCGTCCATGCCGTTCATAGCGTCCATTTCGTTCATCGCCCGCAGGCCTTATCCCGCCACCTTGGCCCAGGAATCCCGCAGGGTCACCGTGCGGTTGAAGACCGCCCTGCCCGGCGTGTGGTCGAAGCGGTCGGCGCAGAAGAAGCCCTGGCGCTCGAACTGGAAGCGGTCCTCGGGGGCGGCCTCGGTCAGGGACCGCTCGACCTTGCATCCGCTCAGGGTTTCCAGGGAGGCCGGGTTGATCTGATCCAGGAAATCGGCGTCCTTGCCCGGGAACTCCGCGGTGAAGAGGCGGTCGTAGAGGCGCACCTCGGCCTCGGCGCAGTGGCGGGCGCTGACCCAGTGCAGGGTGCCCTTGACCTTGCGGCCGTCGGGGGCGTCGCCGCCGCGGCTGGCCGGATCGTAGGAACAGAGCACTTCCCTGACCGTGCCGTCGTCGTTCTTAACCACGCCCGTGCAGGTCACGAGGTAGGCGCCGCGCAGGCGCACTTCCTTGCCCGGCGCCAGGCGGAAGAACTTGGCGCAGGGGTTTTCCATGAAGTCGCTGTCCTCGATGAACACCTCGCGGGAGAAGCCGACCTTGCGGCTGCCCATGTCCGGGTTCTTGGGGTGGTTGGCCAGCTCGAAGAATTCCTCCTGCCCTTCGGGGTAGTTCTCGATGACCAGACGGACGGGCCGCAGCACGGCCATGGCCCGGGGCGCCGTGGAGTCGAGGTTCTCGCGCACGCAGTTCTCGAGCACGCCCATGTCCACGCAGCTGTCCGAGCGGCTGACCCCGATGCGCTCGCAGAAGTCGCGCATGGCCGCGGGCGGGAAGCCCCGGCGGCGCAGGCCGGAGATGGTGGGCATGCGCGGGTCGTTCCAGCCCGCCACCACGCCGTTCTCGACCAGGGTCTTGAGCTTGCGCTTGCTGGTCACGGTGTAGTTGATGTTCAGGCGGTTGAACTCGTACTGCACCGGGCGGCTGGGCACGTCGAGCTGGTCGAGGAGCCAGTCGTAGAGGGGTTTGTGGTCCGCGAACTCCAGGGTGCAGATGGAGTGGGTGATGCGCTCCAGAGAGTCCGACAGGCCGTGGGCGAAGTCGTACATGGGGTAGATGCACCAGGCGTTGCCGGTGTTCTGGTGCTCCTGGTGCAGGATGCGGTACAGGGCCGGGTCGCGCATGTTCATGTTCGGCGAAGCCATGTCGATCTTCGCGCGCAGGATGTGCGTCCCCTCGGGGAACTCGCCGGCCCGCATGCGGGCGAAGAGGTCGAGGTTCTCATCCACCGAGCGGTCGCGGTAGGGGCTGTTCCTGCCGGGCTCCGTCAGGGTGCCGCGGTATTCGCGGACCTCTTCGGCCGAGAGGGAGCAGACGTAGGCCTTGCCCTTCGTGATGAGCTCAACGGCGAAGGCGTAGAGGCGTTCGAAGTAGTCCGAGGCGTGGTAGAGGTGCTCCCCCCAGTCGAAGCCGAGCCAGCGCACGTCCTCCTTGATGGAGGCCACGTAGACAGGGTCCTCCTTGCCGGGGTTGGTGTCGTCGAAGCGCAGGTGGCAGCGTCCGCCGTAGTCCCGGGCCAGGCCGAAGTTCAGGCAGATGGACTTGGCGTGGCCGATGTGCAGGAAACCGTTGGGCTCCGGGGGGAAGCGGGTGAAGACCCGGCCCTCGTTCTTGCCGTTTTTCAGGTCCTCTTCAATGATGGCGCGCAGAAAATTGGATGGAGTGGATGGCGTGTCCATGATGGTCCTTCAGTCTGTCGTGGTGGTGCGGGATGTCTCGAGTTCGTGTGCAGCCGCTGTGAATACGGTCAGGGGCATGGGTTGGCAAGCCCTGCCCTGCAGGTGCGCCCGCAGGGCGTCGCGGGTGCTGGGGAAGGCCAGCTTCGGCCAGGGGATGTCCTCGGGGGCGAAGAGGGCCAGGTCCTCGGTCTCCTCGCCGGGGCTCGGCGCGGCCTCGGTCAGGCGGGCGCTGTAGACGACGATGACCGGCGGCCATCCGGCGTAGGAGAAGACTCCCACCAGACCGTCGAGGCGGACGTCGAGGTTCACCTCCTCCCGGATCTCGCGCATGGCGGCCTGTTCGACGGGTTCGCCCTCGTCCACGTAGCCGCCGGGGAGGAGCCATTTTTCCGTGTCGTCGGGGCGCTTGCGGCGCATGAGCAGGATCTTGCCCCCGATTTCGAGGATGACGCAGGCCACGACCTTGGGGTCGAAATAGACCACGCCCGAGCATGCGGTGCAGATCAGGCGGTCCGGACCGTCGGAATGGACGCGTCCGGGTTCCAGGGGGGCGCCGCAGGCCGGGCAGAAGCGGTAGCGGTCGTGGCGGATGGGGCCGGTGGTGGGGGTCATGCGTAGGTGTCGGTCTTGATCGTGTGATCCTTGAGGGTTTCGCGGGGATGGCCCTTGGGGGCTTTGGCCGGGTATCCGATGCTGATGATGGATTCGACCCGCAAGTGGGCCGGGATGTTCAGGATCTCCCGCACGCGGGCCTCGGCCGAGGTGGACTCGTCGCAGGCGCGCATGCGGATCTGCACCCAGCAGCTCCCGAGGCCCAGGCTCTCGCAGGCCAGCTGCAGGATGATGGAAGCGATGGAGCAGTCCTCGACCCAGGTGTCGG
Organism: Desulfomicrobium sp.; assembly: GCA_024709365.1. Classification (GTDB taxonomy): domain Bacteria; phylum Desulfobacterota; class Desulfovibrionia; order Desulfovibrionales; family Desulfomicrobiaceae; genus Desulfomicrobium. Next base: position 18,560 of record JANJWV010000039.1, on the reverse strand, counting down.
CCCTGGCCTCGTCGCCGAGGATGACCACGCCCAGGGCCGCGCCGCGCAGGAAATGGGCGCCGTGGGGCTTGGCCGTGGCGAGCCCGGCCAGCAGGGCCTTGTCCGTGACGAAAATGAATTCCCAGGGGTCGAGGCCGCGGGACGACGGGGAGCGCAGCACGGCCTCCTTCAGCTGGTCCATGACATCGGCCGGGATGGGCTGCGGCGTATAGTGGCGGACGCTGCGCCGTCTGCGCAGGATTTCGAGCATGTTTCCCCCCTTCGTCGCCCGTCGCGAGGCGGGTCGGCAGAGTTTTCCGCGCTTCTTGATCAGCGCGGACGCATACCGTATCAAAGCCCTCAGTGGGCGGCAATTGTCTATTCCCGGACCGCCCCGGAGGAAAGATGGATGGACTGATTCTCGCCTTGACAGCGCTGGCCGGGTGTCTCATGCCGGTCCAGCCGGCCGTGAACGCGGTCACCGCCGTGTATATGAACAGTCCGTACCTGGCCTCGTTCTTTTCGTTCCTGACGGGCACCGTGGCCCTGGGCCTGCTCTGCCTGGCCCTGCGCCTGCCCTGGCCCGGGGCCAGGGTCGTGGCCGAGTTGCCGTGGTGGGCCTGGACGGCCGGCGCCATGGGCGCGTTTTTCGTGACCATGACCATCGTCGCCGTGCCCCGTCTGGGGACCATGAGCGTCATGGCCCTGCTCATCGCCGGCCAGATGGCCGCGTCCCTGGTCATGGACCACTACGGGTGGCTGGGCGTCGCGTCACAGCCCATTTCCCCGGGGAGGATTGCGGGCGCGGTGCTGCTTTTCGCCGGGGTGATCCTCATCCGCAAATTCTGAGGAGGCGGACCGTGAAAACAGCCCTTTTCGTCTTCAACGGCGACCCCATGTGCTTCATCCACGTGCTGCTGAACGCCCTGGACCTGCAGGCCAGAGGCCACGAGGCGACCATCGTCATGGAGGGGGCCTCCGTGGCCCTGCCTCCGGCCCTGGTCAAGCCCGATCATCCCCTGGCCAAGCTTTTCGCCCAGGTCCGGGAGCAGGGCTTGCTGGCGGGCGCCTGCAAGGCCTGTTCCGTCAAGCTGGGCGTGGCCGCCGAGGTCGAGGCCGTCGGCGTGCCGCTCATCGGCGACATGAGCGGGCATCCGTCCATGGCTTCCTACATGGAAGCGGGTTGGCAGGTCGTCACTTTCTGAAGAGCCAGGCGATGAGGCTCAGCACGATGCTGACGAGAATCCCCGTGGTCAGCGGGAAAAAGAATTTGAAGCCCGGCCGGTCAATGACGATGTCGCCGGGCAGCCGCCCCAGGGGCAGCTTGGCGATGAGCGGCCAGAGCAGCCCGACGGCGAGGATGACGAGTCCGATGAGGATGAGGGCGCGTTGCATGGGTTCCTCCTGTCCGCTCCGTGACAGAGGATGCAAGGCCCTGGCAAGGACCGTGCGGAGGTTTTCGTGATCATCAACGTCGGGTCCATGAACCCGGTCAAGCTCGGAGCCATCCGCGCCGTCATGGAGACGCGCTTCCCCGAGGCAGAATTCGTGCCCGTGAGCGTGGACTCGGGCGTGTCCGTCCAGCCCGTCGGGCTGGAGGAGACAATGCGCGGGGCCAAGAACAGGGCCCGCGCGGCCTTTGACGGGTGCTCCCTGGCCGTGGCCCTGGAGTCGGGCCTCGTGCCGGTGCCGGAGACGTCCACGGGCTTCATGAACCTCACGGCCTGCGCCATTTTCGACGGCGAAGAGATGTATCTGGGCCTGGGCCCGGCCTTCGAACTGCCGGCCGAGGTCACGCGCCTGGTGGTCGAGGACGGCCTCGAACTGGACCCGGCCGTGCGCCGCGCCGGTCTGACGGACAACGACCGCATCGGCTACGCCCAGGGCATCATCGGCATTTTGAGCCGGGGGCGCGTGACGCGCATGGACTACAGCCGTCCGGCCGTGTCCATGGCCCTGGTGCGCATGGGCCTCTAGGATTTTCATTTCGCAACACTTACGACAACGAGGAAAGCATGTCCCGAGCATATTTGGTCTATCGCTGCAAGGAAGGGGAAGTTCTGAAGAAGCCCGAGGCCGTCATCAACCTGTGGGACGAGGACGTGCCCAGGTTCTCCGAGATACTGGACGAGGCCACGGCCTCCAGGGCGGACAAGGCGCGCAAGTCCGGGGAGTACTGGGAGATCGTGGCCAAGGACCAGGCCGACCCCTATGACTGGGAAAAGGTCGTGGGCCCCATCAAGAACAAGGAGCACGATCCCCTGGGCGACATGTGGCGGGAAAAGGCCAAGATCGAGAAGCTCATGGCCGAAGGCGCGACCCTGGAGCAGGCCCTGGAGGTCATGACGCCCTTCAGCCATACCTTCCGCTACGAGTCCGGCGCCCCTGCGGACCTCCTGCCCAGCATGGACGACGTCAAATCCTAGCCTTGCGCAGCCCGTGCTGCGCCGCGGAGGACCTCATGCGCTGGCTCTTCCTTCTCCTGTTTCTCATGCCCGCCACCGGACTGTGCGGCGGGCCGGAACTGTCCGCGGGACAGCACCTCTATGTGCCGGTCTATTCGCACATCTACACCGGCGACAAGGAACGGCCCTTCAACCTGGCCGTGACCCTGTCCGTCCGCAACACGGACCCCGGGTCCGCCTTGCGGCTGACGGCGGTGGACTATTACGACACCGAGGGCCGGCTCGTGCGGAAATATCTCGATGCGCCCCGGGAACTCGGCCCCCTGGCCTCCATCCGCTACGTCGTGGCGGAGCGGGACGTCGAAGGCGGGTCCGGGGCCAATTTCCTGGTGCGCTGGGAAGCCGCCAAGCCCATCAACGCCCCGGTGGTCGAGTCGGTCATGATCGGGGCCCAGTCCGGTCAGGGCATTTCCTTCACCTCGCAGGCCAGGGAAATTCGTTAATTCTTCCAATCTAAGGAGCGATCATGGAAAATTCGGTGGCGGAACTGGAAGCGTTTCTCGCGGACTGGGAGTCCTGCGACTCCAAGCAGGCTTTTCTCGCCTGCAGGCAGGCCCTGGAGTCCGTCGAGGGCGTGGTGCTTGATTTCAAGGCCCGGCCGGGCATCACCTATTCCATGCGCGGCACACACCCTTCCCAGCAGGGTCGTGATCTTTTCGCGCTCATCGACGTCATCGACGACGATCCCGAACAGCGCTGGCTGTCGGTCTGTTTCTACGACGACATGATCACAGATCCCGACGAGCAGGGCGACTGGGTGCCCGGCGGCCTCATGGGCGAGGACGCGCGGTGCTTCAATGTCGACGAACTCGACGAGGATCTGGTGGCCTACGTGGCCGAGCGCATCCGCGAAGCGGGGGCAAGCGCGACGAAGTAGGAGAAGCCGGGTTTGACCCGGCTTTTCGTTTTGACGGGCAGTGCAGAGGAGGCGGTCATGGCGACTATCCTGGCGGCGGACATCGGCGGCACGAACAGCCGCTTCGGGCATTTCGAGGCGATCCCGGGCAGCGAGGCGGGGCTCGTCGAGTCGCGGAGCTTCCCGACGTCTTCGGTCCGCTCCCTGCCGGAACTGCTGCGGATGCTGGCGGAATCAGGTTTCGGCCTGACGCCCGCGGCCGCGGACCGGATCGTTCTGGCCGTGGCCGGTCCCGTGCTTGACGGGACCCGCTGCCGGCTGACCAACGCCGCGTGGGGCATCGACCTGGACGACCCGTCCACGGGGCTGCCCCGCGCCCGCACGGTTCTGATCAACGATTTCGTGGCCCAGGCCCTGGGCTGCGGGACGGCCCACGCGGCGCGGACCGCGCTGGACGTGCAGTCCGGGGATGCTCGGCACTCCGGGGGGAGCCGCGGAGTCACGGCCGCCCTCGGCGCAGGGACGGGCCTCGGGCACTGCGCCCTCGTCCCCCTGCCCGGCGGCGGGGTTCTGCCCGTACCCTCCGAAGGGGGACATGCGCCCCTGGCCTTCGTGGACGAGGAAGAATTCGCCTTTCTCGCCTTTCTGAAGAAACGCACGGGACACTCCCACGCCTTCGGGGATGTCGTGGTTTCGGGGTCCGGCCTCTCCAGCCTGCACGAATTCCTGACCGGCAGGCGTCTCACGCCGGCCGAAGTCGCCGCAGAGATCGGCCCGGAAAGCGAGACGACGCGCTGGTTCGCCCGGTTCTACGCGCGGGCCTGCCGGGCCTACGCGCTGCACGTCCTGGCCTGGGGCGGGCTCTTCCTGTGCGGAGGCCTGGCGGCCAAGAACCCGTTCCTGGTCGACAACGCCGAATTCCTGAGGGAATTCCGGGATTGCCCGGCCTACGGCGCACAGCTGGCCGGGATTCCCGTGCGCCTCGTCACCGCGCCGGACACCGGTCTGCACGGCGCGGCCCGCCACGGCGGGATGCTTCGTGCAGACCAGCCGACATAACCCACGTTTTTGTCGCGTAGCCTGTGACGAAAATGTCGGTCAACCTTTCTTGAATCCCCGGTATTTCAACAGGATGCATATGGCATGAGGTCTGCTTTGCCCCTCGTAACGAGGAGGCCGCCATGCCGACCATCATCACGCCTTACGGGCCCGTCGAGGCCCTGCCCGGAGCCGAGTTCCACCCGGACGGCTCCGTGCGCTCCTGCATCCCCGCCATCGCCTGCCCCCTGAACACGCCTCTTGGCGTCCTCGTTCCGCAGTTCACGGCCAACACCCAGCGCAAACGGCAATTGCCGGCCATGCTCTTCCACCCCGGTGGGAGGCTGCGCAACCTGCCCCTGGAAGAGCAGACCGTCGTGCCGACGCCACTGGGGCCCCTGCCCGCCGAGCAGGTCACATTCCACGAGAGCGGCGCCCTGAAGCGCCTGTTTCCCCTCAACGGAACCCTGAGCGGGTTCTGGACCCAGGAAGACGAGGCCGCAATGGCCGTGCCCCTTGCCCTGGACACGCCCCTCGGCCCCGTGGAGACAGCGATCATCAGCCTGTACTTCTCCGGGCAGGGTGGACTGCGCAGTCTGACCCTGTGGCCCGGTCGGACTTTGGAGGTGCCGTGCCCCCTGGGTTCCGTGACAGCCCGCATAGGCGTGTCCTTTTACGACAGCGGGGCAATACGCTCGCTGGAGCCCGCCGCGCCCACGGACATTCCTACCCCCATCGGGACGCTCACGGCTTTCGACCCGGACGCGGTGGGGGTCAACGGAGACACCAATTCCCTGCGATTCCGGGAGAACGGGTCCCTGCTGGGCCTCGTCACCACGGCCCATGCATTCGACGTGGTGCAGGAGAACGGCAGGGTGCGCCGGGTCGAGCCTCCCCTGCGGCGCGACCCGTGCGACGGGCAGCGTCTGGAAGTCGGGCCCCTGGCCCTGGAGTTTGCCGGCGGCCGGGTCTGGATCGGCAGGGCCGGGCAATCAAGGATTTCCGCCGCGGCCACCGACGTGACCGCGGTCCCTTTCCACCCACCACTGCCCGCCATGCACCGGCTGTGCACCATGGGTGCCGGCGCATGGTAGGGCAAACAGCAACGGAGAGCACATGAACGTCAATTGTCTGGAAAAAGTCGTCGAATACGCTTCCATGCCCCTGCACGGCACCCTTTCGCGCAAGCTGCGCAAGGGCCTGAAGATTCAGATCAACGAAGGCAGGATTTACGAGAAGGCCGCGTTGTTCCTGGGCTCCGACTTCCTGCGCGTCACGGAAAAGGAGGACGGCCAGACCGTCAACACCTATTACGGCTGGGAGGAGATCGCCTCCATCCGCACCTTCAGTTCGGAACCCGAGGAGTGAGCCGCAGGGGGCGTTGCAGCCCCCTGAACGGAACCAGGTCGTGGGCGGAAGGAAATGCCAACGCCGGACGAGAAGCGCTGGTGTTGTCTTGCAGGGAAGGTCAAGGTTGAACGGGAAAGCGGCCCTTTGCAGGGGTCTGTTCCGCACGTTTGGCTGAAATTCGGCAATTCCGGATTTCTTCACGGCTGGGTAGTTCTCCGAATTGCCAGGGTGGCCTCGGTGGTATATACGGTGGTATATACTTACTGTGCGGAGGTGCCACATGCAGACCGCGAAGCTTTTCAACAACGGCCGCAGCCAGGCAGTCCGGCTTCCCAAGGAACTGCGCTTTTCCGGTGAGGACGTGTTCGTCAGAAAGATCGGCAACATGGTCGTTTTATTGCCCAAGGACGACCCGTGGTCGCCGCTTATGAACAGCCTGGATCAGTTCTCCGACGATTTCATGAGCGCAAGGGAGCAGCCGCCGCAGGACATGCGGGAAGAGCTGTGATCACCTGGCTGCTCGACACGAACATCTGCATTTACGTCATCAAGCGCAGGCCGCCGCAGGTGCTGGAGCGTTTCAGGCGGGCGGACGTGTCGAGCATCGGCATTTCGTCCATCACCTTCAGCGAACTGATGTTCGGGGCGGCCAAAAGCTCGCGCCCGGAACAGAATCGGTTTGCCCTGACGCAATTCGTGGCCCCGCTGGAGATCATTCCATATGATGACGTAGCGGCGCAGTGGTACGGGGATCTTCGGGCCTGCCTGGATCGCCGGGGCACACCCATCGGCTCCCTGGACATGCTCATCGCAGCCCACGCCTTGGCCCTTGATTGCATCCTGGTGACCAACAACGGGAAAGAGTTCGGACGTGTTCCGCAGTTGCGAATGGAGAATTGGGCGATGGAGTGAGGCGGTTGACGAACGTGTCGATTGTGTTGCCGATTTTGACAGCTCGGCCACCAGGCGTGGAAGGAGTTACGAAGCCGTCCCAGGGGCGGCTTCAGTCTTTATGAGCCTGCCGACGTCGGGGTCTGCGTCTAGCCCGCCAGCCTGCGCAGGGCCGAGAGGAAGCGTGAGCGCAGCCTCTCGCCCAGCAGGGCACGTTTGACCGGTGGCAGTTTCAGAAAGCCGCCGACCAGGGCGCGCATGAATTCCTGGGTGCGGCTCTGCGGGTTGTCGAAGAGGAAGGTCTGGAAGGTGTCGCGCTCCAGGGCCTGGAGCATGACGCGTTCGAAGCTGTCCTCGGGATGATGCACCCGGACCGGGCGGGGATGGAGTTTGAGGGCCCCGGTGGGGCATTTCAGGGCGCAGACGCCGCAGCCGAGGCAGGACGGGTCGATCTGCGCGACCTTTGCGGGCGTCCGGGGATCTGCCCCGGGCGCCTTGGCGCGCATGGTTGCGAAGGACACGGGGCAGGCCTTGGCGCACAGGCCGCAGCCGATGCACAGGCTCTCGTCGACCACGGCCACGAAGCTCGATGTGACCAGGATGCCCGTGTAGCCCGTGTCGCGCACGCCCTGGAGCAGGTTGCAGCAGCATCCGCAGCAGTGGCAGATGAAGCCGGCGTCGCGGCGCACGTTGTCGGCGGACAGGACCAGACCCCGGTCGCGGGAGCTGGCCAGGATGTCGCGCATCTGCGCCTTGTCGATGGGTCTGGCGAAACCGTTGCGGATGAGAAACCGCGCCCCGGTGCCCATGGACGTGCACGTCTCCATGGGCGTGGGGCAGGGCGGGTGCCCCAGATGGTGCTTCTCGTGACGGCAGGAGCACAGGCCCAGGGAAAACTCAGTGTGCTCCTCGATCAGGGCCGAGGCCTTCTCGTAGTCGAGGATCTCGACGTGCTCGCCCAGGGCCTCCTCGTGGGGCAGGGCGCGCATGACCGAGGTCCGCTGCCCGTCGCCGAAATTGGCGTGCAGGAAATCCTTCTCCCCGAACATGTAGGCCTGGAAGAGTTCGGCCCAGCGCGCCCGCGGCAGATCCGGGCCCGTGCGCATCATGGTGAACTCGAAGAAGCCGATGACGATGGGGCTGACCATGTAGAGGTATTGGCGGCCGTCCCAGATGTCGAGGACCAAGCCTTTGGAGCACAGCCCCTCGATCATGGGGCGCAGGGCGGACTCGGGCTCGCCGAGCATGCGGGCGATGCGCGGCATGCTTGAGGGCCGGTAGGGCAGCCGGGAGACGAGCTCCGCCTCGGGCCTGGAATAGAGAGATTCCACCAGTTCCCGGAAGACCGGGGTCCAGGGCGTGCGCACCGGCGCCTGATCCAGGCGGCGGCCCAGCTTGCGGTAGATGTCCTTGCCGACGATGTGTCCCACGTGTCCTCTCCTTGCGACTTTCCTTGGGGTGCACATCCATCGCCCGGCGGCGAAATGCAAGCCTCTTTGTCGCGCGTGGCGACACGGACGTTGACAAGCGCGCCGGAGTGGTTCAGAAATTGGTCCTACCAATTTCAGGGCTCCGGGCCACGTCCCGGTCGCCACCAGGGGGAACCATGTTGGAAGTGCTGGCTTTGTATCTTGTCGTGGGCGCCATCGCCGGGGTGCTGGCGGGTCTGCTGGGCATCGGCGGCGGGCTCGTCATCGTGCCCATGCTCGTGTTCTGCATGGAACTGCAGAACCTTCCCAACGAGCTCATCATGCATCTGGCCCTGGGCACGTCCATGGCCAGCATCGTCTTCACCTCGGTTTCGAGTTTCATGGCCCACCACCGGCGAGGCGCGGTGGAATGGTCCGTGGTCCGGCGGGTCGTGGCCGGCATCCTGGTCGGCACGTTCCTCGGCACCTTCATCGCTGCGGGCCTGAGCACGGCCTGGCTCAAGGGCTTCTTCGTCGTCTTCCTCTACTTCGTCTGCTACCAGATGCTGTCCGGCAAGAAACCCAAGCCTTCCCGGCAGCTGCCGGGCATGGCCGGGATGTTCGGGGCCGGGAACGTCATCGGCGTGGTGTCGAGCCTGGTGGGCATCGGCGGCGGCACCTTGTCTGTGCCCTTCATGGTCTGGCACAACATCCCCATCCACAGGGCCATCGGCACCTCGGCGGCCATCGGCTTTCCCATCGCCGTGGCCGGGACCGTGGGGTACATCACCAACGGCTGGGGCGTGGAGAACTTGCCGCCCTTCTCCCTGGGCTACGTGTCCCTGACGGCCCTGGTGGCCATCGCGGTCATGAGCGTGCTGACGGCGCCCCTGGGAGTGCGCCTGGCCCACAGCCTGCCCGTGGACAAGCTGAAGCGTGCCTTCGCCGTGATACTTTTCGTGGTCGGCACCAAGATGCTCTTCTCCCTGTTCTGAGCGGGATGGTCAGTGAGAGGGAAGCCGCCTGCCGATGGTCAGTACTTGTCCAGAATGGCCTGGTAGGTGCCGTCGGCCTTGATGCGCCGGAGCCCCTCGTCGAGCAGTTCCAGATAGTGCGGGGCTTCGGGGCGATGCTTGGAGAAGGCGACGAAAATCCTGCTCGGCTCACTCGGAAAGGCTGCCTGGATCTCGTCTTCCAGGTGCATTTCCCGCAGGTATAGTCCTGCGGTTTTCTCGAACATGATGACCGCCTGCACTCGGTCGAGCCTGAGCATGTCGATGATCTGATCGTGCCTGTTGGCCCATACTCTGACGATCCCCTCGTGGTCGTGGAACAGGTTTCCGTACTCGTAGCCACGGATCACGCCGATCCTTTCCCCGCCCTGCAGAGACCGGGGTTCCTGGACCCGGAGGGGCCTGCTCTTGTGGTGGTAGTAGTGCGCATGGGCCAGGAAAAGCATCTCCCTGCCCCACAGGAAGTCGTCTTCCCTTGACGTTTCCCTTGCGACGTTGAGTCCCCCTACGTATTTCCCGCTTTTGACCTCATGCAGGACACGCGCATAGGGCAGGACTTCAAGAACCACATCGACCCCGACGGACTTGAAGGCCGCGGTCACGATTTCCACGGACATCCCCGTCCCATCGGGATTGGCGTAAGGCTCCCAGGCGTCCTCCACGGCCAGCGTGAGAGCGCAGGCCCCGAGCGAGGGCAGGGACAGGGCAAGGAACATGGCGAAGCAGATTATTTTTTTCATGGGTGCGCAGGGATTGGTCCTCAGTATGGATGATTACCCGTAAATGTCCTTTTCCCGCGCGTCCAGATTGAAATGCGTCGTCTACATGTACCAGCGCCAGCTCTGGCCGGCCCGGAACAGCTCCTTCCGCGTGAGGGGCGTGTTCCGGGCAATTTTTTTGGCCAGGTAGACGAAGAGGTAGGCCGTCTGCAGGGCGTCCCCCAGGGCGTCGTGGGCCGTGAAGCGGGGCAGGTCGAACTCTTCGGCCAGGTCCGTCAGGACGTAGGAGATGTTCAGGCTGAAGCGTTCGTAGTGGGCCGGGCTGCGCTTTTCGCGCCAGAGCATGGCCATGCGCATGGTGTCCAGGCAGGGGTTGGCCAGGGGCAGGCCGTGGTGTTTGCGGCAGGCGCGGTTCAGGAAGGACATGTCCAGGCCGATGTGGTGCCCGACGATGAGGGTGCCTTTGCAGAACTCGATCAGGCCGGGCAGGACCTCGCGCAGGGGCGGCGCTTCGACGATGGCCTCGGGCGTGATGCGGTGGATGAGGGTGCTGACCTTGGGCAGGGGGATGCTCGGCCGCACCAGGGCCGAGAAGCTTTCGCCGGGCACGATGGCCAGGCCCCGCACGCGCACGGCGCCGACGGACACGATCTCCTCCTTGCGCGCCGAGAGGCCCGTCAGTTCCGTGTCCAGCACGGTGTAGACGTAGTCGTTCAGGGGGCGGTTCTGGTCCAGTTCCCGGCAGAGGCGGTTGTTCTCGTCCAGGGCGGGCAGGGTCGAGACTTCCGGGGCCAGGCCCAGCAGGCGGCGCAGGCTGTCTATGGCGAAAGGGACCATGTCCGTCACCCCATGTTCAGGCGGAAGGTTTCGCGCAGCACGCCGTGCAGGGCGGTGATGACCCCGAAGGCCTCGCGCAGGGTGCGCTTTTCCAGGGCCGAGAGGGTGCCGGGGTCGATGCGGTTGTCGGGCTTCTGCCCGGCCTCCATCTGTTCGAGCTGGTGCATGAGCCGGGCGTGGAGCAGGAACTCGAAGGCCTCCCGCGCTTCGTGGTACAGGTCGCGCGAGAGGTGCCCGGCCTGGTGCAGGAGGTCGAGCCTGGTCAGGGTGCCGGTCTCGCGGATGCCGTGGTAGAGGGACATGACCCGGGCGAAGTCCATGAAGGGCAGAAGTCCCCGGGCCTTGATGTCCAGGGTGTTTTTGTGCTCCCCGTCCTTCTCGACCATGAAGTTCTTGAAGAAGGTCAGGGGCGGGCGGGCGTTCAGGCAGTCTGCCGCCAGGTAGCGCAGGAAGAGGTCCTTGCCGGCGCAGGCGCTGGTGACGTGCTGGCGCAGGTTCTCGGCCAGCTCCTTGTGGCCGGCGACGCCGCGAAAGTCGAAGAAGACGGAGCTTGCCAGCACGCGCTGGGGCTCGGGCGCGGCGACCCAGGTGTCGACCCTCCCTTTCCAGGTGTCCAGGCTGCCCCGCCAGGCGGGGTTGGAGGCCATCATGTCGCCTGGGCAGCGCGGGAAGCCGCAGTTGATGAGGTGGCCGACCATGCGCTCCGTGAAGGCCGAGAAGTACGTCTCCGCGGCCCGCTCCAGAAAATCCACCCCGCAGTTGTCGATGATCAGGGCGTTGTCCTGGTCCGTGGCAAAGGTCTGTTCGCGCCGGCCCTCGCTGCCCATGAGCAGCAGGCAGAACTTGACGGGCGGAGGGCCCAGTTCGCGCAGCATGAGTTCGATCAGGCGCGTGATGATCTGGTCGTTCAGGATGGCGATCATGCGCGTGATGTTGCCCGCCTTGGCCCCCTGCTGGACCAGGGTGCGGATGACCGGGGTGATGCTGTCGTGCAGGGGGTAGAGGCCGGCGATGGTCGTGCGCGAGGCGATCTCCCGGAACACGGACATGGGCGAGCGGCCCTGCAGGAGCATGATGTCGTGGGAGCTGATGACCCCCTGCACCTTGTCGTGGCTCTTGACCACGAGATGGTGGATGTTTCGTGACATCATGGTCATGAGGGCGTCGAAGCACACGGCCGAGGCGTCGATGCTCTCCACGGGCGTGGACATGATGGTCTCGGCCGGGGCCTGCAGGTCCAGGCCCAGGGCCATGGCCTTGCGCAGGTCCGTGTCGGTGACGATGCCGCAGATCTCCCCCGACGGTTCGCGGAAGAGGAGGGAACCGGTGTTGTGACGGATCATCTCCCTGGCCGCGGCCTGGATGCTCAGGCCGAAGGGGACGCTGACGGGTTCGCGGCTGACCAGGCCGCCCACGGGGTTGCTGAAGAGGTGCAGGCTGTGGTCCTCGTGCTGGGCCGCGGGCTTGCAGCGCATTTCCTCGAAGGCCTTGGACAGGAAGGTGTCGGCGAAGGACTTGAGGTAGAAGCGCGGGATGGCGGGGTTCAGGTGAACGGCCTCGAAGAACTTGTCGCGAGGGATCTTGATGAGGAAGGTGTCCTCGACGGTCTCGGCGTCCAGGGCTGCCTTCTCCCCGTTGAACAGGGACAGGGCGCCCAGGGACGCCCCGTCGGTGCGGATGTCCACCAGGACGCCCTCGTCCTCGTGAAAGAGGCGGATGGCCCCCTTCTGGATCAGGTAGAGTCCGTCCACTTCGCTCACCCCCCGTCGAAGAAGGCGGGTTCCGGCCGGGAAGAAGTCCACCAGACAGTGCCTGGCGATGCGGACCAGGCTGGGCCGGTCCAGTTCCGAGAAGGGCAGGGTGCCCTCCAGGAAGGTGATGATGCTGTCGTACCCCGCAGGCTGGATTCCCGCGTTCATGGCGCCGTCCTTGTCCGGGGGCCGGTCGCCCGGCCCCCGCGTCAGAGGTTAGTGGTCCACCGCCGCGCCGGCCCCGCGGGGGATGCGCACGCTTTCGACCATGTCCTGCACGGCGGCCGGCGGGGCTGCCGTGCACAGGGACACCACGATGGTCACCGCGAAGTTGATGAGCATGCCCACGGTGCCGATGCCCTCGGGGCTGATATTCATGAACCACGGGGCCACGCCCATGAACTTGGTCTGCACGATGTAGAACATGGTGAAGCCGATGCCCGTGACCATGCCGCTGATGGCCCCTTCCCTAGTGGCCCGCTTCCAGAAGATGCCGAGTACGATGACCGGGAAGAAGGACGCCGAGGCCAAGCCGAAGGCGAAGGCCACCACCTGGGCCACGAAGCCGGGCGGGTTGATGCCGAAGTACCCGGCCACCATGACGGCGATGCCCATCATGATGCGTCCGATGGCCAGGCGCTTCTGCTCGGATGCCTCGCGGTTGATGATGCGGTAGTAGAGGTCGTGGGAGATGGCCGAGGAGATGACCAGCAGGAGCCCCGCCGCCGTGGACAGGGCCGCGGCCAGGCCGCCGGCCGCCACCAGGGCGATGACCCAGTTCGGGAGCTGTGAGATCTCGGGCGTGGCCAGGACCATGATGTCGTTGTCGATGTACAGTTCGTTGGCGTTGTCCGTGGCCTCGTTCTTGAGCATGCGCTGTCCGGCGGGCCCGGCTTCGCCGCTGAAGACCGGTTTGCCCTTGAAGGGCGCGCCGGCGCGGTAGGTGATGACGCCGTCGTTGTTCTTGTCCATCCAGGCCAGAAGGCCCGTCTTCTCCCAGTTCTTGAACCAGGACGGGGCCGTGGCGTAGGTGGTGTCGCTCAGCACGTTGGTCAGGGTGTAGCGCGCGAAGGCGCCCAGGGCCGGGGCCGTGGTGTACAGGATGGCGATGAAGATCAGGGCGTAGAAGGCCGAGATGCGCGCCGCCCGAACCGTGGGCACGGTGTAGAAGCGGATGATGACGTGGGGCAGCCCGGCCGTGCCGACCATGAGGCACATGGTGATGGCGAAGACGTCGATCATGGGCTTGGAGCCCGCCCCGAAGGCCGAGGTGTATTCGGCGAAGCCCAGGTCCGTTCCGATCTGGTTCAGGGTGTCGAGCAGGTATTTGCCTGAATGCGGTCCGTCGACCAGGGTGCTGCCGAATCCGATCTGGGGCAGGAAATGTCCGGTCAGTTTGGCGGAAATGGCGATGGCAGGGACCAGGAAGGCCGTGATGAGCACGCAGTACTGGGCGACCTGGGTCCAGGTGATGCCCTTCATGCCGCCGATGCCGGCGTAGAAGAAGACCAGGACCATGCCGATGATCACGCCCGTGTTGACGTCCACTTCGAGGAAGCGGCTGAAGACGATGCCCACGCCGCGCATCTGCCCGGCCACGTAGGTCAGGGAGACGAAGATGGCGCAGACCAGGGCCACCACGCGCGCGGCCGAGGAGTAGTAGCGGTCGCCGACGAAGTCCGGCACCGTGAACTTGCCGAACTTGCGCAGGTAGGGGGCCAGGAGCAGGGCCAGGAGCACGTAGCCGCCGGTCCAGCCCATGAGGTACATGCAGCCGGCGTAGCCCATGAAGGCGATCATGCCGGACATGGAGATGAAGGACGCCGCGCTCATCCAGTCCGCGGCCGTGGCCATGCCGTTGGCCAGTGGGGGCACGCCGCCGCCGGCCACATAGAAGCCCTTGGTGTCCTTGACCCGCGCGCTCCAGGCGATGCCGATGTAGAGTGCGAAGGTCGCCCCGACGATGAGATAGGTCCAGATTTGCAGTGACATATGCTTTCCCCGTGATGGCGTAGGTTATTCGTGCACGTCGAATTTCTTGTCCAGCCGGTCCATGAGCAGGAAGTAGGCGAGGATGAGGATGACGAATACGAAGATGGACCCTTGCTGGGCGAACCAGAAGCCCAGGGGGAAGCCGCCGAGGTGGAAGGCGTTGAGCTCGTTCACGAAGATGATGCCGAAGACGTACGAAACCAGGGCCCAAATGGACAGAAGCACGACCATGTAGGTCAGGTTCGCCTTCCAGTACCGTTGCATCGACTTTTCCATTTCTCCCTCCATGCTGTCCTTGTTCCGGGGTTGATGATGCCTCCTTTTGACACGCTTTTTGGGGCTTTGCATCCGGTTTCAGGTGAATGGCGGAGGATAGCGGTCATTGGTCAGGCGAAAGGCGTGGTCTGCGGCGGGGTTGAGGGCGATGCCGCTCATCGTGGGAATCGCGCCGCTCAACCGGCGGTCGGCCCGATGCCTCACGGGCCAGCCGCGGAGTCGCCCTGGCAGGCGGAATACGGGATGAACGGGCCCGGGAGGAGTGCGGAGGTCGGAATTGACGGGCGAAAGAAGCATAACCGGGGGTAGGCGGTCATGACGCTCCGCCGTGTCTGATCCGGCCTGGTCGTCGGTCGGGCTGTCGCGGCAGCAGGGAGTTCAGTCGGCGAAGGCCGTCGCGACGCTTTGGAACTCCGCGATGTTGGCGAGAAAGATGTCCACGATGGCCGGATCAAACGCCCGGCCCCTTTCGGATCGAATGATCTCCATGACTTCATCGAGAGGCATCGGTTTTTTGTAGGGCCGTTGCGAGAGCATGGCGTCAAAGCTGTCGACGATGCTCACGATCCTGGCTTCCATGGGGATTTCAAGACCTTTGAGACCGCTTGGGTACCCATTGCCGTCCCATTTTTCGTGATGGGATCGCGCAATGGCCTCAGCCAGTTGGAGGAGCCTGAAGCGGCTGTTGGCAAGGCTCTGGGCGCCGATGACGGTGTGGCTTTTCATGATGACCCACTCTTCGGCGTCGAGCTTGCCCGGCTTGAGCAAAATGCTGTCGGGGATGCCGATTTTCCCGAGGTCGTGCATGGCGCTGGCCAGGTAGAGGAGTTCGACATGATCCTCCGGCAGGCCGCATTTGCGTCCCAGCAGGGCCGAGTATTCCTGAATCCGGCGAATGTGCATGCCTGTTTCCTTGTCCCTGAGTTCGGAGGCGAGGCATAGCCTGAGGATTGCTTCGTGTTGTACTTCATTGATTTCATTTTGCTTTTCTTGGATTTTTTGGGTGCGCTGCGCAACCTTGATCTCCAGGAGATGGTTTTGTTCCCGCAGCGCGTCTTCGGCGGCCTTGAGCCGCAGGTGCGTTCTGATGCGCGCCCTCACTTCAAGGGCGGAGATAGGCTTCGTGATGTAGTCGACGGCCCCGATGGAGAAAGCCTTGCTGAGGGTGTCCGCATCGGATGCCGACGTGATGAACACAACGGGAATATCGCAAAAATTCTCGTCGGACTTGATGATTCGGCAGAATTCAAACCCGTCGATCTCCGGCATGAAGAGGTCGAGGATGATCATGCTCGGCTTCTCCAGTTCAATGCTTTTGAGCGCGATCGAGCTGTCCTGCGATGCCGAAATCTTGTAGCCTTCACCTAGACAGTAAGCGAGAATGTCGATGTTTATGCCGACATCGTCGACTATGAGGATCGTCTTTTTTTCTGTTGCATGAAATGGAAGCAGGTTTTCATTCAACTGGCTAATTTCTTGATTTTTATTATTGTCGGAGCATGGAGTTGGAAACATGTGATGAGTTTTGCAGGAAAACATTTTTTGTCTCCTATTCCTATTATTTTTTTGTTGTCTTTTCGAGTTCATCGAATAGATGGATGCTTCCTCTTCTGAGTTCATTGCAACTGTTGATTCCCAGTTTTCCGAGTATGTTCGACCTGTGTTTGTTTACAGTTTTGATGCTGATGTAGAGATGTTCGGCGATATCTTTGCTTTTTTTTCCGTCGATGATGTATTTGACAACTTCCTTCTCTCTGGAAGTGAGATTTTGGAGAGGTGGAAGCGTTTTTCTCTGCCTGTTGACGAATAAATAATCTTTTACAATTATCTTTGCGAGTTTAGGACTGATGAACAGATCGTTCGTAAATGCATATTTTATGGCGAGAAAAAGTTCTTCGGGGTTCGCGCCTTTCAGGATGTATGCGTTGGCGCCACATTCCAGTGTTTCGTATATCAATTCATTGTCATCATGTGAAGAGAGGATGATCACCTTTATATCAGGTTGCATTTTCTTGATTTTTTTCATCACGGCAGTGCCGGCCTCGTCAGGGAGGCGCAAGTCGAGTATGACGATATCCGGAGCGTTCTGTTGACAAGCCTGAATGGCTTCCTTGCCTGTCGCAACGTGCCTTTCAACGACATAGTCTCCCTGCATTTCAAGCATCGATTTGAGTCCCATGCGCAGAAGGTTGTCGTCCTCGACGAGCAGAATTTTGTGCATCATCACGTATACCCCTTATTATCTGAATGATTCTGATGCGAATGGTCGCCTGTGCTGTGCCTCTTCGTATCCGTATTGAGTCTTTACGTGATTCATGGTTTTCGATTAATTGAAGTTATTGAGTATTTGTTGCATTATTTAGTAAGTATTTCTGTGTTCGTTTGTTTTCTATGCTAGGTATTAATGAGTATATATTGTTGCGCATAATGCTCATCGCTCTGTAATGATTTTTGAGTATGATGGTATTTTCTTTGCTTTTGGCTTGGTTGACGTTGTCTGACCTCCAAATATCTTGAATGAATTCAATGAGTTGCGTCCAGCTCGTCGTGGACGTTTCGGCACGGATTCTCGCCGCGTCTCGTGAAGCCTTCCTGCGTGTTGTCTGCTTCCTCCCCGTGACGACCAGGGAACATGCGTCCCCTCCTTTCTCCCCTGTCGATGCTCTGTCCCGTTTGCTCATCAACCGTCCGCGCGGCCCGGAATCCCCTGCTGGGCAGCAGGCGGCATTTCCTGCGGCCTGGTCCCGTTTGCTTCCTGAATTTTCGAAGCCGTCCCTCGCCTCGTCGTGCCGTGTCGTGTCCGGTAATTTTGGCGTTCCTGTCCCGGCGTGAAGGCGGGAATTTTTTGCCGCGCGGCTCGTCCGAGTGCTCTTTCGGCAGAGAGCCGCAGTCTGACCCGATCAAGCGGGATTGGTCGTTGCGAGGCGGCAATGTTGGGGACATCAAGCCTGGGGCGCTGCGACGTTGTGGTGGAGCTATCGCGTCTATAACGATGGCACATGATATGCTTGCGCGTGTATGTTAGTATAAATGACTATTCGAAGAAATAATTTATACGTAGTAAGTATTTATAAATTTCATTTCGATATATAGATAAGTATGCATATGGAGGTATATGTCATGGCTATGTCAGAGAGATTGTGCGTATGGATGTGCTCCGTCGTGGTGGCCATGCCGCTGGTCTGCACGGCCGGCGACGTCGGGTCGCCTGGGCGGGGAGAGGGCGGTCTGACTTCAAGCCGACAAGGGAATTGTCAGGATGACGTGCGTGGGCGGGAGCGCAATCGGGGCGGATGGAACGGGGTCGGCGGCTTGTCCGCCGCCGTTGCCATGGAGGGCGGATCGGCGGCCGCCCATTTCCGGCTTGCGGAGACATTGTCGCAGGCCGGACGTCTTGATGCCGCCCTGTCGAGCTATACCCTGGCCATCACCCTTGAGCCGGATCACGCAGGGGCCCTCCAGGGGCGGTGGAAGTTGTGCTCGCGGCTTTCGCTGCATCGTCAGGCGCTGAAGGATTTGAGCCGGCTGATCGAACTCATGCCGGGCAGGGCCGAGTATCATTACGAACGCGGACGGATGCTGCTGAAACTGAACAGCGTCAGGGAGGCATACCGGGACTTTCTGCGCGCCTATGAACTGGACCGGAGATATCCGCGACCGACACTGCTTGAGGACGATGTCCCCATGGGCAAGAGTATGGTGGCCGAAAGGTATCTGCGGAGCGAGGGGATACTGAAGCAGCTGCCTGTCGCTCCGGGCGGGCGGAATCGTTTCAGGGTTCCCGGAAGAGTCTGTGCTGACGCTTGATGCAGGCGTCAATGCTTTGGTTTGCCCTGAGAATGAGCGTTTCGAGACGTTGAAAGAGGTCGGCGTTTCGTGCCGGGTCGGCGTTTTCGTTGTTCGAAGCTTCGAGTTCTTTGGCCAGGACATGGATATCCAGGGCGCCGATCATGGCTGAAGAGCCTTTCAGGCTGTGGGCGAGCC
>JANJWV010000036.1 GCA_024709365.1 Desulfomicrobium sp. | reverse complement strand
GCCGAGGTAACTCATGAGCGACAACACGACGCAGCAATATCTGACCTTCGGCCTGGGCGAGGAGGTCTTCGCCCTGGAGACGGGGTCCGTGCGCGAGGTCATCGAACTCGTGCCCGTGACCCGCATCCCCAAGACCCCGCCCTTCATGCGCGGGGTCATCAACCTGCGCGGCCACGCCGTGCCCGTGGTGGACCTGCGCATCAAGTTCGACATGCCCCGGGTCAAGGACACGGTGAACACCTGCATCATCATCGTCGACGTGGAGGTGGAAGGGGAGAAGAGCCACATGGGCGCCATCGTCGACTCCGTGCGCGAGGTCTTCGAGATGGGCAGCGACCAGATCAACCCGCCGCCGCGCATGGGCACGTCCATCCGCGCCGACTTCATCAAGGGCATGGGCAAGCAGAACGAGGAGTTCATCATGATCCTCGACATCGGGAAGGTCTTCTCGCCCGAGGAACTGCTGATCATGGTCGCCCCGGGGGAGATGGCGGCCGCCGAAAGCTGAAATAAACCCAGCGGACACGTTTCACAAAGAGGGCCGGAGCATGTCGAGCGAAACGCCGCACGAAATCCCCGTCCTGTTTTGAGGAATGCGCCCGCAGGATGCAGCTACGGTGGTGCCTGTTCAGAGTTGCCGAGGAGAGCTCGTTCACGTCACTCGCCGCGAAAGCCGACGCGGTCCATAGGTCGGAAAAGCATCACGGACAGCCTGATCAAGAAAATAACGACCCGAATCAAGGAACACGCATGAGCAAGACAATAATGACCGTGGATGACTCGGCCAGCGTCCGGCAGATGGTCAGCCTGACCCTCAAGGACGCCGGCTACTCGGTCATCGAGGCCTGCGACGGCAAGGACGCCCTGGCCAAACTGTCCGGCCCCCTGGGCATGATCGTCACGGACCTCAACATGCCCAACATGGACGGCATCGAATTCATCCGCAACGTGCGGGCCAACGCCCAGTACAAGTTCGTGCCCATCGTCATGCTGACCACGGAATCCCAGGCCGACAGGAAGGAGCAGGGTAAGGCCGCCGGCGCCACGGGCTGGATCGTCAAACCCTTCAAGCCGGACCAGCTCCTGGCCGTGGCCAGGAAACTGCTGCGCTGACTGCCGAGCAAGGAGCGCCTGTGCCCAGAAAAGAACTGAAACGGACACACTTCATGATGGCGAAGAAGGCGGAAAGCCTGCGGACCACCGCGAGTCGGGATCTTGAAGTGACGCGAACAACCGCCGGGAGAACCGACAGGGCCCAAGGATTTATCCTGTGGATGCACGCAGCCAAAATCGCCTTCGCCGTGTTCGTCCTTGCAATGGCGGCAACACCGGAGTGCGCGGCCCTGCCCCCCGCCACGGGAGAGAAGGCGTGGGGTGCCGAACGCCGCGAAATGTTCGCGGCATTGTCCGAGGAACCCGGCTCTGAGGCGAAATGCCCGAAGGACGACGACCGGATTCCCCTGAAATCCGGGGCCGTCCTCCTGCCCGAGGAACAATGGTTCCTGCAGCTCACGGTGGGCGGCCTGGTGCCTGCTCTGTTCGTCCTGGCGGCGACCGCAGCCATGCTGCGCAGCCGCCTCGTGCGCAGGGAAAACACCCTCCACGCCGCCGCGGCCGAGATACGGGACCAAAAGGAGCGGCTCGAATTGACCCTGAAGGGGACCCAGACAAGCATCTGGGAGTATTGCCCGCAGACCGGAAAGGCTATTTTCAGCGCGGACTGGTTCGCCAACCTCGGCTACGTTCCCGACGACGTCCCGTCCAGCTTCGCCGGATGGGCGGCTCTGACGCATCCCGACGACGCGGAGTCGGTCGTGCAGGTCATGGACGATTACATACAGGGCGGCGGGATCGGCATCGTCGAGACCCAGTTCCGCATGCGTACCAGGGCCGGGGAATGGCGATGGATCATGGGGAAAGGGCGGGCCGTGTCCTGGAATGAAGACGGCAGTCCCAGCCGGATCATCGGAATGAGCGTGGACATCCACCGGCAGAAAACCGTGGAGCACGAACTCCGGGAAGCCGAGGCCGTCACCTCGGCCCTGTTCAATCAGGCCTTCAATCTGTTCGCGTTGCTGGATCTGGACGGCCGCATCCTGAAGATCAACCGTTCGGCGCTGGATTCCCTGTATCATCACCCTGAGATCCTGGGACAATGCTTCTGGGAAGCACCCTGGTGGCCGGACAAGGAGGAAAGCCGGCGCATCGGGCAGACGGCCATGGCCGTCGCGACGGGGGGCAGGGTGTACTGGAGCGATGCCGTGCATGTCGGCCGGACCGGCGAAGAGCGCTATATCGACTTCGCCTGTTCCGGCCTGAAGAACGAACACGGTCAATGCACGTACATCATCGCCGAAGGCAGGGACATCACCGAGTACAGGACCATCCTGAACACAAAGGAGAAAAGCGAACGCCGGTTCAAATCCATCTTCGACCACTCCCCGTTTTCCATCGTCATCAACGACATGGAAGACGGACGCTTCCTGGACGTCAACGACGCCTTCACGAAGAGCACCGGCTATTCCAGGGATGAGGCGTTGGGCATGACGACCGCGGACTTTTCCGGCTTCACGCTCGAACAGTGCAGGGCCATCCGGGGCACCGTGCGACAGGGCGGCGTCTTCAATCGCGAAATCGAATCACGCAGATCCGACGGAAAAACAGCCCACGTGCTCTTCTCCTCGGTTCCGGTGCCGTACGGGGACACGGACGCCATCCTGTCCATGATCCTGGACATCACCGACAAGAAGCGCGCCGAACTCGCCCTGGCCGAGAGCGAAAAAAAATACCGTGACATCTTCAACAACGCCCCCATCGGCATCTTCCGCTCCACCCTCGACGGCAATTTCCTGGACGCCAACCCCACGCTGGCGAGGATGTTCGGGTATGAGAGTTCCGCGCACATCATCCGGGAAGTGAGGGACATCGCCCGGGACATATACCCTCGGCCCCAGGCCCGGGAAACGTTCCTGAATGCGCTGCGCCGAAACCCAGCGGGAGCCACCATGGAAGTGGAGTTCAAGCGCAGGGACGGCTCCCCCCTCTACGGGGTCATGCATGCTTCGCTGCAGACGGGGGAAGCAGGGGAAGCCGCGTACCTCGACGGGACCATCGAGGACATCACCGAACGCAAACGCGCCGAGGAAGCCCTCAAGGCCTCGGAAAGGACATTTTCCGAGCTCTTCATGCTCAGCCCCGACTGCATCGTCCTCTCCAACCTCGAAACGGGCAGGATCATCGAGGTCAACGAAGCGTTCCTGGTCATGCTGGGGTACGAGCGCGCGGAAGTCCTCGGCCTCACACCCGCCGAACTTGGCCTGCATTCCGACCTTCGGCAGCTCGAAATGCTGAGGGAACAGGTCCGGCACGGCGGGAGTTTCCACAACGTCGAAATGGAATTCTACCGCAAGGACGGGAGCGCCTCGACCCATCTCGTTTCCGCGAGGACGATCATGATTTCCGGCCAAACCGTACTCATGTCCATTAGCCGAGACGTGACGGAGATGCGCAAGATCCAGGCAATGATGGTTCAGTCCGAAAAGATGGTCTCCCACGGGGGCATCGCCGCCGGCGTCGCCCATGAGATCAACAACCCCCTGGGCATCATCGTGCAGGCGGCGCAGAACCTGAAGCAGCGCAGCCGGCCGGATTTCCCGAAGAACATCCAGGCCGCCGGGGAACTGGGGCTCGATATGGCGGCCGTGGACCGGTACATGCGCGCCAGAAAACTCGACGAGTTCATCGAACACATCCAGCAAGCGGCCGTGCGGGCGTCGGAAATCATCACGCGCATGCTGCTCTTCAGCCGCAAGAGCGAATCCAGACGGCAGTCGTGCGATGTCCGCAAGATCATCAATGAAGCGGTCGCATTGGCCAGAAACGACTACGATCTGAAAAAGGCCTACGACTTCAAGCAGATTGTCGTGAGCATCGCCTTCGAGGCCCCCGTCCCGGACATCCCCTGCACGGAAACGGAAATCGAGCAGGTCATCCTGAACCTCCTGCGCAACGCGGCCCAGGCCATGGCCGAAATCACCCCTCCACCGCGGGAGCCCAAGATCGACATCCATGTCCGGGTCAACGGCGAATTCCTGCGCATCGAAGTGCGCGACAACGGCCCCGGCATGCCCCCCGACGTGCAGAAACGGATCATGGAGCCGTTCTTCACGACAAAACCGCCCGGTGTCGGCACGGGGCTTGGGCTATCGGTGTCGTACTTCATCATCACCAAGGGCCATGGCGGAGATTTTTCGGTGCTGTCGGAACTCGGGAAAGGGACGGTCTTCTTCATCGACCTGCCGCTGGCGGGGTGAGCGGGGAATAACGCACGAGCCGAGGACGGCCCGAATGAATGCTCAAGCATACCGTGAACCGGCGTGCAGGGCCTGCCGCCGACCATTTCGGGTCAGCGGCAGAAGGAGCGCCCGGCCGGAAAAGCGTCACCTGTCCCGGTATATGGACGCGCTCTGCCCCATGCGGGAGAGGATCTTCTGCAAGGCCACGCGCGAAAGGCCCGACACGCGTGCGGCCTCGGACACGTTGCCCCTGGTCTGGGCCAGAAGATCGCGAATGTAGTGCTGGGTGAAGGCGCTGACGACCTCGGCCTTGGCGGACTTGTACGCTCCCAGGGGGCCGCGCGGGACGCTGGAGCACGGCTCTTCCAGGAAGCCGAGCCCCGCGCCCTGGCAGACGAGACGGACGAGATCCATGTCCACCCGCTCCGCGGACGCGAAAACCGTAAGGCGGCGCACGAAATTCTGCAGCTCCCGCACGTTGCCCGGCCACGGATGCGCTGCCATCCAATGCATGACCTCCGGGGCGATCTCCTTTTCGACCAACCCCATCTCCCGGGAGGCGACACGGAAGAAGTGCGCCACCAGCAGCGGAATATCCTCGACCCGCTCGCGCAGGGGCGGCAGCGTGATGGAGAGGACGTTCAGCCGGTAGTAGAGATCCTCACGGAAGGTTTTGGCCCTGATGGCCGCCTCGAGGTCCTGGTTGGTGGAGGCGATGAGGCGCACATCGACCTGAAACGATTTGTTCGACCCCACGGGGCGGACCTCCCCGTCCTGCAGCACGCGGAGCAGCTTGGTCTGTACCGCCGGGGAAATGTCCCCGATTTCGTCAAGGTGCATGGACCCCTTGTTGGCGGCCGCGAACAGTCCCTTGTGGTCACGGTCGGCGCCGGTGAAGGCGCCCTTGACGTACCCGAAGAGCTCGCTTTCGAGGAGATTCTCGGGAATGGACGGGCAGTTGACCGACAGGAACGGCTTGGCGGCCCTGGATCCGAGGCGGTGGATCAGGCGGGCCACCAATTCCTTGCCCGTGCCGGATTCGCCGCGCACAAGCACCGTGTAGCCCGACTGCGCCACGGCCGCCACGGTCCTCTTCAGCTGCCGCATGGCCGCGCTCTCGCCGACCAGTTCGCCCCCCGCTTCCTGTTTGGCGAGAATCTCGCGAAGCTGGTTGTTTTCCTCAAGCAGCCGGCTTCGTTCCAGGCCCTTCTCTACCACCCGGAAGAGCTGCTCGGGTTCGATGGGTTTGGTCAGAAAGTCGTATGCCCCGATCCGCAAGGCCTCCACTGCATTTTCGATGGTCCCGTACGCGGTCAGGACGACCATGCTCAAACCGGGCTGGACGCCGAGGGCTTTCTTGAGCAGCTGCATGCCTGTCATCTCGGGCATGCGCAGATCCGTAATCATGAGGTGCACGGCCTTTTCCGAGAGAATGCGCAGCGCCTCCTTGCCGCTCTGTACGGGAATCAGGTCGAGGCCCGGAAAACGCCCCCCGATGAGGCGCGCCAATCCCCTGGCGAAGTCCCCCTCGTCGTCGACAATGACCGCCCGATATTCAGGCATCCGGACCGAAGATTTCACGTCGTTCATATATTCCCGTCCTCAGGTTTCCGATTCCGGCAAGGGGTTTGGGGCTGCGCCCGGCAGTGACACGACGAATCTCGCGCCACCCAGAAGAGAACGTTCCACGCCGACCTCCCCGCCTATGTCCCGGACCATGCCGTAGACCACGGCCAGTCCCAGGCCCGTGCCGGACCCGAAGGCCTTGGTGGAATAAAAGGGATCGAAAATGTGCGGTGCATCCTCGGCGGATACGCCCGGGCCGTTGTCCTCGACGACGATCTTCACGTTCCCGTCATAGGGCGCGACACGGACCACGATCTCGCCTTCCTCCTCGCTGACCGCATCCAGAGCGTTGATCACGAGGTTGCTGACGACCTGCTCCAATTCGCCAATGCCCAGACGCACGTAAAGCGGTCCCGTGGGGCTTTCAAGTCCCAGCCGCACATGTTTTTTTGCCGCCTGCACGGAGAATACGTCGCGCACGGACGCGGCCACGGCGCAGGCGTCCGAAGTTCCCGAACCGGCTGTCTTGGGCCGGGCGAAATTGAGGAGTTCCTGCAGGACTCGCTGGGCCTGGCGCGTATGCCGCTCGATGATGTCCAGATCCGCCGACTGCTGAGGATTGGTGATGGTCTGGCGCAGAAGGCCCGCGTAGCAGAGGATCACACCCAGAGGATTGTTGATCTCGTGGGCCAGGCCGGCCGTGAGCTTGCCCACGGTCGCCATCTTCTCCGAGTGCCAGACCTGGGCGCGCATGCGCTTCTCCATGGTCGTCTCGCGCACGTAGACCACGACGCGGTCGGTCTGGGCCTCCTCGCTGCGCACCGGGTACATGGACAGGGAGAAGGAACGCCCTCCGGGCAGCTCCACCTCGCGCTGGTCCGGCGCTCCGCTGCGGATGGCGTCGAGCATGGGGCAGTTGCCGGCTTCGGGGTCGAAGAAGATGGCCAGCATGTTCCCGTCGGTGCGGACCCCGTCCGTCAGCTCGGATGTCAGCTGCCGGGCGGCCTGGTTCACGGTCAGCACCGCGCAGCTCGAATCCATGAGGGCCAGGGGGTCGGTAATGCCCTCGACGATGGTTTCGAGGACCCGCATCTGCCGCAACAGGCTGTCGATGGCCGTAAGGTTCTCGGCGGCCGTGCCGAGCTGCCGCCCCAAAGCCAGCAGGACGCCGCGGTCGTGGCTGGCTGCCTCCTCCTCGCTGTCCCAGGTCAGGCAGAGGATGCCCTCGGCGTTGCCGGAACTCGATTCGACGGGCACGAAGATGCGCGAGCCGGTCTGGATGCAGGCGCTGCCGGTCAGCACGCCCACAAAATCGACCGGCAGCTCGGGCGCCCCCATGCTTTCGGGCCAGACGTAGTAATTCTGGGAGGCCATGGTGCAGACATAGGCGATGCCGCGCGCGCCGAACCTCGTGCAGATCTGGGGCAGCGCGTACCGCCACAGCTCGGCGCGGGAGCTGCTCTGGCGCATGTCCTCGAGCAGGCGCACGAAAAGATGCACGTCGGCCTGCCGGGCTTCGACCTCGCGGGACAACGCGTCGGTGCGTTCGTCGACCATGCGCCGGAGATTTTCCGCGTAATCCTGCAGTTGCCTGCGGGCTTCGAAGAGGTGCTCCCCCATCTGCTCCATGCCGTCGACAAGTTCTTCGATCTCGTCGCCCTGTTCGAGCTTGTGCAGCAGAGCCGTGCCTTCGCCTTCGGCCATGTTCAACCGGAAAACGCTGCTCAGCCTCTTGAGGTTGTTGACCACGAGCACGCGGAACAGCACGTTCGTCGCGGAAAAGAACAACAGGGCGCCAAAGGCGAAAAAGGCGAAATACGTCAGGATGGTCTGCTGCACCCGGCCCACGCTGCTCTGCACGGAGATGCCCACGAAATCCACGCCGGCGATGGCCCCGAGCTGCTTGCCGAAGCCTCGCTCACCGTACAGGGTAATGAGTTCCGGCGGGGCGTTCTCCGGTTTGCCGTGGCAGTACATGCATCCCTCGTCGAACTTCACCGCCCGGGCTTTGACGTAGTATCTCTCGTCGTCGATGTTCTTGTATCCCTGCCACATCTCCTGCTCGGAATTGGCCCGGAAATAGCGTATGAGCTCTCGCTCGTGCTCGTTGGCTTCGTAGGCGGGATTGCGGGCGTCGATGGCCACGCGGCGATAGATGGTTCCGTCATGGTGGTTGTTGACCGGGGCCATGATGGTCCTGGAGATGAACGACGAGGACATGGCCTCGATGACGAAGGACGACGGCAGCCGTTCGTACATCGTCGGCCGCAGCACGTCCCGCACATAGTGCTGGATGGAGTCCACGTGCGCGAAGATGAGCATGGCCTTGTCCCTCACCTCCTCCTCCAGAACGTTCTTCATGTGCAGGTAGAAACCCGTGGAGAAGGCGATGCCCAGGAAAATGGAGGCCAGCAGAAGGCCGGAGATGAACTTGGTCTGGATCTTTGATGGCTTGGGGATATGCATGGCCAGTCCTGGGATGAAGCGGTTTCCGCTTCACGCGGAGGGTCCTCGTGGATGCGGCGGGGGAT
>JANJWV010000016.1 GCA_024709365.1 Desulfomicrobium sp. | reverse complement strand
GGGGGGGGGGGGGGGGGGGTTTTTGTGGTGGGGGGGGGGGGGTGGTTGTGGTGGGGGGGGGGGGGTGTCTCTCCCTTGCGGGGGGGGGCGCGGTCGTCGCCCCCCCCCCCCCCCCGGCTGCGCTTCACGATTTCTATCCGGGCGTGCGAAAGTAGAGCATGGACTGAGCGCTCATCTTCTTCACGATCTCCTTGCCCTCGGCTTCGAGTTCCATCTTGAGCAGTTCCTTTTCCCCGAAGCGGATGGCGTCGGTCAGGCAGACCTCGGCGCAGACGGGCTTCTGGCCGTTGTGCACCCGGTCCCAGCACAGGTCGCACTTGTGGGCCTTGTTCCGGGCCGCGTCGAACTGGATGACACCGTAGGGGCAGGCCTCGATGCATGCCCGGCCGCCCGTGCATTTCTCGGCCAGGATGCGCACGATGCCGGTCTGTTCGTCCTTGACGATGGCTTCGGCCTTGCACGCCTTGATGCACGCTGCGTTCTTGCAGTGCTGGCAGGGCATGACCCATGAGCGGATGGAGATGTCGGGATAAATACCCTGACGGTCGCTCTCCACTCGCAGGTAATAGGGGATCGCTCCGGGCAGGGCCGATGCATGGTCGACCAGGCCCTTGGCGTTGCGGCAGGCCGCCACGCAGGTCTTGCATCCGATGCAGCGGTCCAGGTCTATGGCGAGACTGAGTTGTTTCATGACGTGCCTCCTTATCCTTCCACGGTGACGCGGGTCGAGACGTGCGACTCCCCGCCGACGAGGTCCTGCCAGTCGAGGGTCATGCCCGAGTCCGGAATCAGGGCGTTGTCGCTGACCCCTCCGCCCAGCACGGCCACCCGGCCCACGGTGGAGCCGAAGCCGTGGTGCAGGCCCAGGCAGTCGGGCCGGATGCGCTCGGTGCACTTGGCGCGCGCCTTGAGGCTGCCCGTGCGGGAGCGCAGGGTGACCATGGCCCCGTCCTCGATGCCAAGCCTCCTGGCCGTGGCGGCGTTGATGAGCACCGGGTTTTCCCGAAAGCCGCCGATCGGGTCGCGCAGCTGCGGATTGTTGTGGGTCCACTGGCCCGAACCCTGATGGAAGATGGTGCGGTAGGAGATGAGGAAGAAGGGGAACGCGTCGGCGTCGGCGTCGTATTCGGGCGCCAGGAAGACGCGCGGCAGGGCCTGGCCCGCATCCTCCAGATCCTCCCAGTAGAGGTGCATCTTCTTGCTCGGCGTACCGAAGCCGCCGTGTTCGTACTTGCGGAAACCCGTCGTGCCGGGCGACCACAAGCCGCCCATGTCCTGCAGCTTCCCGACCGACAGGCCAAGGCCCGCCAACTGGATGTCATAGTATTCCAGATCGTCCTTGAAGGCGAAGTACTCCGGGCAGAGCCGCTTGCCCAGTTCGATGAAGACCTCGTTGGAGTGGCGGCATTCTCCCGGCGCCGCGACCACAGGCTGGCGCAGGGCCACGCCGTGGCCGAAGTTGTACCACCACGGCATGTACAGGAGCTCCCAGCGTTCGAAGTAGCTTTTGTCCGGAAGCACGTAATCTGCGTACTTTGAGGTCTCGGAGAGCATGATCTCGTAGCTGACCAGCATTTCGAGCTGATACTGACCCTTTTCGTCCGTCATGGTCACGGCCTTGCGCCATTCCTCCTGCCCCATTTCCGTCAGGGCCGGGTTGCATTCCGCCGTGACGAGCACCTTAAGGTCGCCGTTCTTGATGGCCTGGGCCTCGTACCAGGTTGGCTCCATGATGAAGGAGTACTTGCCGAACCTGCCCTTGTCGGGCCCGGTGCGGTGCCAGCCCTTTTCGGCCAGGCTCGGACCGGCCGGCGCGGGTAGGACGGGGGAAAGGGGCGTCAGGTCGGGCAGGGGCTGGCCGCCGGGGTTGTCGATGTTGCCGGTCACGGCCAGGAAGTTGGTCCAGGCGTGGCCGAAGTCCAGGGCCTGGCCGAGCATGATGCCCTTGAAGCTGTCCACGCCCACGGACGGGGCCGAGGCGCACATCTCGGCCAGCTTGACGATGTCCCGGGCCGGGACGTCGCAGATGGCGCTCATGGCCTCGGGGGTCTTGTCGGCGAGATAGTCCTTGAGCTTCTCGAAGTCGCCTTCCCGAATCCAGTTCTCCGTGAAGGCCTTGTTGTGGAGGCCGTTCATGACGATGTGGTGGGTCATGCCGGTGAACAGGGCCGTGTCTCCCGACGGCCTGACCGGGATCCACCAGTCCGCCTTGGCCGCGTCGGCCGTGAAGACGGGGTCGATGACCACGAGGATGGCGCCGCGCTCCTTGGCGTCCAGGATGTCCCGCGGCACGGCCGCGTCGTCCAGACAGCCCATGGCGTGCCGGCCGGCCAGGATGATGACCCCGCCCTTGGGCACGGAGGCGAAGTTCGGCGGGATGTGATGATTGGGCACCCCGCCCATGGCCTTGATGCAGGCCACGATCTTGGCCGAGTCGCAGTGGGGCAGGGCGGTGTTGATGAAGCCGCCGTAGGCGTTCAGGAAGCGCCACTTGGGGTCGGTGATGGAGTGGGGGAAGAAGCTGGCCGTGAGCTTGTGGGCTTCGCCGCGGTCGCGCAGTTCCCTGAGCTTGGCGGTGATGGCGTGCAGGGCCTCGTCCCAGGAGCAGGGCTCGAACTTTCCCTCGCCGCGATGGCCGACCCGTTTCAGGGGGTGGGTCAGGCGGTCGGGACTGTACTCCAGGGAGACCCCGGCCATGCCCTTGACGCAGGCCTTGCCGCGGGCCCTGGGGTTGCCGCGGACCTCCTTCAGCACGCCGTTCTCCACCCTGGCCAGGATGGCGCATTCGGCCTTGCATTGGTAGCACATGGTGGGAATCCATCGACTGTTCATCGCGTTACCTCCTTTGACCCTGAATCCGGGCCGGGTCCGCCCGTTCGTGGCGGTGCGGCGAGGGGGCATGCCTCGTCCATCGGTGAGATGAGCTCCCTCGCTCCGAAGAAATGGTGCAGGGACATGACGGCCAGCCCCGCCAGCATGACCCACAGGCCCGCCTCGTACGTGACCTGGCTCCACGGCTTTGCGCACATGAGCAGCGTGGCCAGGGCGCATGTGCCCGTTCCGGCGATGTCCGCCCTGTCCATGCCCAGGTTGAACCAGGCGCGTCCGCAGCCCTCTTCGGGGGGCGGGCATTCGAACCAGAAGCGGTTCCAGATCACTCCGAAGAGTACGGCCAGAACGGCGCCCCAGGCCATGTGCAGGGGCAGGACCAGGGCGGGGGCGGGCAGCGGCAGGATGGCCGGGATGGCCGCAGTGGCCGCCGCCGGAGGATGGTCGGCGTCGAGGATCTGCATCAGGGCGGCCGAGATCAGTACGGCCAGGCCGAGTTTCATGGGAATGGCCATGGTGCCCCCCGCAAAGAACAGGTCGCCGGCGGCTACGCCGAGCAGGCCGCCCACCGTGGCAATGAAGTGCCCGACGATGACCGACTTTGGCCGCGCCACGCGCAGATAGGTGCAGGTGGCGCCGATAAAGCAGGTGGCGGCCAGGGGAGGATAGAGCACGCCTACGCCCGCAGCCGAGCTGGCCAGGGCGATGAGGGCCAGGAATATCCCGCCGCCCAGGGAGCCCCACAGGATGCGCGACAGGGAGATGACCCCCGGACGGTACACGTCCCGTCTGAATTCCCGCCGGTTTGGCCGGACCAGCCGTATCTCGATCATGGCGTCTCCCCGTCGTTGCGTCGTTGCCGGTTGGCGCGGGCATGCGCGTGTCCGTTTGAAGAGAGTGCCCGAAAGCGGACAAAAGGTTCGGACGAAGTTCTTGCGGGGGATCTAGTTGGCCCGGGGGAGGAGCAGGGCGTCCAGGTCGCAGGGGCGGTCGAGGATGCCGCATTGCAGGGCCATGCCCATGACCTGGCGGGCCCTGGCGCTGTCCGGGGCGAGGTCGCGGAATGTCACGAAACCGCGCTCCAGGACCAGGGCGGCCGCGCCTCTGTCCACGCCGGTGAAGCGGGCCTGGATGGCCGCGCTCTCCGTTGGGTGCGCATGGACGTAGCCGGCGGCGGCAGTCAGCAGCTTCAGATAGCCGTCCAGCAGCTCCGGCTTGCGGCGGGCGAAATCGCCGTGGACGGCGAGAATGCAGCAGACATGGTCCGGGGCGAGGTCGTGGGAGCGGATGAGGACGCTGCCGGTTCCTGAATGCTCGGCCATGACCCCCCAGGGCTCGGCGCAGAAGAACCCGTCGAGGTTCCTGCGGGCCAGGGGGCGGGCCATGCGGGAGGGGCTGAGATAGACGGGCCTGAAGGGCCGGTCCCCCTGCCCCAGGCCCAGGACGGAGCGCAGCAGCATGCCGTGCGTGGACAGGGGGTGGGGCAGCCCCATGGCCGCCCCGGCCAGATCGCGTCCCGGGAATCCGCTGCGGGCCAGGCCGCGGGCCATCGATTTCTGCATGGTGATGGCGCTGCCCTCGTGGTGCCCGTCCAGGGCCCATCGCAGGGGGATGCCCCGGTTGTGCAGGACCATGGCCAGGGGGGCCATCATCATGGCCGCGTCCAGGGCGCCGTTGACCATGGCCCTCGACAGCTCCGCCCAGGACATGAACCGGCGGAGGCTGACGTGGACGCCGTTCTGGTCGTGACGCTGATGGGCGACCATGGGCAGGAGGTGGTCGGAGATGGGCAGAAAGCCGACGCGGATGGTCTGCACGTCATGGTCGGCAACGGCGCGCATCATCCTTTCGCGGCTTTCGTGCAGACGGCGCTTGATGGTGCCCTCGGGCACGCCCAGGATCGAGGAGATGTCTTCGTAGGAGCGCCCCAGGAGGTAGCGCTGCACGGCGGCTTCCCGATAGATTTCCGGCAGGGAGGCGAGGAGGGAACGGATCATGTCGCGGGTCTGGAAGCGGGCGTAGTGTTCCCAGGGGTCCAGGTCGTCGGAGGGCAAGTCCTCGATGTTGTCCAGGTCGGAGGTCAGGATGTCCGGCGGGTGGGCGCGGAGCATGCGGCGGCAGCTGTTGATCACGATGCCGCGCAGCCAGGCCGGGAATGCGTCGGGGTTGCGCAGGCCGGTCAGATGCAGCCAGGCGGTCAGGAAGGCGTCCTGCAGAGCGTCCTCGGCCAGGGCCGGATCACGCAGGCGGCGCAGGGCCACGGCTTTGGCCATGTCGGAGAAACGGCGCACCAACTCGCAAAAGGCGGTTTTGCTGCCGCCTCCGGCCAGACGCGCCAATTCCTGATAGGTCTTCATGGCCAGCGGCTCCGCGGGAGTTGGAGAGAACAATGCGATCCTAGTACGTTTTTTCCGGGATGCAAAGGCGACGTGAAGGAGGCGTGAAGGCCGGCAACGCGGGCGCTTTTTGGCGAGTTTGCTGCAAAGCGGATGCGGACAGCGTGCGCGGCTGTCGAGACGAAGGATGAAAAAAAGCCCAGGCAACCGGAGTCGCCTGGGCTGAAGTGGTCGGAAAGGAATACCGGGAAACGGAGCGCGGCGCTAGGCGGCCTTGGTGGCCCTCACGCTCTGGGGCATCTGCACGCCCACGCCGTACAGGCCCGAGTACCGGCCTTCCTGCGGCGCACACCAGCGGACCATGCCGATGCAGTACGTTTCGCCGAGACGCTGGGCGTTATCCGTTTCGGGGCGGAAGCGGATCTTGACCGGTTCGCCCTTGGTCAGCGGATGGTCGAGCTCGATCATCAGCCCGCCCGTGCTGTAGTTGACGACCCGCGACGGGAAGGGACCCTTGCCGTCGGCGTACAGTTCGATGCTGCACGGTTCCAGGCTGGCTTTGCGGGGTGCGCTTCGTTTTTCGTTCATGACGTGTCTCCTTCCGTGGCGGCTGCAAAAAGTGCGTCATACATATAAGTCTGGCATGGGCCCTTGTCCAGCGCGTATGACAAAATTTTCCGCCTCACGGGACGCGTGCGCGGTCGGGCCGTTCTCCCCTCCTGGGGCGCATGGGTGCGGGCACGGCGTGCATCCGCGCTCACGGGGCGGGAACGAGGTCCCGCATGAGCCGGGTCACGGCCAACTCCTTGGCCTTGGCCTCGACGTCCACGGTCATGGCGCGGCCTTGCCAGCAGGCGGGAAAGTCCGCGGGGTCGACGTAGTCGGCGTGGGGCTTGGGGTTGCCCTGCCAGCCCACGCGCGGCGAGGAGATGTGGCAGTACTGCTCCCGTCCCTTCCAGGTGGCCCCGGCCAGGTCCGTGGCCTCGGCCGCGCCGAGGCCATCCGGGTTGCAGCGGTGGTGATGGACATCATAGACCAGCGGCAGGCCGAGCTCCCCGCACGCGGGCAGCAGGTCGCGTACGGTGTAGGTCACGTCGTCGTTCTCCAGGGTCAGGCGGGAGGACACGCCTTCGGGCAGGTCCCGGACCACGGCGGCCAGGCGTTTCAGGGCGGCCGCCTTGTCGCCGTAGGCCCCGCCGGCGTGGATGTTGATGACGTCGGCCCCGGTCAGGTCCGCCAGGAAGGCCTGGTACTCCAGTTCCCGCACGGAGCTCTCGACGACGTGGGCGTGGGGCGAGGACAGGACCACGAACTGGTCCGGGTGGAAGCTCAGACGGACGTCGTGGCCCCGCGCGAAGTCCCTGACATCGGCCATGTTGCGGGCGATGGCCTCGGCATCGGGCAGATCCTCCAGATTGTAGCCCACATCGGGGTGGGTCATGCGCGGGAAGAGGGGCGACATAATGCGGAAGGCCCCGATGCCGAGCCGGTGCGCCGTCCTGACGGCCAGGAGGAGGTTTTGGGCGTTGTGCAGGCAGACGGCCGAAGCCTTGGCCAGGGCGTCGCGGCGGCTCAGGGCCGAGAGGGCCTTGGCCGTGGTGGTGCGGAAGGTCACGGGTTCGGCCACGAAGAGGCAGCACAGTCCGAAGCGCATACCGGTCCTTGCGGGAGTTAAAGGGGTTAGCGAGCTACGGGCAGTTCAGCCCAGGACGTGGTGTAGCGGGGGGAGCGGCGCTCCTGGCGCATGTGCCATTCCTTCCTGCCCAGGCCCGACGCGGCCAGGGTCAGGGTGCCCCGGCCGTGCATGGTGTTGACGCGGTCCATGACCCGCATGAGGGCGTCGCGCCGCGCCTTGTTCTCGCCGCTCGGCTCCAGGAAGGACAGCTGGCGCCGGCCCGCCGGGGCGAGGTCCAGCAGGATCACGCCGGCCTTCTGGTACCTGTAGCCGGGCTTGTGGATCTCGCGCAGGATCTGCAGGGCCGGCCCATGCAGGACCAGGGTGTCGGCCGTGGGCGCTGGCAGGGCGCGGCCGCGGCTGGCGCAGTACTGGGGCCCTGGCTGGAAACGGTTGGTCTCCAGGAAGACCTGCACGGCCCCGGCCACCAGTCCCTTGCGGCGCAGCTTCTCCGCGGCCCGCTGCACATAGGCCGAGACGGCCTCCTCCAGGCTCGTGAGGCTCTCGACGCGCGTGCCGAAGGAGCGGGAGCAGACCAGGGACCGGGCCGGCGGCGGGGCGTCCTCCAGGGCGATGCACGGGACCTGGCGCAGTTCGAGGACCGTGCGCAGGCCCGTCACGGTCAGGTTGCGGCGGACCCAGTCGTCGGGGCGGCGTTTCAGGTCCAGGGCCGTGCGCACCCCGCAGGCGGCCAGGAAGCGCGCGCTCCTGCGGCCGATGCCCCACACGTCGCCGGGTTCCGTGCTCCGCAGGACCGCGTCGATGTCGTCCTCGTCCTCCAGCAGGCGCACGCCGTCGCCCCGCTTGGCCAGCCGGTTGGCGACCTTGGCCAGGGTCTTGGTCCGGGCGATGCCCACGCCCACGGGGATGCCCGTCCATTTCTTCACCGTGGCGCGGATTTCGCGGGCCGTGTCCACGAGGCTGCGGCTGTCCAGGCCCCCCAGGCGCAGGAAGCACTCGTCGATGGAGTAGACCTCGGC
>JANJWV010000012.1 GCA_024709365.1 Desulfomicrobium sp. | reverse complement strand
GGCTTCGCCCGCGAGGTGGCCGACCGCGTCATCTTCATGGACCACGGCGAGATCCTGGAGCGCGGCACACCGGAACATTTCTTCACCAATCCGGAGCATGAGCGGACCAAGGCGTTCCTGAGAGAAATTCTCTAGACCCATAAACCCTGCAACGTGAGGAAAGTGTCATGACGAAAATGTGGAAAGTGGCATTGTTGATGGTTGTCGCCTCGTTCTTCCTGGGCCTGCCCGGCGCCTTCGCCGGCAAACTGGACGATATCAAGGCGCGCGGAACGCTGATCGCCGGCGTCAAGGACTCCCAGCCGCCCTTCGGCTACGTCGACGAGAATACGAAGCAGCTCGTCGGCTTCGAACCCGAGCTCTGCGCCGCCCTGGCCGCCAAGCTCGGCGTGAAGCTCGAACTCAAGCCCGTGACCTCCGCCACCCGCATCCCCATGCTGGAGCAGGGCGGCATCGATCTCATCGCCGCGACCATGACCCACAAGATCGAGCGCGAAGAGAAGATCGACTTCTCCATCACGTATTTCCCGGCCGCCCAGAAGCTCCTGGTCAAGAAGGACTCGGGTATCAAGTCCGTGGCCGACCTGGCCGGCAAGAAGGTCGGCTCGGCCAAGGGTTCCACCTCCGAGCAGAACGTCAAGAAGGCCCAGCCCGCCTGTGACGTCGTGTCCTTCGAGACCTACCCCGAGGCCTTCCTGGCCATGAAGCAGGGCAAGGTCGTGGCCGTGACCACCGACGCCCCCATTCTGCTGGGCATCCGCAACTCCGACGAGAACCCCGACAACTTCGCCATCGTCGGCGAGGACATCGCCGCCGAGCCCTACGGCATCGGTCTGCCCGAGAACGACTCCGATTTCCGCGACTTCGTGAACGTCACCCTCATGGAGATGTGGAAGTCCGGCGAGTACCAGAAGCTGTACGACAAGTGGTTCGGCGAGAAGACCAAGTTCTACATCCCGCTGACTTGGCAGATGGAAGTCTGGCCCTAAACGGCAATCCCCGACGACCAGGGCGGCCGCTCCCCAAGGCGAGCGGCCGCCTTCCCCCGAGCACTCCGAGACCCTCACAGGCGCGCATGAATTACAAGTTCAACTGGGCACTCATCTTTTCCGGCGAATACGGCAGATGGTTCATCGACGGGCTGTCCGTGACCCTGCAGCTTTCAGGGCTGTCCATCATCCTGGCCCTGTTCCTGGGCACCCTGCTGACGACCATGCGCATCTCCAGGGTCAAGCCCCTGGTCTGGCTCTCGGTGGGCTACATCGAATTTTTCCGCAACACGCCTTTGGTGGTCCAGATCTTCTTCTGGTACTTCGGCTCGGACCCCCTTCTGCCGGAATTCTTCAAGGAATGGCTCTACCGGCAGAACATCGAGTTCGCCACCGGCGTCATCGCCCTGTCCACCTACACGGCGGCCTTCATCGCCGAGGAGCTGCGCTCGGGCATCCTGTCCATCCCCAAGACCCAGCTGGAGGCCTCTCGCGCCACTGGCCTGACCTTCCTGCAGGCCATGGGCTACGTCATCCTGCCCCAGGCCTTCCGGATCATCATTCCGCCGCTCATCAGCCAGTTCCTGAACCTGATCAAGAACTCCTCCCTGGCCATGACCATCGGGGTCATGGAACTGACCTACATGGCGCGCCAGGTCGAGGCCCACACCTTTCACGGCTTCGAAGCCTTCACCGTCTCAACCCTCATGTACCTGTCCCTGTCGCTTCTGGTCTCCCTGGCCATCAACCAGTACAACAAGCGCTGCCTGCACGTGCGCAGCCGATAGGAGGGGGACATGGACGCATTCGTGACCTGGTTCGTCGGCCTCTTCTCCAACTGGGGCGTGGTCTGGAAAAATTTCGACTACCTGCTGGTGGGCGCCTATCCGCAGGGGCCCCTGGGCGGGCTGGCCATGAGCATCATCATGGCCGTCATCGGCATCTTCGGCGCCTTCTGGATCGGGCTGGCCGTGGGCCTCATGCGCCTCTCCAAGCGGCGCTGGCTGTCCTGGCCCGCGCTGGTCTACATCGAGATCGTGCGCGGCACGCCGCTGCTCATGGTCATCTTCTGGTTCTACTTCTTCGCGCCCATCCTCATGGGACGCTCCGTGCCCGAGACCGAGAGCGCCATCGCGGCCTTCATCGTCTTCACCAGCGCATACGTGGCCGAGATCGTCCGCGCCGGCGTCCTGGCCATCCCCAAGGGTCAGACCGAGGCCGCCCGCGGCTCGGGCCTGTCGCACGCGCAGACCATGATCCACGTCATCCTGCCGCAGGCCCTGCGCAACATGATCCCGTCCTTCGTGAACCAGTTCGTGTCCCTGACCAAGGACACGTCCCTGGCCATG
The DNA here is from genome assembly GCA_024709365.1 of Desulfomicrobium sp. Classification (GTDB taxonomy): domain Bacteria; phylum Desulfobacterota; class Desulfovibrionia; order Desulfovibrionales; family Desulfomicrobiaceae; genus Desulfomicrobium. The sequence continues at coordinate 1,151 of JANJWV010000012.1, read as the reverse complement.
ATCATCAACGTCAACGAACTGACCCTCTCGGCGCGGCACATCTACACCCGGACCATGAAGGCGCCCATGGAGATCTTCCTGGCCATCGCGCTGCTTTATTTCGTCATCTGCTGGGTGCTGACCGCCTTCAGCCGCAAACTCGAGCGGAGCATGTCCCGCTATCAGGCACGATCCAATGGAAAATAAGCTCACCCGCCTCGACATCTCCTTCACCCCGGAGCGGGACGACCTCGTCACCGCCCTGCTGTACATGCACACGCCATGGGGCTGGCAGGACGAGGGGACGCGGGACGGCCTGCGCCGGCTGGCCGTGCACTTCGACCGCCCGGAACAGTCGGCCGAGACCGAGGCGGCCCTGCTGGACGCCTGCCCGGACGTCACCCTGGAAACCACGTCCGTGGACAACGCCGACTGGAACAGCGCCTGGAAGAAATATTTCACGCCCATCCCCGTCGGCACGCGCTTCGTGGTCGTGCCGTCCTGGCTCAAGGACGAACCGCAGAGCGCGCAGCCCATCGTCATCGAGCCCAAGATGGCCTTCGGCACGGGCCACCACCAGACCACGGCCCTGTGCCTGGGCGCCCTGGACACGCTGACGTCCGCGGGAGGCATCGCCGCCGGGCAGTCCTTCCTGGACCTGGGCACGGGCTCGGGCATCCTCGGCATCGCCGCCGCGAAGCTCGGCCTTTCGGGCCTGGGCCTCGACATCGACCCCGTGGCCGTGGACAACGCCCGGGAGAACGCGGCCCTGAACGCCGTCGAGGACCGGCTCGAACTCGGCGTCGGAAGCATCGATTCCATCGCCGCCGGCCGACGCTTCGACTGCATCCTGGCCAACATCCTGGCCAACCCCCTCATCGACATGGCCGAAGACATCGCCGGCCGCCTGGCCGCGCCTGGCGTGCTCGTCCTCTCGGGCATCCTGCGCGAGCAGGCCGACCGCGTGGCCGAGGCCTACATGGGCCAGGGGCTGCCGGCCCCCGAGATTTCGTTCTCGGGCGAATGGGCGCTGCTCGTCTTCCGGACATGAAACGCCGGGGCCTGCTGCTGGCCTACTACGACGCCATGGCCGAAGCCCTCGGCCCCAGCCGCTGGTGGCCGGGCGAAACACCCTTCGAGATCGCCCTGGGCGCCATCCTGACCCAGAACAC
>JANJWV010000011.1 GCA_024709365.1 Desulfomicrobium sp. | reverse complement strand
GCCGAGGTCTTCGGCGGCGAACTCGGCGCGGCCTACCTTGGCACCCAGGGCGACATCTGGGACGCGCACAAGGACATGCTCCTGGCCAGCCTCGGCGCCCTCATCGCCATGGGGCTGACCATGGGCCTCAACATGTGGCTGCAGAAGGACTTCGCCCGCGAGTGGTCCCGCAGCCTCGACATCAAGCACCCCGAGCCCCTGGGCGAGGATGAGATCGCGAGAATGCTGGAGGATGACGGCGGGAATAAGTAGCCTTTCCGGCGAAGATGAAACGCGAACCGGGCCCTGCGCCCGGTTTTTTTGCGCCGTCGCTCAGCCGAAGCGCCTGCGGAAGATGAGCACCGCCGCGCTCAGCGTGAACGCCGCGATGACGGCCAGGGGGATGGCGCTCTCCAGGACGAAGGCCACGGGCACGTCCTTGAGGAAGATGCTCTTGGTGATGACCATGAAGTGCCGGATGGGGTTGATCCAGGTGGCCTGCTGCAGCCAGACGGGCATGTTCTCCACGGGGGATGCGTAGCCCGAGAGCAGGATGGCCGGCATGATGAAGGCGAAGGAGCCCAGGAAGGCCTGCTGCTGGGTGGAGCACAGGGCGCTGATGAAGAAGCCCACACCCGCAAGGGCCGCGAAGTAGAACACGGCGCTGGCGTAGATGAGGGCCAGGGAGCCCGAGAGGGGCACCCCGTAGACGAGGACGGCGGCGGTGATGATGACCGAGGCCTGGAAGATCCCCACCAGCAGGACGGCCGAGGCCTTGCCGAGCATGATCATCTCCGGGGTCAGGGGCGAGACCAGGAGCTGTTCGAGGGTGCCGTGCTCGCGCTCCCGGGCCATGGACAGGGCCGTGAGGATGAGGGCGCTGACGGTCAGGATGATGGCCACCAGGCTCGGCAGGATGAACCAGCGGTATTCGAGGTTCGGGTTGTAGCGGTGCCGCACGACCAGCTCCGAGGCGGGAGGCCGGCCCTGGTTCCCGGCGCGCTCGTTGAAGTATGTCGTGGTGATGTCCTGGATGTAGCCGGCAGCGATCTGGCTGCTGTTGGACCTGCGCCCGTCCAGGATGAGCTGCATGGGGGCGGCCACCCCCTGGGCCGCCTTGCGCGAGAAGTCCGGCCCGAAGCGGACCACGGCGATGGCCTTCTGGCTGTCGATGACCGCGGCGATCTGTCCGGCGCCGGCGAGGTGGATGACGCTGGTGAAGGCCCGGGCGCGGGCGAAGCGCTGGGTCAGTTCCGCGGCGGCCTGGCCGCCGTCCTCGTCGAGGACGGCCAGGGTGTTGTTCCTGACCTCCAGGGTGGCGGCCAGGGGAAAGAGGACGACCTGCAGCAGGACCGGGATGACCACCAGCTTGCGGCTCTGGGGGTCGGCCAGGAGGATCTGCAGTTCCTTGCGGATGAGCGCCAGGATGCGCGTGGCCCAGCTCATGTCATTCGTCCAGCCTGCGGGCGGTCTTGAGGGCGGCCAGGGTCAGGAAGAGGACGCTCGTGCCCGTCATGAAGAGGATGTCGGGCACGAGGACCTCCCACACGTCCCCGGCCAGGAAGATGGTCTGCAGCGACGTGACCAGGTAGCGCGGCGGCAGCAGGTAGGTCAGGGCGCGCAGGGGCGCGGGCATGCTGGCGATGACGAAGAACGCGCCCGAGAGCATGACGGCCGGGAGGAAGGCGGCGTTCAGCGTGGTCTGGGCGCTGTCGAACTGGTTGCGCATGACCGACGAGATCAGCAGGCCCACGCCCAGCATGCTGAGCAGGAAGACCGAGGTCACCACGACGAGGGCCGGGACCGAGCCCCGGAAGGGCACGCCCATGAAGTGCACGGCAGCCAGGGCCACCACGGCCATGGAGATCATGCCCAGCACGTAGTAGGGCAGGAGCTTCGAGAGCAGCAGTTCGGTCCGGGTCACGGGCGAGGCCAGGAGCGCCTCCATGGTCCCGCGCTCCCACTCCCTGGCCACCACCAGGGAGGTCAGCATGGCGCCGATGACGGTCATGATGATGGTGATGGACCCGGGGATGAGGTAGTGGCGGCTGACGGCAGCGGGGTTGAACCAGTAGCGCACCCGGATGTCCGCGCCCTGGGCGGTGTCTTGGCCGAGATCCCTGGCCCTGGCCTGGCGCCAATCCTGCCAGGCGTTGCGCATGAAAGCCTCGATGAGGCTGGCCGTGTTGGGCTCGGCGCCGTCGGTCACGATCTGGATGGGCGCCGTGTCCCGCCCTTCCTCCAGCAGGCGGGAGAAGTCCCGGGCCAGGACCGCGTAGCCGCGGATGCGTCCCTCTTCCAGCATGGCGTCGAGTTCCGGCCGGGAGCCGGGGAAGACCTCGAAGTAGGTCGAGCCCGTCAGTTGGGCGGCGAAGGAGGCCGCTGCCTGGCCGCCGTCCTCGATGCTCAGGCCCAGGCGGATGCGGCTGGCGTCGAGGTTGATGCCGTAGCCGAAGATGACCAGGAGCATGAGCGGCAGGACAAAGGCGATGATGCCGCTGCTCGGGTCGCGCAGGATCTGGCGGGCCTCCTTGACGCACAGGGCCTTGAGCCTGCGTGGGGAAACGGGACTCATGACGCCTCCTGACGGTTGATGAGTTCGATGAAGGCGTCCTCCATGGTCGGGTCCGGCAGGGCGGTCGAGGCCGCCGCGGCCTTGAGGTCGTCGGGCGGCGCCAGGGCGATGAGGCGGCCGTGGTGCACGAGGCCGATGCGGTCGCAGTATTCGGCCTCGTCCATGAAATGCGTGGTGACCATGATGGTCACGCCTTTCTCCACCAGCCCGTTGATGTGGTTCCAGAACTCGCGCCGGGTCACGGGGTCGACGCCCGAGGTGGGCTCGTCCAGGAAGAGGATGTCCGGTTCGTGCATGCACGCGCAGGCCAGGGCGATGCGCTGCTTGTAGCCCAGGGACAGGTCTTCGGTGACGGCGTCCAGGAAGGGCTGCAGGTGAAAAGAGTCGATCATGGATTCCACGGCGCGGCGCGCGGCGGAGCGGGACAGCCCGTACACGCCCGAGAAGAACTCCAGGTTCCGGCGGACCGTGAGCTTGCCGTAGAGGGAGAACTTCTGGGCCATGTACCCCAGGCGCTGCCTGGCCCGGGACGGGCTGCGGCGCAGGTCGATGCCCATGACCTCGGCCCGGCCCGATGTGGGCGTCAGCAGCCCGCACATCATCTTGAACGTCGTCGACTTGCCCGCGCCGTTGGGACCCAGCAGGCCGAAAATCTCGCCCTGGCGCACGGCGAAGCTGACCCGGTCCGTGGCGGCGAAATCCCCGAACATCTTGGTCAGGTCCTCGGCCACGATGAGGCTTTCGCGGCTGTCCGGGCGCGGGTTCGCGGCGTTGGCCAGGGCCGACTCGCCTCCCGGCCCGCCGCCCAAAAGATCGATGAAGGCGTCCTCGAAGCGCGGGGCGACCTCCTTCCACTCCGGTCGCCCCTCTATGCCCGCGGCCGCCGGGTCGGGGCGGGCCGCGTTTTCCTTGAGCACGATGCGCAGGTTCGCGCCCTGGATGACGCCGTCGGTCACCTCCGGCCGGCGTAGCAGGGCCGACAGGGCCCGGCGCCTGCGGCCCGCCACGCCGCCGAGGTGCAGGCAGCGGCCGCGCATCCTGCCGGTCAGGTCCGCCGGCCTCCCCGCGAACAGCAGCCTGCCCTGGTTCAGGAGCAGCACCTCGTCGCAGGCCTCGGCCTCGTCCAGGTAGGACGTGCTCCAGACCACGGCGATGCCCTGGCCGGCCAGCTCGCGCACCATCCTCCACAGCTCGCGCCGGGAGATGGGGTCCACGCCCACGCCGGGTTCGTCCAGGAGCAGGAGTTCCGGCGTGCCGAGCAGGGCGCAGGCCAGGCCGAGCTTCTGCTTCATGCCGCCCGAGAGCTTTCCTGCCAGGCGCGTGGTAAAGGGTGCGAGGTCCGTGAAGGACAGCAGGCGGGCGAAGGTTTCCCGCCGCGCGTCTCCAGTGACGTTTCGCAGGTCGGCGTGCAGCGTCAGGTTTTCGAGGACCGAGAGGTCTTCGTACAGCCCGAATTTCTGGGGCATGTACCCGACCCGCAGGCGCAGGTTTCCGGCCTGGGTCGAAGGGTCGCGGCCGAGGACGGACAGGCTGCCGCCGTCGGGCCGAAGGAGCCCCGCCATCAGACGCATGAGCGTGGTCTTGCCGGCGCCGTCGGGACCGGCCACGCCCGTGACGACGCCTGACCGGACGGTTCCGGACACGTCCGAGAGGGCCGGTGCGGCGAGACCCTTGAAGGTTTTGGTCAGGCCGGACAGGGTCGCGGCTTCCATGGTCACTCCGCCAGCCGCACCGTCACGGGCATGCCCTGGCGCAGCAGCCCGTCCGCGTCGCGCACCACGGCCCGGAAGCGGTAGACCAGGGCCGTGCGCAACTCTTCTGTTTCCACGGATTTGGGCGTGAACTCGGCCCGCGGGGACACGTCGCCGATCTGCCCATGGTAGGGCTCGCGGCGCGAGTCCGTGAAGATCAGCACCTGGCGGCCCGGCTGCACCAGACCGAGCAGGGGCTCGGGCGCGTAGGCCCGCACGCGGACCGGTTCCGCCAGGCTCACGGTCAGGGCCGTGCTCCCGGCCTGGACCATGCTTCCCGGCTCCACGGCCCTGGTCAGGACCACGCCTGCCTCGGGCGCGGCCAGGGCCGTGTCGGCCAGTTGGATGCGTGCCTGGGCCAGGGCGGCGCGGGCCGCTTCCAGGGCCGCCCCGGCCTGCGCGATCTGTTCGCTGCGCGCACCCGCCTCGAGCAGATCCAGAGCCGCCCTGGCCGCTCCGTGCCGCGCCAGGGCCGACTGGAAGGCGGCGTTCGCGGTATCGAAATCCTGCCGCGCCACGGCCCCGTCGTCCACGAGCCGGCGCTGGCGCTCGAAGACGAGACGGGCGTTGCGCAGGGCCGCGTCGGCTTCTGCCAGGTTTTTCCTCGCCCGGTCGATCTCCTCCGGGCGGCTGCCGTTCTCGAGTTCCTCCAGGCGGGCGGCGAGCTGCCCGACCTGGGCCTCGGCCTGATCCACGGCATTCTCGTAGGGCTCCGCGTCGAGGCGGGCCACGACCTCCCCGGCAGCCACGGGGTCGCCTTCCTCCTTCAGGACCTGGGCGACCCTGCCGCCGACCCGGAAACCCAGCCGCACTTCGCGGATGTCGACGTTACCGTGGAAGGCGGGCGCTGCGTCGCCCTTCGCGGAAAATTCGTGCCAGGCGTACCATCCGCCGGCGGCGGCGCCCAGGAGCAGCAGGGCGATGACGATGCGTTTCATGCGCGGGTATCCTCACGGGCCTCGGCCTGCAGGCCGGCCACGAAAATGTCGAAGTTTTCGGAGAGCATGTCGGCCACTTCGGCCGCGCGGGATGCGTCGTACCCGTCCCAGCCCATGCGCCGCAGCAGCGTCTCGCGGGCCATGACGAAGGACTGCAGCTGCCCGATCAGGGCGTGGGCCCGCAGCACCGCCCGGGGAGACTCCGGGTCGTCGCCCGTGATGCGGGCCAGGATGTGGGACAGGACGCGGTGCAGGGGTTCCACGGTCTCGCGGTACAGGTCCTCGAAGGCGGCCGTTGGCTGGGTCTGCTCCCGGACCATGAGCAGGGCGAACTGGGCGGCCTTGGCGTCGGTCAGGATGCCCAGGGCGAAGGCGCGCTGGATGCGCTTGAGCAGGCCCACGGCCTGAGCGCGGCTCAAGTCGGCTTCCCGATGCCCGTCCCAGGCGGATTGCGCCTCCATGACCTGGGATCGGAAGAAGCGCATGACGGCTTCGAGCACGGCGCGGTAGAGGCCTTCCTTGCCGCCGAAGTAGTAGGTGATGGAGGCCGAGTTCTGGCCGGCCAGGCGGGCGATCTCGCGGATGGTCACGCCGTCGGGGCCGCGGTCGGCGAAGCACTGCAGACCGGCTTCGAGCAGCCTGGATTTGGCCATGTCCGCCCGACTCGGCGTGATTTCGTGGAGGAGGTCGATGTTCATGGGGATAGTTTATAAACCGATTGGGAGTGTTAATCAATCGATTGATTGATATTGGTGTGACGCGAAGTTCGAAGAGGGTGTTGTGCCAGCGCGGCCGCGGTCCTGCCGGTCCTTGGTCAGGGCCGTCGAAACTCCATCGCGGGCCTCGTAATGTTTTCCCGTCGCTTCTGCCGGAGCGAGTATTGTTCTTCGGGCGGTCCGCGACGGGGAAACAAACGATGCCTTGGCTCAGTCGGACAGTCGACGGCCCTGACCAAGGACCGGCAGGACCGCTTGGTCTGTTCGTCGATCGTAAAGGGACGAAGAGGGACAGGAACACGAAACGCCCGGAGTAGCGGGCGTTTCGTGTTGAAGGGAGATGTCGGGGTTAGTCGAAGGCCTTGTCCACGGTCCAGACTTCCCAGACCTTGCCGACCAGGCCGGGGCCGGGCTTGAGGGTCTGCTTGCCGGGGCGCCAGCCCGAAGGCGTGGCCTGGGTGCCCTTGCTGTCGCGGACCAGCTGGAAGGCCTGGATCTGGCGCAGGGTCTCGTTCACGTTGCGGCCCACGGGCGGGGTCAGGACCTCGTAGGCCTGCACGACACCGTCCGGGTCGATGAGAAAGCGCCCGCGCACGTCCACGCCGCCGGCTTCGTCGTAGATGCCGTACATCCTGCCCAGCCCGCCGCCACCGTCGGACAGCATGGGGAAGGGCACGGTCTTGGCCGTGATCATCTTCGAGAGTTCGTTGTCGACCCACATCTTGTGCACGAACATGCTGTCCGTGCTCGCGGACAGGACCTGCACGCCCAGCTTGACGAATTCCGCGTGCTTCTCGGCGACCGCCGAGATTTCGGTCGCTCAGACAAAGGTGAAGTCACCTGGGTAGAAACACAGGACCACCCATTTCCCGAGGTAGTCGGACAGCTTGATGTTGACGAATCCCCCGTTGAAATACGCCGGGGCGGAGAAATCGGGGGCCTTCTTTCCTACCTGGATCATCGGACGCGCTCCTTGTGCTTGGGTTGTCGCCGGTTGCGGGGCTTCCGCCGGTGCCTGTTCCACTTCGACCGCGGGACGTGTGCAGCCTGCTGCCACTTCTTCTGCCATGTGCCGGACCTCCGGGTTGAAACTATTGATGATAACGATAGTTTTTAACGAGAGTCATAGATATTTATTACCCTGTTTGGGGGAAAAGGACAAGGGATGCGGAAAATGTTGCGGGTCGTGCGCGCGGCGCGCCCGGGGCACGGCCTGAAAAAAGAAACGGGACCCCGGCGTGAGCCGGAGTCCCGTTGTGCGTCGCGCGGACAGGCCGCTGTCAGCTTGCGGCGGGCTTGGGAACGAGGCGGCGGTTTTCGTCCCAGATCTGCGGAGACTTGGGAGTGAGCTTCAGGTACTTGAACCACTGGTGCTTGGTCAGGTGCTCGGGGTCCATCTGCAGTTCGCGGCTGTGCTCCATGATGGGCGGCACCAGCTCCTTGATGTCGCCGGACAGGGCCTGGGCCGTGGTGAAGGCCGCGGCCTTGATGGCGATGTCCACGGCCTTCTGGCTGAACTGCTGGGACTTGGCCAGGGTGTCCAGGGCCTTGGTCGGGTTGTGGAAACCGACGCTGTTCTCGGCGGACACGTAGTCCCAGAAGAACTGGCCCTTGCGGCACATCTCGCGGGCGTCGATCATGAGCTTGTCGTAGTCGGCCGGCTTCTCGCCTGTGAACTCGCTGGCCATGCGGATGGCCTCATGCGCCTTGACCGAAATGTCCTGGGCGGCCATGAGCTGTTCCCAGACCTTGTCCTGGGTGTAGATGACGCGCTGCTTGAGATAGTCCGGCGTCTTGTCCGTGTGGCACTGGCGGCAGGCCTTCATGTCCGGGTCCTTCAGCGGCGAGGTCCATTGGTGGTTGGAGATCTTCTTCTTGCCGTCGAGGCGGGTGTAGCTCATGTGGCAGTCCGCGCAGCTCACGCCGGCCGCGCCGTGCACGCCGTTGCCCCACATCTCGAACTCGGGGTGCTGGGCCTTGAGCATGGGGGTCTTGGAGACGGGATGCGTCCAGTCCACGAAGTTGCCCTCGAAACCGGGCGTCGTGGTGTCGCCGTGGCTCTTGTAGTAGGCGTAGATCTGTTCGGGGTCCCTGCCCTGGGTCCAGGGGAAGACGGGCTTCTTGGCCGGGCCGAAGCCCTTGTCCTGGAAATAGTACTCGACGTGGCACTGGCCGCAGACCAGGGCGCGCTGCTCGTTGCGCGGCAGTGTCTTGAAATCCTTGCCCTCGGCCTTCAAGTGGTCCTGCAGGGGCACGGAGTAGAGGCGCAGTTCCATGTTGGCCGGGTCATGACAGTTGGCGCAGCCGATGGTGTTGTCGTCCAGGTCCACTTCCTCGCGGAACTGGTTG
>JANJWV010000178.1 GCA_024709365.1 Desulfomicrobium sp. | reverse complement strand
GGTCGACCTGCGTAGCCAAAATCGCCATAGGTCGCCGCTCAAAGCCCTGAACCCCGGCACACCGGGAAATCCCGACGGCAGCGCTGCCCGCCGGAACGTGCGGCTGAGCGCTCACTTTATCACTTCCCATTGAAATGACAGATGCTTCGCCTTATAGGCCCGAGGTTGTCGTGCGTCCGGCCGGACGCGCATGAACCTTGGCTGATGAGGAGGAACAATGGGGAGAGTTGTTGCCGCTGTCGTGTTGGCGCTGCTGCTGACGGGACAGCAGGTGCTTGCGGCCGGATTTGCCGTGTATGAGTGGAGTGCGCGCGGCATCGCGCTGGGTGGAACGACCATGGCCAGACGGCCCGACGCGTCCGTGGTGGCCTCCAACCCTGCGGCCATGACGGGCATGAACGGCACGCAGATCATGACCGGCCTGGTCGGGGTGGCTCCCATGGCCACCGTGTCCATCGAAGGCGAGGAAAGCTGCGACGGGGAGTCCAACGTATGGGTGCTGCCCCACGCCTACGCGGTCACGCAGCTGGGCGAGCGCTACTGGCTCGGGATCGGCGCCTTCAACCGCTTCGGCCTGGGCACGGAATTCGACGAGAACTGGGCCGGAAGCGACAGCGTCTATTTCGCGAGCATCAAAAGCGTGTCCCTGACGCCGGTGCTGGGCATGCGCCTGACGGACACCTGGTCCATCGGCCTTGGCGCCGAGGCCAACTATTTCGAATTCACGCAGAAAAAGAAGATCGCTAGCGGCGCGTACGATCTCAAAGTCCAGGGCGACGATGTCGGCGTGGGCGTCAACCTGTCCACCTGGTACGCACCCGCGGACTGGCTGTCCTGCGGCCTCATCTACCGCAGCGCCATCGACGTGCACCCGCGCGGCGAGGCCGACAGCGACCTCCCCTCCGCATTTGGAGGCAACAACCTCAACGGCGACGCCGACGGCGAGATCACCCTGCCCGACTCCTGGTCCCTGGCCATGTGCGTCACCCCCACGGAGCGGCTGAGCCTCGAAGTGGACGTCACCCGCACGGGCTGGTCCTCCTACGAGGAACTGGACATCCGCATCAACGGCGCGAACCCGTCGGGAGCCATCGTCAAGGACTGGAAGGACGCCTGGCGTCTGGGCATCGGCGCGGAGTACGCCCTGACCCCGGCCTGGGACCTGCGCGCGGGCTACGTCTACGACGAGACGCCCATCCGCACCGAGCGGGCCGACTACATGGTCCCGGCCAACGACCGCCAGCTCTTCTGCGCCGGCCTGGGCTGGCACGACCAGGCCTGGAGCGTGGACCTGGGCTACACCTACCTGCTCATCAACGACCGCAAGGGGGCGACGATCTACGGCAGCGGCGGCACGTCCGAAACCGCCGACTTCGAGAACGGCGACGCCCACCTGCTCGGCCTGAGCCTGGCGTACCGCTTCTAGGGCGGTTCCCTCGACTTCACAATGCAAGGGCCGCCGCGGTCATTCACCGCGGCGGCCCTGTGTTTCCCCTGCCGTCCCATGCCCAAAACGCAATGTCAGGGCCAATCTTCGGACGTCCCGCTCACGTCTTCGCGCACAATTCCCTCCATCCGGCGGATCAATTCCGGCAGATCGGACACGGTGGTCTGCCAGACCACTTCATGATCGATGTCGAAATAGCCATGCACAAGACGGTGCCGCATGGTGACGATGGCATGCCACGGTATGTCCGCATGAGCCTGGCGCGCTTCGGCGCTGACCTTGCTTGCGGCCTCCCCGATGATTTCGATGGATTTGACGATGGAAAGAAGGAGTTGCCTGTCCGCGTCGAGATCCGCCCGGTCTCTTCCCGCCGCAAAACGCAATGCGTCCCGCGCCGCATCGAGCATGTGACGGATTCTGATGCGGTCATGCCGATGCATAGCGTGCCTTGGCCTCGCGCAGAACATCCTCGCGGAACAGCGGGCTCAGGTCCGATGGCGTGCGCAGATCCACGGGAACCCCGAAAGCCGCAGTGAATTCGTTCTGAATTGCCGCCAGGGTGATCAAACCGGGAACATGATGCGGCTCGAACTCGACGAGGAGATCGACGTCGCTTCCCTCCCTCATCGTGCCCCTAGCAGCGGAACCGAAAACCGACAGTTTGCGGATATGGTACTTCCTGCACAGCAGAGCCAGCGCTTCGTCGGAAATGTGCGGCATCCGTTTCTGATCCATGCTCGAACTCCATGATGCCCGTGAACGGCAATCGGAACAAAGAGTACGTCATCAGGATTTCGGCTGCAAGAGCGTACCGGGAAGGTATCCGGATCGAATGCGCAGGGAATGTCGAGCCGCTTCGCTCACGAAACCCGCAGGTTCATGGCCGCGACGCGGAACTCGCCGTCCCCGGCGTGCAGGACGTTGACGCAGGCGTAGTGCTGTTCCAGACGAAAAAGGTTCTCCAGGGGCATGCCCAGGATGCGGCACAGGAGGACGCGGTTCACGCCGCCGTGGGCCACGATGGCCAGGGGCTCGTCCATGTCCGTGGCGGCCAGTTCGAAGGCGGGCCAGGCCCTGCGCTGCACATCGGCGAAGCTCTCTCCGCCCGGCGGACGGAAGCCGGCCAGGTTGCGGCCCCTGGCCTCGTAGCGGCCGGGAAAGCGCTCGCGGACCTCGTCCACGGTCAGGCCCTCCCAGGTGCCCAGGCTGATTTCGCGCAGATCCACAGCCGTCTCGGGTACAAGCCCCAGAACTGCGCCGACAATCCCCGCACTCTCCACGCAGCGCGCCAAGGGGCTGCATACCAGGCGCACCACGCCTCTGCCGGTCAGAAACCGCGCCACGGCCGCCATCTGTTCACGGCCCGCGTCCGTCAGCGGCAGGTCCGTCCGGCCCACGAAGCGGCGCGGCGCGGACTGCGTGATCTCCCCGTGGCGGACGAGATAGACCTCGCTCACGGCAGCACCCCGGCCAGAATGTCCTCCAGGCCGCGGCCACAGGCCTTCTCGACCATGCCCCGCAGGGCCAGAGCGTTGTTCATGCGGCCGCGGATGGCGGCGCAGGCGTTTTCGTCGCAGGCATACAGGGCCAGCTTCTCGCCGAAACGGTCCTCCACGGAAATGCGCCGGTCGCAACGAACCAGCTTGTCCGCCAGGCAGACGACCTCCTTTTCCGTGAGCAGGCCCGATGCCGGAGGCGGCACGTCGCGGTGGGCGGACACGATCCGCGACAGGTCGCCCAGACCCAGACGCGCAAGCAACTCGCCGCCGGCGGCCTCGTGGTGAGGCCAGCCCTTGGCCACATCGTGCAGCAGGGCGGCGTTGTGGACCAGATCCAGATCGAGCCCCGCGCCCTTGCGGTTCAGCTCCTCCCCCATGCGCAGGGCCACCGCGGCCACGGCCAGGCCATGGGCCAGGCCGCGTTCGGGCATGGACTGCCCGGCCAGGGCCAGAGCCTCGTCGCGGTCCCCGACATGCAGTCGGGAGGCGCGCCGCTGCAGGACGGCGAAATCGTCGGGCGTGTCGGCGTCGAGCAGGATGCCCCGGTCCCAGACCGGGACGTCGAGGGATGGCGCGTCCGCCAGCAGCCCTTGCAACCCGCCCCGGCCGTCATGCCCCAGAATGCGCGGGATCAGGCCTGCGGGGATCAGCGGCGGGTGACCCCGCTCGTCCGCGAAGACCGGGTAGGCCACACGACCGTCGAAGGCGTCGAGCATGAGGTTGACCGTGGCCGGACGCACCAGGGGAATGTCCGCCGGAAGAATGAAGAAGGCGTCCAGACCGGGCAGGCCTGCACAGGTGGACGCCGCCGCCCGCACCGACGAGAACATGCCGTCCGCATACCCGGCGTTGCGCGTGGCGCTGACGCCCAGTCGGACCGCCTCGGCCTCGACCTCCGCGGCGCGGTGCCCTGTCACGACCAGGGGGCTGCCTACGCCCGCCTCCCGGAACATCTGCACGCAGCGCGACAGGACCGTCATCCCGCCGAGTTCCATGAGCGGCTTGAAGCCGCCCATGCGCGAGGAGAAACCGGCCGCCAGGATGACGGCGCCGAAACGCCCGACCGTCATCCCCGCACCCCGGCACGCACCCCGATCATCTCGCCGACGATGCTGACGGCGATCTCCTCGGGCGTGTCGGCGCCGATGGCCAGGCCGATGGGGCAGAAGACGCGGTCGATGTCGGCCTGGGTATAGCCGTTCTCCAGCAGGGAGCGGTAGACCGCGTCGCGCTTGCCGCGGCTGCCGATCATGCCGACGTACCCGGCCTCTGTCCGCAGGGCCTGGGCCAGAACGTCGCGGTCGTGCAGGTGGCCGCGGGTGACGATGACCACGTAGTCGTCGGGGCCCAGATCTTTCAGGCACTGGTCGAAGTTTTCCAGCACCCGCACCTCGCGGGCCTCGGGGTAGCGCTCCGCGCTGGCGAACTCGGCCCGGTCGTCCATGACCACCACCTCGAACCCGGCAAAGGCCGCCACCTTGGCCGTGGCCAGGGCCACATGCCCCGCGCCGACGAGGTGCAGCACAGTGGGCGCGACCAGTGGTTCTGCAAAGACGCGCAGCCCGTCGCTTTCGAGGCTGAAATTCTGGCGCGTCTTTGCCGCCTTGCGGGCCAGCTCAAGAGCCATGCCTTCGGGCAGTTCCGCGCCCTCCTGGCCCGCCGCCTCGGACCACAAGGCCAGGGCGGGCGCCTGTTCCGCCCCCATGACGGTGACCAGGACCGGCCGTTGCCGCGCGTCATGCAGACCTTTCAATTTCTCGAAAAAGCCGCGACGTTCGGGCGTGACACGCTGCAGCAGCACCTTGACAGCCCCCCCGCAGACCATGCCGGCCTGGGCGGCCGTATGCGAATTCAGGTCGAAGGGAAGCAGCACGTGCGACTCGCCCCTCTCAAGCATCTTCCTGGCCCGGGCGAGGCTTGCGCCCTCAACGGGACCGCCGCCGACGGAGCCGCGGATGCTCCCGTCGGACAGGACCAGCATCCTGGCCCCGGACGTGCGCGGGGCCGACCCGGAACTCTCGACGATGCCGCAAAACACGGCGTCCCGGCCCTGTTCCAGGGTTTCCAGCAATGATTCGAGGATATCCTTCACGAAGTGCTCCCGCGTTGATCGAAAATGGTTCGCTTGACGGTGTGGGACGGCGAAAAGGCGTCGACCCGGCGCATGGGGCCGAGGGCCAGGGTGCCGAGCTCAAGGGCTGCCGCCACGCCCGGAACGCGCCGCAGGGCCGCCCCCAAATCCCGCTCCAGATGGTCATGCCCGGCCCCGGCCAGGAATTCAATGCCCAGACGGTCCGAACCGCCGCCGCAGTCCAGCGTGGCGCGATAGTCCAGGAGCCCCTCCAGGTCGAAAAGCCTGTCGTCGAGTTCCCGGCTGGTCAGGCGGAACCCACCGCCGAGGACGCACGCCTTGCCCCGCCCTGCCACATCGCACAGCCGCGCCGTGACGCCGCCGCAGACGCACGGCCCCTTCTCCAGGCGGGCCAGGTCGCCCGTGCGGTAGCGCAAAAGGGGCATGGCCCGGCGGCCCAGCGTGGTCACGACGACCTCGCCCTCCTCCCCCTCGCCCAAGAGCGCGCCCGTAACCGGGTCCACAATCTCGAAAAGCAGGTCCGACTCCCGCAGATGGCAGCCATCATGGGCTTCGCACTCCACGCCGCCGCCAAGGCCCGTCTCCGTGGCGCCGTAATGCAAAAAAGTCTCGCAACCACACGACTCCTCGATGCGCCGACGCAGTGCCGGCGGGGCGTAATCCGAACACAGGAGCATGGTCCGCACCGCACCGAAGGGCAGAGTCTCGGACAGGGCCAGAAGATGCTGGGGCAGGCCCACGACGCACGAATACCTTTCCGCCGCGATGAATTGCGCCAGTTCGACCGCGTCCGCAGGCGGCCAGAGCCCGGCGCAGTGCACCCCGCCGCCGGTCAGGGCGCGGATGAGCAGGTCCCCGGTGCTGTCGGGCTGGCTGAAGGGCAGCAAGGCCAGAACCCGGTCCTCCTGCCCCGCCAAGCTCAACATGCCGTGCAGGAAGAAATCCAGGGTCCCGTCCAGGTCGTCCCGCGTGAAATGCAGCCGCTTGGGCGCCCCGGTGCTGCCCGAGGTCTGCAGGGTCACGATGCGCGCCACCTCGCCCTGGGGCACGCAGACCATGCGCTGACCCTGGGCTGCCACATCGGCGCTGCTCATCAGCGGCAGTCGCGCCAGGTCGGCCGGAAGGCGCAGCGACTCCGCCTCCACACCCGCCAACCGCTCGCGATACCAGGGGCTGCCCGCTTTCGCGTGCAGGACCGTCGCACGCAGCGCCGCCATCTGCGCCTCCTGCAGGCGCACACGGTCCAGCGGCCCGGAGATGCCCAGCCTGCGGGAGGTCAGCCCGTCGACGGTGCTGCCCCTCATCCCCGCCCCCGGTACAGGCCGCGGCCGTCGCGGGACGTCAGGTTGAAGGCGCAGAACGGCACCAGACGACCGTCAGGCTGCGCCACATGAATGCAGCAGCCCTGCAGACGATCCAGATTGAGACTCCACGCGTCCTGGAAGGCCATGGCCGAGATGGTGAACGTGTGGGTCCTGGCCCTTGCCAGGAAGCGGTCGAGATCGTTGTCGGGGGTGGGGGGTGAAGAGATGCGGGGCGCCGCCCCGCGCCCCGCAAGGGGCTCGGCCCCTTGACCCGGGCATGGGGGATTCGGGGAAAGAGCGGCCGGCGAGGACCATTGACGGGCCGTTACGCCGATGGACTTGAGGGCGCCGGCCTCGGCGGGTTTGGGCGTGCAGTCGCAGGAGGCACTGCCCAGACGCGTGAAGCTGCCGTCCTCGCGCGTCATGTATTTGCCCGAGAAGGAGCACAGGGCATGCTCGCAGCCCGGAGGCAGGAAATCGCACACCTTGACGATGCCGCCGCTCTGCGCCTCCAGGCCCGTCATGAGCTCGGGCAGTGTGACGTGATCAGGGGTGAAATTTTCGGGGTACCGCCCGAAATAGCTCATGGGCTGAAAATGGACGCCACGCAAATGTGGCTGGCGGTCCAGGCCGAAGCGCACGATGTCCCAGAGCTGGTCCGTGTTCACGCCGCGTGCCACCGTGGGCACGAGGACGATGCCCAGGCCCGCCGCCGATGCATTGTCCACCGACCGAACCTTGATCTCGAACAGGTCTCGGCCGCGCAGGGAACGGAAGACGTCTTCGCGCACCCCGTCGAACTGCAGGAAGATGGACGACAGACCCGCTTCGACCAGTTCGACGGCCAGACAGGGGTCTTCCGCCAGACGCAGGCCGTTGGTGTTGAGCTGCACGAAGCCGAAACCGGCCCGCTTGGCCATGGCCACGATCTGCGGCAGATCCTCGCGCACCGTGGGCTCTCCCCCCGAAAGCTGCAGGTTGCAGCCTCCCGTGCGGGCCATGACCTGCTCGAACATGCGCGCCAGGGTGTCGTGGTCCAGGTCCCGCCCCGCACCGCGGCTATCGGCGAAGCACACGGGACAGCCCAGGTTGCAGCGCGTGGTGATCTCCACCAGGGCCGTACAGGTCCGCTGATTGTGACGAGCGCACAGGCCGCAGTCGTAAGGGCACCCCTGCCCCACGGCTTCGCGCGGTCCGCCGCCGAAAGGGATCTTGGGCCGCGCCCAGCTCGAAAACGCGGGCTCCCCGCGCCACACCACGGTCGAAAACTCGCCATGCTCGGGACAGCGCTTGACCAGCCGCACGCACCCGCCATCCTCCACCAGCCGCCCCTCAACCCGCCCCAGACACTCGGGACACACGCTGCCGACCGTGCCGACCACCCTACTCATGCGCCGCGCCCGGATCGATGCCGTTCTCCACGAGGATGGTCAGCACCTTGCCGTAGCACTCGGAAACCAGCCCGCCGCAGACGGACGCGTCGGGCCTGCCGTCGGGCACGATGGCCGAACAGCTGATGCCGCCGAAACGCGCCGTGGCGTATTCCTCGAACCACTCGGCCAGCTCCGAAAGCATGAGCGGCAGCCGATCGTCGGCCTCCTCGGCCGCAGAGCCCTTGCCGGCGTAATAGGCGATGAGGCAGGCCGCGCCCGTCAGGGCCCCGCAGGCGCCTTGGGGCGACGAGAACCCCACGCACAGCCCGGACATGGCCCGCACAAGCCCCGGATTCTCCACCCCCTGCATCTCCAAGGCCATCTGCACGATGATCTGGGCGCAACAGAAGCCCTGCGTGTGCAGACGCAGGATATCGAGATCGTATTCGTTCATGTCGGCCTCGCGATGACTTTTGTTTTGCAAATCAATAAATTATAGGTCCTATAGGTCCCATAGGACCTATGGTTGTTTATTCTCCCCGCGGAACATGCGCCATCAGCAAAAACAACCCCGGCTTCGACTCCCGCGACGCAGCGCAGGCCATCTCCGCCAGGCCGGCGTCCCCGGTCACGGCCTGCCAGAAGCCGAACAGCGAACCGTGGCGGAACACGAAATCCGCCGCGGTCTTCTTCAGCATGGCCGTGTGGTCCTCGACCACGTCGATCCCGAAACCGGCCCCGTCCACCTGCTCCAGCACGGTCTGCAGGTCCGTGGCCTGGGCGAAGCAGCAGCGCACGGGCCACTCCCCGGCCCTGTACCCCCGCGCGTAGATGTCCGACAGGGCGAGCACCCCGCCGGGCCGCAGGACCCGGAAAAACTCCGCCAGCACCCGCTCCTTGTCCGTCAGGTTCCAGGTGCACTCGCACACGATCAGGTCCAGGCTCCCGTCGGCCAGCGGCAGCTGCGCCAGATCGGACCGCGCCACGGCGCGCCCGTCCACGGCGGCCTCCCGCAGAAAGCCGTCGTTCAGGTCCAGGCCGAAGGCCTGCGCCCCGCTCTGAAGCAGCAGCCCGAGGGTCGTCCCGCAGCCGCACCCCGCATCGAGGGCCCGGCTCCCGGGAGACGGCCGCGCCAGCTGCAGCATGCGCCGCGTCAAGGCCTCCCCGCCGGGCCGCAGGGTCCGGCCCAGGGAAACCCTGACCGGTTCGGACGCGTAGAGCTCACTTGTCCTCAAGCAGCTGCTCCACTTCGTGAATCCGCCCCAGGGCCAGCTCCTCGTAAATATACACGGCCCCGCACTTGGGGCAGACCGGCAGCTCCACGTGGAAGGCGTTGCCGAGGTAGGTCAGCTCCACCTTGCCGGGCTGCAGCCGCTCGCCGCACGGCTCGCAGACCCAGTCCATGTCCTCGGGAATGAAAACGAGGCTCATAAATCCCCTCCCGTGATGCGCATGCGATGGCTCCAGGCCTTCAGGATCTCGTAGCCGTCCTCCCCTTCCCGGTACTCGACCCAGAAGGTCACTTCCCCGAGCCGGGATGCGGCGATGATCCGCCCGTCACCGGCGTGCCGCAGGACGCGCCCGCCCTTGGACGCCGCGAACAGGACCCGCCGCACGTCGTCTTCCAGAATGCGCCGCTCCTCGAGCATGGCCGCGACCTCGCCGGAGACGACGAGACGCACGTCCTCCCACGGTTCCTTCGGCCCGCGGTCCAGGCCGTGGCGGGCGAGGAGTTCGTCCTTGAGCCTGCGCCGGTTGACCCGTCGCGCCGAGATGCCCGCAGGGGGTTCCTGGGCGGGCCTGGCCGTCTCCGGGAAGAGCAGGTCGAGGATGTGCAGCACGGGCTTGCCGGTCCTGGACAACTGCTCGCGGCACATGGCGCAGTAGGTCAGGAAGTCCGCCTCGGACTGGGCCACCCGCGCCTGCGCCACCTTGCGGGCCAGGGCGGGGTTGGCGTTGTCCATGAGCCCGCCGAAGCCGCAGCACTCCGTCAGTTCGCCGGACATGGGCAGCTCCGCCAGGGGCTGGCCCAGCCGCGCCAGCAGGGAGCGCACCGCGTCGCGGGTCTGCGCGTCGTGGCGGGACGTGCAGGGGTCGGACAGGGCCAGGGGCCGGCCCGTCGAGCTTGCCTGCACCCCGCTTTCGGACAGGAGCGTCCAGACCGAAACCGCCCCGAAGGCGGGCAGGTGCTCACGGAACATCTTGAGGCAGGTGGAACAGGCGGTCACGACCATGGGGCGCCCCATGCCGCTCCATATCTTTTCCATCTCCGAAAGGATCGCCACGAACTCCTCCTGCCGGCCGGCCCAGTGGGCCGGGGCCGCGCAGCAGTCGAGCCAGATGCCGGTCCTGGGTTCGATCTCAAGCAGACGGTCGTAAAGCCTGAGCGTCTGCTCCGGCCTGATGCCGGCCAGCTGGCAGCCGGGAAAGAAGATGGCGTCGCTGGCCGAGGCGCCCGGGGCGTGCCGGATCAGGGCTGCCTGAGCATCCTTGGCCGAACGCATCTCCTCCAGGGCGAACCAGTGGGCCGAGGGGGGCATGCGGTTCAGGTTCACCATCTCCCGCCTCGCGTCCAGGCACATGTCGGCCATGGAGAAGTCGTTGGGGCACAGGGTCTCGCACTGCCCGCACATGGAGCAGGAATTGATGAACGTGTTGGCCTGGCGCATGCCCTGAACGATGGCCGAGTTGTTGAACACGCGGCGCGCATAGGACTTCGGGTAACCGCCGTGCTCGGCGAGGTAGACGCAGTGTTTCACGCACTCCAGGCACTGGCAGTCGATGCAGCGCCCGGCCTCCCTCACGGCCTCATCCCGGGTGAACCCGCCCTGACCGGACGGGACGACACGTTCGACGGGTTCGATGCCGAAGGTCTGGGTGAAGAGGTCCGTGCGGCCGTCCCGCAGGGGCACGCGGCTCGACGTCAGGGAGGCGTTCTGCAGGAATCTGTCGATGGAAACGGCTGCCTCGCGGCCTTGGGACACGGCGCTGATGAAGCGGAACTCGCGTCCGGCCAAGCCGCCCGTGAACCAGCCCGGACGCTCCAGGGCCATGGTCTCGGGATCGGGCGGGGTCAGCAGGTCCAGGAGATCGGGAGCTATTGTGTCATCCTGACCCACATACACCGCATCGGCCGGATGGGCCTCGATCAGGGCGGCGTCAAGGGCCGGGACGGCGACGAAGGTCACGTGCAGGGAGCCCAGGCGCTGCAGCTCCGCGTCGAGCACGCTCTGCGGCAGAATGGATTCGTCCAGCCCGCGCAGCCATCCGCCGGGTTTTTCGCCCAGATGGTACACGCTGATGGGATGGCCTTTTCTGGCCAGGTCGAAGGCCACGGTCAGGCTGCTGGGCCCGGAGCCGATCACGGCGACCTTCCTGGGTCTGGCCGGCAGACGGGGTATTTTTCCCTTGGGGCTCGTTTCACGGATGCACAGCCGCTCGAGCCCGCCCACGGCGATGGCCCCGCCGAGGTCCTTGCGGATGCAGTACACCTCGCAGGGAGCCTCGCACAGCCTGGCCGTGACGGCCGCCAGGGGCATGCTCTTCTCCAGAACGGCCCGGGCCGCATCGAGGTCGCCCCGCGCCATGGACAGTACGAAGGCTCTGGCGTCGACGTTCAGGGGGCAGCCCGCCCTGCAGGCAGGCGGTTCCTCCTGGATGCACTTGGCTTCCCATTCCCGCAATTCCTTCTGGTCCATCGCCTCTCCTTGAAAAATAAAAATCCTCCGGGCGCACAATACGCCCGGAGGATGGTTTGGTCACTATTTCTTCATCGCGGCCAGGATTTTCTCCGGCAGAGCGGGAATCTCGTGAACGCGGGCGCCGCACGCATTGTACACGGCGTTCAGGACCGCGGCATGAGGAGCGGTCAGAGGCATCTCACCGACGCCGGAAGCTCCGAAGGGACCGGCTGCACGGGGAGTTTCCACGTAGATGATCTCCATGTCGTCCGGGATGTCCTTGATGTAGGGGATGCCGGCGCCACGGATGGTGGCATGCTTCTTCAGGTCCTCGTAGTCCTCGGTCAGGGCCAG
Source organism: Desulfomicrobium sp. (assembly GCA_024709365.1). GTDB lineage: Bacteria > Desulfobacterota > Desulfovibrionia > Desulfovibrionales > Desulfomicrobiaceae > Desulfomicrobium. The sequence goes on along the minus strand of JANJWV010000178.1, from coordinate 3,629 downwards.
GCCGATGCCCTGGGCCACGCCGCCGTAGATCTGGCCGTCGACCAGGGAGTAGTTGTTGACCTTGCCGATGTCGCCGACAATGGTCATCTTCTCGACGGTGGTCTTGCCGGTGGCGACTTCGACAGCCACCTCGGACAGGAACAGGCCGTACATGTAGCAGCAGAAGGGGCTGCCCTGGCCGTTGGCGTCGCAGTCCTTGGCCGGAGCGGTCCACTTGCCGTTGTAGCGCAGGGGCAGCTTCTCGGCGACCATTTCGTCATAGGAGCGGAAACCGCCGCCGGGCTTGGTCATGGCCTTCACCAGCTGCTCGCAGGCGTTGATGATGGCCTGGCCGCCGACGACCTGGGAACGGCTGCCGCCGGCGGGGCCGGTGTTCGGGGCCACGCGGGTGTCGTTCATGACCAGGCGGATCTTGTCGGGGGTGATGCCCAGAGGACGCAGGGCCTCGTGAGCCGTGCCCAGGGTGCCCATGTCGGCGCCCTGACCGTGATCCTGCCAGCAGTCGTAGATGGTGACGGTGCCGTCGGCCATCAGTTCGGCATCGGCGGCGGCGGAGTCGGCTCCGTCGAGGCCGGCGCCGTACACGCCCAGGGAGATGCCGACGCCGCGCTTGATTTCAGCGGTGGAGGCGGCAGCGGCGCGCTTCTTGGCTTCCTCGTACTTGGGCCGCATGATGTCGAACATCTCCGGCAGGCTGTACACTTCGGGGTCCTGGCCCGTGGGGGTGGTGGAACCCTTGCGGTAGATGTTCTTGTAGCGCAGCTCGAAGGGGTCCATGCCCAGCTTTTCGGCCAGTTCGTCCATCAGGGTCTCGGACGGGAACTCGGACTCGGGAGCGCCGTAACCGCGGAACGCCGCGCCCCAGCAGTGGTTGGTGCAGACCGTGCGGCCTTCGCCGCGGATGTTGGCGATGTCGTAACCGGCGCCGATGTACTGGGCGCCGCGCAGGGTCAGCAGGTCACCGAACTCGGAGTACGGGCCGTGGTCCACGGTCCAGTCGGTTTCCATGCCCAGGAGCTTGCCGTCCTTGGTGGCGGCCAGGCGCACGTCGGTCCAGAACGGGGAGCGCTTGCCGGTGTAGGCCTGCTGCTGGCGGTAGTCGTAGACCAGGTTCACGGGACGGCCCGTGGCCAGGGCGGCGGCGCCGACCAGGGCTTCCAGGGTCGGGCTGAACTTGTAGCCGAAGGTGCCGCCGGCGGGGTTCTGCACGAGATGCAGCTGATCGGGTTCCAGGCCCAGGCCGGGGGCGATCATGTACAGGTGCAGGTGCAGGCCGATGGACTTGGAGTGGATGATGAGCTTCCCTTCGTCATCGATGTAGGCGAAGCCGCAGTCCGGCTCGATGGGCAGATGGGGCTGGCGGGAAGTGTAGTAGCTGCCTTCCACCACCACGTCGGCCTTTTCGAAGATGGGCTTGGTGTCGGCGCCTTTGGCGATCTTCTGGATGTAGTAGACGTTGGGCGTGCCGGGATGGATCTCGATGGCGTCCTCGGCCATGGCCGCCGGGGCGCTCATGTACTCGGGCAGCTGCTCGATCTGGACCTTGACGGCCTTGGCAGCGGCCTTGGCCTGCTCCTCGGTGTCGGCGCAGACGATGGCGATGGCGTCACCGTACTGGAAGATCTTCTCGTCGCACAGGATCGGACGGTCCCAGCCGTCACCCTTGTTGGTCGGGAAGGTGATCAGGCCCGTGATGCGGTTCTTGCCCTTGACGTCCTTGTGGGTCACGACCTTGACCACGCCGGGCATCTTCTCGGCTTCGGTCGTGTCGATGGACAGGATCTTGGCGTGGGACACTTCGGCCTGCACCAGAGCGCACTGCAGGGTGCCCGCGGGCATCTTCAGGCCGAGGTCGGCGCCGAAGTCCAGGGTGCCGGTGACCTTGGCCATGGCCGTGGGACGGGGATAGCGGGTGCCCCAGACGCTGCCGTCCTTGGGCATCTTGAACTCCAGGTCGGCCGCGCTCTTCTCCCCGCGCAGGACCTTGGCCGCATCCATGACGGCGTCCACGAGGGGCTTGTAGCCGGTGCAGCGGCAGGCGTTGCGGTGCTTCTGGAACCAGTCGCGGACTTCGTCGCGGGTGGGCTTGGGATTCACGTCCAGCAGGCCCTTGGCGGAGACGATGAAGCCGGGCGAACAGAAGCCGCACTGGGCCGCGCCGTGGAGCATCCAGGCCAGCTGCAGCGGGTGCGGGTTGGCCGGGGTGCCGATGCCTTCGATGGTGGTGATGTCCGCGCCGTCGTCGACGCGCTTCATCTTGGTCGCACAGGCGCGCACGACCTTGCCGTCCATGATGACGGAGCAGGCGCCGCACTGGCCTTCGCCGCAACCGACCTTGGTGCCGGTCAGGCCCAGGCTCTTGCGCAGCACGTTGACCAGGGTTTCCTCGGCGTCGACCACCAGTTTTCTGACGATGCCATTGACCACGATTTGCTTTTTGATCATTCCGGTTCCTCCAAATAACATGTTATTCCAAACAGATTCCGCGATTGGTCCTAGAGCTTGCCGAAGCCGCAGGCCGGGTAATGGCAGGTGGGGCAGCTTTCGCACAGGCCTCCGTGGCCGAACGCAACGATATCCTTCCTCTCCAGCCGCTCCCCGCTCAGCAGACGGGGCACGACCAGATCGAAAATGCTTGCCTTGTAGTACATGACGCACCCGGGCAGGCCGACGATGGGCACGTCGCCCAGGTAGGCCAGCATGAACATGGCGCCCGGGTAGGTCGGCGCGCCGTAGGAGACGACCTCGGCCCCCGTGGCGCGGATGGCCGCCGGGGTCTGGTCGTCGGGGTCCACGCTCATGCCGCCGGTCACGGCGATGAAGTCCGCGCCGCGGGCCTTGAGAGTCAGGATGGCCTCGGCGGTCATCTCCACCCGGTCGGAAACGAAAACCTGATCGAGGATGGTTGAGCCCAGGGCCTCGAACTTCCTCTTCAGCACCGGGCCGAAACCGTCCTTGATGCGGCCGGTGTAGACTTCGCTGCCCGTGGTCACCACGCCGACGGAGGCGTGCCGCAAGGGGCGGACCTCGATCAGGGGCCTGTGCTCGCGGCAGACGTCCTCGGCCTGGCGCAGGAGTTCCTCGGGCACGGCCAGGGGGATGACCCGCGTGCCGCCCAGCACACGCCCGGCCTTGACGAACTGGCCGGTGTGGATGGTCCCGAAGGTGACGTCGGTGATGGAGTTGAGACGGAAGAGACCGTCCACGTCGATGTGCAGCACGCCGTCATGGGCCGCGGTCAGGGTCGACTTGCCCTCGCAGGGCGAACCGATGGCGATCCCCTGCCCCGCCGCGGCACGGGCCAGGCGCAGGGCGCACTCGTCCTCGTGCACGTAGCCGTCCCTGGGGTCGAAAACATAGATATTGGCCTTGCCGATATCGAGCAGGGCCTGGATGTCCTGGGGGGTGACGATATGCCCGCGGCGGAAGGCGGCGCCCTTGGTTTCGCCGGGGATGATGCGCGTGATGTCGTGGCAGAGAATGGTACCTACAGCTTCTTCTACGGGGATGGCTTTCATCGATGAACGCAACCTTATTTACGTCAAACAAGACATTGTGAGTTTCGTTTATGCCAATCAAGACATATTTCAAGGACAAATCGCGTCATACACAACGCTCCTTCCCGGACC
>JANJWV010000124.1 GCA_024709365.1 Desulfomicrobium sp. | reverse complement strand
CGCCCCTCCATGGTCTATTGATCCCGGCCATGGACGCCCCCTCTTTCGAATTCATCGCCAGCATGCCCGGCATCGAGATCTGCCGGGCGTCGTGCAGCGCGCACGTCTTCCCGCGGCATTTTCACGACGACCTCTACTCCGTGGGACTGATGCACCGCGGGGCGTGCCAATGCCTGGGTCCGGGCAGGGACGACGCAACCGTGCGGCAGGGTCAGGCCTGCCTGATCAACCCCGGCCAGGTCCATGCCGGAGGTCCGGCCCGTGACGGCGTGTTCTCCTACACCATGTTCTACCTGAGCCTCGATCTGGTCCGGCGTCTGGCAGAGGATGTGAGCCGCAGGCCCCAGGCTGCGCCGGAGTTCACGGAACTGGTCAGCGACAGACCGGACGTGTGCGAACCCCTGCGCCAGCTCGCCGAGAGTCTCGGCGGCGAGGACGACCTGCGGACCGAGTCGGCCCTGGCGCGGACCATCGGGAACGTGCTGCGGGCCCACGGCGGGGTATCAAAGGATGAAGACGGCCACGACCGGACCTTTGTCCGCCGGGCCAGGGAGATGCTGGCCGCGGACCTGGACCGCAAGGTCACTCTCCGGGACATGGCGTCCACCCTGGGGGTGAGCCAGTACCATTTCCTGCGCGCCTTCAAGCGCCAGACGGGCGTGCCTCCCCACGTCTTCCGCACTCAGCGCCGGGTGGAGCTGGCCAGAAACCTGGTCCGGCGCGGCACTCCGCTGTCCGAGGTGGCCCAGCTGGCCGGTTTTGCGGACCAGCCCCACTTCACCAACACCTTCAAGCTCTACACCGGGGTCACGCCCGGCCACTACGCCGCGCGCACCGCTCACGCGCCCTCTACATCACTCTGATCCGGGAGATCTGCCATGGAATCCGAATCCGCCGCCGCACCTGACGTCATAGACACCCTTTCCATCGGCCTGGCCCCGCGTCTGGCCGTGCTGGGCGCCGTCCTGCTCTGGGGCGCATCCTTCTCGGCCATGCGCGCCGCCCTGGCCGACCTGCACCCCTGGAGCGTCATGTGGCTGCGCATGGTCGTGGCCCTGGCCTGCATCCTGCCCATGTACCGCAGCATCGACCTGTCCATGTACCGCCGCGGCGACTGGAAGCTGCTGATACCGGCCGTCATTCTGCAGCCGTGCCTGTACTTCTGGTTCGAATCTGCCGCCCTGGGGCTGACCACCTCGGCCCAGGCCGGCATCATCTCGGCCTCGGTGCCGCTGCTGGTGGCCGTCGGGGCCTGGGTCGCACTGCGCGAGGAACTGACGGCGCGCACGGTCTGGGCACTGCTTCTGTCCCTGGCAGGGGTGGCGGTGCTGAGCTTTTCCGGACAGGCCACGGAGACGGCCCCCTCCCCTCTTCTGGGCAACGCCCTTGAGCTCGGGGCCATGGTCTGCGCCGCGGCGAACATGATCCTCATCCGTTTCCTTGGCCGGCGCTACGGGGCCTGGACCCTGACGGTCATGCAGGTGGTCACGGGCTGCCTGTTCTTCTCCCCCGGCGCACTGCGCCTGCTGGACGTCCCTACCGGGACCTTCGACACGCAGCTCGTCCTCATCCTGCTCTTCCTGGGCGCGGGCGTGACCCTTGGCGCCTTCTCCCTCTACAACTGGGCCATCACCCGCATGCCCGCCGGCACGGCTTCGGCCCACATCAACCTCATCCCCGTGGTGGCCGTGACCTGCGGCTTCCTTTTCCTGGGCGAGACCATGAGCATGGTCCAGCTGGCCGCGGCCGGGGTGGTTCTGGTTTCGGTGCTGATGACGCAGAAAAGGTAGAAAAAGGGCCCCTCCCCGGGCTGCCCGGCCGGGGGCGCAGCTTCTTGCAGCGGCACGGATATGCGGGCCGCTCTTTTCTGAGCCGATGTCATCCAAGGCATGACGGCCTCCGTTTCCGAAACGCATTGCGCACATCCACGAGATTTGCATTTTCGTCGCAGGCAGCACCCGGTCCTTCACATTGCAGACCATAATGCCGTGTGGGAGGCGTCGAGGGAACCCGCGCCAACCGCCATTCAGCGCGCATCGCCCGTTCGTTTTCCCATCGTCGGAACGCCCTGGCCGAACCTCGGCATCCCTGTTGCAGGTAGGGTTCATTCTGCATGAACCATTTACAAAAAAGGCAAAACGATGCGCATACACACGATTGAACACGTGCCGTTCGAAGGACCGGGTGCCATTGTCCGATACGCCGAGGCGAGAGGACATGCGCTCACCCGGACCCGCCTCTTTCTGTGTGAGCCCCTGCCGGCCATCGAGGATGTGGATCTTCTGGTGATCATGGGAGGCCCCATGAGCGTGCACGACGAAGAGCGGCTCGATTGGCTGCGTGAAGAGAAGCGCTACCTCGGGCAAGCGGTCGAAGCCGGGGCGCGTCTGTTCGGCGTCTGCCTCGGGGCCCAACTTCTGGCCGAGGTGCTCGGCGGCAGCGTCACGTCCAACAACGGCCGGGAGATCGGCTGGTTTCCGGTGCGCCTGACCGCCCAGGGCGCGAAATCGCCGCTCTTCTCGGGCTTGGGCCCGGAGTTTCCGGCTTTCCACTGGCACGGCGAAACCTTCTCCATCCCGCCTGATGCCACCTGCGTTGCCGAGAGCGACGCGTGCCGGCACCAGGCTTTCGAGGCCAGGGGGCGCATTGTCGGACTGCAGTTTCACCTGGAAACCACGCCCGAGAGCATGGAACTGCTCATCTCCAACTGTGCCGACGAGCTTGAGCCTCGAACCGGTTTCGTACAATCGGCCGAGGAAATGCGAGCCAGGCAGGAACTGGCGGTCTCAACGCAGACGCTGCTTTTTCAACTCCTCGACAACCTGATGGGAGAATAGATCATGAGAAAGGAAAAACGAGCCATCCGGGACAAGGCAGCCATCGAAAGCCTGCTCCGCAGCTGCCGCACCATGCAGCTCGGCCTGTGGGACGGCCGCGAACCGTACGTCGTGACCGTCAATTTCGGCTACGAGGACGGCGCCGTCTATTTCCACAGCGCCCTCGAAGGCCGCAAGATGGACTGCATCCGCGCCAACGGGCTGGTCAGCTTCGTCGCCGTGGCCGAAAGCGAGCTGATCCGCGAGGACCTGCCCTGCGGGTTCACCACGCACTACAAGTCCGTGAGCGGCTTCGGCCATGGCCACGTCCTCGATGACCCGGCGGACAAGGCGGCCGGCCTGGCCGTCATCATGCGCCACCATGACGGCCCCGAGACGGGCTTCGACGCGCGGGTGCTCGAACGCACGGCCGTGGTCCGCGTGGTCCTGCGCGACCTGATCGGCAAGGTCAACCCGGCCTTCTCCGGCGACCCGCAGGTCTGAGGCTTTCCGGCAAGAAAACGCCAAAAAGAAAGGGAGCCCTGCAGCTCCCTTTCACTCGTTTCAGCCTTCACCCCCTGAACGGGGTGCAGGGGACGCGTC
>JANJWV010000080.1 GCA_024709365.1 Desulfomicrobium sp. | reverse complement strand
CCAGGAAGGACTTGCCGGGCTCCTGGGTCACGCGGATGACCAGGCGGTCGGACAGCACGGTGGTCCCGCCCGTGACCGCGCTCCGGTCGCCGCCCGACTCGCGCACGACGGGCGCCGACTCGCCGGTGACGGCGGACTCGTCCACGGCGGCGGCGCCCTGGGTGACCGTGCCGTCGGCCGGGATCATCTGACCGGCTTCGACCACGACGCTGTCTCCCGGGCGCAGGGTCGATGCGGGTATTTCCTCGGTGCCGCCGTCATCCCGCAGGCGGACGGCCAGGCTGTCCCGGCGGGCGCTGCGCAGGCTGTCCGCCTGTGCCTTGCCGCGCCCTTCGGCCAGGGCCTCGGCGAAATTCGCGAAGAGGACCGTGGCCCACAGCCACAGGCTGATCTGCCCTGCGAAGGACGCCCGGGCCGGACCGTACTGGGACAGGTCCGTCAGGAAGGAGGCCGTGGTCAGCAGGCTTCCGACGCCGACGACGAACATGACCGGGTTTTTCGCCAACGTGCGCGGGTCGAGCTTGGTCAAAGCCCCCAGCAGCGCCTTGCGTACAACGGAAGAATCGTGAACTGCGATGCGTTTTCTTTTCATGTCGTATCTCCGGGCCAGGCTCAGAAGAGCCGGCCTTCCAGCATGTGCATGTGTTCCACCACGGGTCCCAGGGACAGGGCGGGCAGATAGGTCAGGGCGCCGACGATGACGATGACGGCCGTGAGCAGCAACGCGAACGTCGGGCCCTCGACGGGAAACGAGGCGTCCGTGATCGGCCTGGTTCGCCGGGAGGCCAGGGAGCCGGCCACGACGAGCATGGGGATCATGACCCCGAATCGGCCGAGAAGCATGGCCAGGGCCAGGGTGACGTTGAAGGCCGGCGTGTTCGCCGCGAGGCCCGCGAAGGCGCTGCCGTTGTTCTGCGCCGCCGAGGTGTAGGCGTAGAGGAGTTCGGAGAAACCATGCGCGCCCGCGTTCGAGAGGGAGGCTGGTCCCCATTGGACGGCGGCAAGCGCCGTGAATCCGAGCAGGGGCAGGGCCGACAAGAGCAGAGCGGTCACGGCCCAGGTGATCTCCCGGCCCTCGACCCTCTTGCCGAGATAGTCGGGCGTCCGCCCGATCATGAGCCCGGCCAGGAAGACCGTGAGCAGAATGAAGAGGATCATGCCGTACAGACCCGAGCCCACCCCTCCGAAGACGACCTCGCCCAGCAGCATGTTGACCATCGTCGCCAGCCCCCCCAGAGGGGTGAAGCTGTCGTGCATGGAGTTGACGGCCCCGCAGGACGCGTCCGTTGTGACGGTGGCGAACATGGCCGAGGTGAAGGCCCCGAACCGTACCTCCTTCCCTTCCATGTTGGGGACTTCCTGACCGGCAATGGAGCGCAGCGTCGGGGTGCCCAGGCTTTCGAAATGGGCGGTCCAGGCGATGGATGCGACGAAGAGCGCGGCCATGACCAGCCAGACGGTCCAGGCATGTCGCGGACGGCCCACGGCCTTTCCAAGGGTGAAGACAAGCGCTCCGGGAATGAGGAAAATGCTCAGCATCTGCAGAAAGTTCGATACCGCGGTGGGGTTTTCGAAAGGGTGTGCGGCGTTGGCGTTGAAGAACCCGCCACCGTTGGTACCGAGCATCTTGATCGCGACCTGCGAGGCCACGGGCCCCAGCGGGAGGGACTGCACGCCGCCTTCGAGCGTCGAGACGTCGCGCACGGCCGAGAACGTCTGCACGACGCCCTGTCCGATGAGAATGATCGCGAAAATGAAGCTCAGGGGCAAAAGCACGTACAGAAGCGACCGGACAAGATCGGCCCAGAAATTTCCGATCCCGGCCGACTCGCGGCGGGCGACGCCGCGGATGACGGCCATGCAGGCGGCTATGCCCACTGCCGCAGAGACGAAGTTCTGATAGGTCAGCCCGACCATCTGGGAGAAAACGCTCATGGTCGCCTCGCCGGCGTAGGCCTGCCAGTTGGTGTTGGTGACGAAGCTGACCGCCGTATTGAAGGCCAGGTCCCACGGCAGGGACTGCAGCCCCCTGGGATTGAGCGGGAGGATGCCCTGGAAAAGGAGAACTGCAAACGTGAACGCGAAGCCGGCCGCGGTGAAGGCGGACAGGCAGATGGCATAGCGCTGCCATGTATGGTTCAGTTCCGGGTTGATCCCGGACAATGCGTACATCCCCTTTTCGAGACGTCCAAAAACGGGATGCAGGATCGTCCTTTGCCCTTCCAGAGCGGCGTAGATGAAATGCCCGAGGGGCGGACAGCAAAGAGCCAGAATGCCCAGGAAAATCCCGAGTTGGATGAAATCTGTCGATGTCATGATATTCGTGCCTTCCGATCGCTAAAATTTATCGGGTCGAAACAGGGCGACCAACAGATATACGAAAAGAATCGCTGCAACCCCCAAACCGATGATGTCGAATGTCTCCACGGTGCCTCCGATCATGATACTGGAAATGCCAATTTCACCGGATAACAGCAGAGGCCGTGCCAAAGCATGACGGCAAGAAAAAATACATTATTTCATCTTGTTGAGTTGCCGATAGCGCAGAGTGCACGAAAAAAGGATTTCAAAATGAATGCGTCAATTACAAAATGTAATCAGCGTGAGAAAGGAGGAAGACTCAACCCAATGAAATGAAAAATAGCATGAATGTTCGGTTGAAAACGGATTGGGAAATTGAAGTCGCCACATCAATGCGGTATCAACCGGGATGGCGGTGCTATTCCGACACAAAATCCCGACCATTCCCCAAGATAACATAAGAAATTCGCACCAAAGAAATCTCGACGGCTCTTGAAAGCCTGCTGGGGATTTGCGGCATCCTCCTCTCGCCAGAGCGCCATGTCCGGCTGGAGAGGGTGGAGATGCAGGTCGGGATTTCGGGGTCACTTCGAAGTCCGGAAAGTTCATCCGCTTCCACGTCCTCGGCGACGAAGAACGCCTCGCCGTCTTCATGGCCTCCATGGACCGCGGCAACGCCCTCTATCTCTGGCCGGACCTTGAGGGCTGAGGGCCCGAATCCGGCGGCCGCAAGGAACCAGCGGCCGAACCGGATGACGCTGCGGACCTGGGGACAAGCATGGCCAGGGAACGCTTCCCGTTTTTCACGCGCAATTTCAGGCTTTATACTTCTTCGAAAGTGCATCCATCAATGCATGAAATTCCTCATGCTTGCCCAAGCCGATACGTTCAATCTCAAGTTTCTCAAAATTTTCATACAATTTCCGGTCATCGTCGACGCTCAGCATTTTCTCCGCCATCGGGAACAAAACATTGTTCTCCTTGAAGATATGTTGATTCAGCAAGGAAACATATTCTTCCACGGCACTTCGGAACGCATCTGTCTTGATCCCCTGCACCGTGAAATCTCCGAGCGCGTTTTTCATGTCCGCGACATGGCGGCGACCGCGTTGGTGCTCGTGCAGCATGACGCCGATCGGTCCGCCGTCCCTGGCCACCCCGGCCGCCTCAAGGGCCGGGAACAGAAAATCCTCTTCCTTTCCGTGATGGCACGTGTCGACAAACACCGTCAAAAATTCCATGATCCCTTCGAGCTCTTTCTTTGGAACGCTGTCGCCTGCAACAATCATATTCGTTACAGATTGCAGAATGCCAAGCATCACCTGAATACCTTCGTGCTCATTCATCAGCTCTTGCGTGGATTTCATCTCATCCCCCAAAAACTCAAACATGCTTCACTTGCGGGAAACATTCTCCAAATACTCCTGCAATGCTATCGCATGATTGAATTCCTTGTTTGCACTTGCATACAGGAGCGTCACATTTCCGCTCCGCGCCAATCCGACGATCCTTTGGACTGAATCATGGTGGCCATCCAGTTCGGCAAAATATCTTCTCTTGAACTCCAGCCACTTCTCCGGCTGATGGTCGAACCACTTCCGCAACTCGGCGCTCGGGGCGATCTCCCTGACCCAAACCCCTTGAAGATTTTCCTTGCTCACGCCCCGCGGCCAAAGACGGTCCACCAGAATTCGGGAACCGTCGTCACCGATTGGATCGTATACCCTTTTGATGGCGATGCCCATATCGAACACCCGGATCACATGCAGGGGCGACACGTTCGCCCCTGCATGCATTTCTTCAGTTATTTCAGGAAACCCGTCTGATCGGAGGGAACAGGAAGAACGACAACGCGCCTGGCGCAAAAACACATCCGTCAGCGTCGTATCCGCTCAATCCCGGAAACCGCTTTCGCGATGCTTCGCGGCAATGGCGTCCGCCATTCTGTTGAGCGCTTCGAGGGTTTCCTCTTTCGGCAGCCCCTTGCACAGCACCGGCTCCAGGACCTCGACCTTGAGGTTCGGGATCATGCCGGCCAATGTCTCCACCGTCTTGCCGCCCCATCCGTAGGAACCGACGACGGACAGGTACTGCGCCTTGGGCCGCAGGGCGTTGGCCAGGAATGCCGCGTACGCGGCCAGAGGGTGCGGTCCGGCCAGCACCGTGGGCGCGCCGACGATGATGGTGCCGGCATCGACCAGGGCCATGGCCAGCTTGCCGATGTCCGTCACCGCCAGATTGAAGAGTTCGACCTGCACTCCCCTTTCGGCCAGCGCCGCGGTCAGGTGGTCGACCATGCGCGCCGTGCTGCCGTGCATGGACACGTACGGCAGGGCCACGAGATTGCGCGGCGGAGCCGAAACCCACTCGCGGTAGGCCTCGATGATCCAGCCCGGACTGTCGTAGATCTGCCCGTGGCTTGGCGCCACCATGGCGATGTCGTACTCCGCGAGCTTGTCCAGATTCTTGGCGAGGATGTTGCGGAAAGGCATCATGATCTCGGCGAAATAGCGCTTGGCGGCCTCGTGCACCCGGCACTTGTCCGTGACGAAGAGGTCGCTGCTGGCGATATGCGACCCCAGAAAGTCGCAACTGAAGAGAATCCTGTCCTCGGCCAGATAGGTGGACATGGTCTCGGGCCAGTGCGCCCAGGGCGTGTGGATGAATTTGAGGGTCTTGTCGCCCAGGGAAAGGGTTTCCCCGTCGGCCACGACCACGAACTTGTCTTCCGGGATGTTGAGCAGGTCCATGAGCATGGGCTTGGCCTTGGCGGTGGCCATGACCTTGGCCTCGGGAAAGCGGGCCAGCACCTGCGGGATGGCGCCCGAATGGTCCTGCTCGGCATGCTGGGACACGACATAGTCGATGCGCTCGACGCCATCCAGGTACGTCATGAGCGTCTGCACGAACTCCGGGTCGACGGCGTCGATGAGCACCGTCTTTTCAGACCCCTGGACCACGTATGCGTTGTACGTCGTTCCGTCCGGCAACGGGACAAGCGAATCAAACAGCCTTCTGTCCCAATGGACCACCCCAACCCAATACACCGACTCTGCGATCTTTCTCATTTTTCACTCCGTTGACGTGTGTCACCATCAAAAAACAGATTTACCCATTTCAGTTCTTCCATGACAAGCATTTTGGGAAAAATAAACCTATATCGGAACAATGGGATTTCGCGTCGGCTTCCACAACCCGACCAAGACCATTTATGAACGATATCAGGATGCTGGTTGAGCAAATGGCGAGAGCTTGCTTCGCCGGGGGACGTGAACTAGAATTTTTAGCAGGAGGACGACCTCCCCCGCTTCGGGAAGAATGCCCAGGACGGCCTGGCCCTTGGAACAAGGAGGGCTCATGTCCTGGACGTATCTGCTGCTTGCCGGAGTTCTCGAAGTGGTCTGGGCCTCTTCGATGAAGCTGTCCCACGGCTTCACCCGGCCAATCCCGTCACTCGTCACGCTGGTCACCATGGCCGGCAGCTTCTGGCTCCTGGCCATCGCCATGCGCGCAATCCCGCTCGGCACCGCCTACACTGTCTGGACAGGCATAGGCTCGATCGGGGCGTTTATCGTCGGCGTCACGTTCCTGGCCGAACCGTTCAACGCGATGCGAATCCTTGCGGCCGGACTCATCGTGTCCGGCCTCGTCCTGATGAAGCTCTCAAGCTCCTGAATTCCAGAACATCATGCATTCAAAACAGCGCTCGACACTTGAGGCCCGCCGGCAGGGCCAGCTTCGGGTTGGGCAGTTCCAGACGCACTCCGAAAGTGCCGCTGGCCGCGTCGACGACCTTGTCGACAATGACGACCCTGGCTTCGTATTCGCCGCCCACGGGTTCGTCCGGCAGGACCTTGGCCGTCATGCCTTCCTTGATGGCCCCGATGAACTGGACCGGGATGACCAGCTCGACGTTCAGGGGGTCGATCCGGGCCACGGTCAGGAAGGGTTCCTCGCCGACATACCCGCCCGGAGCGCCCGTGCGCTTGACCACCACCCCGTCGACGGTGCTGCGGATGACCCGCAGCTCAAGCTGCTCCCGGGCCTCGCTGACCTGCAGCCTGGCCAGCTGCAGCTCCGTCTCGATCTCGTCCTTCTCGTGCACGGAGATGAGCTTCTTCTTCGTCAGTTCCTCGTTGCGCTGGGACTTGCGCTGCCCGAAATCCACCTTGGCCTCGGCCGACCTGAGGGCCGCCGCCTCGACGCCGGACTTGAGCCTGGCCAGAACCTGGCCCGTCGAGACCCTGTCGCCGCGCTCGACATAGACCTTCTCCAGGATCCCCGGCACCTGGCTGCCGAAATTGACGACCTCCCGGGGTTCGATGAGCCCCTCGAAAGCCGGCATCTCGCCGGCGTGGACCGCCGGGGCCAGCAGGAAAAACAGCACGAGCACGAAAGCCTGTCTCATTGTCCGCTCCTTGCAGTGTTGCGCCGTCCCCGGTCGCGGCCGGATGCCGCGGTCCGGACGACCGGCCCTATTCGAAACGCCCCGCGAACGACATCAGGCTCCCCTGGGCCTGGTCCCGCCGGAAAAGATCACGGCGGATGCGGGCGTGATGCCTCTCGACCTTCCGCTGCATGAGCCGCAGCAGCCACCTGGCGGCGCGCTGCGGCGTCCCGGACCGGACCACCAGGATTCGGAGCAGGCGGATGAACGGGTCTCCCCATTTGCCCTGGAAGAGGAAGTCCTCCAGCGAGAGGATGCCCTCGAAGCTGCCGGGGTCCCCCTGGCGCCCACAGCGGCCGGCCAGCTGCCTGTCGATGCGCGCCGCCTCGTGGTATTCGGTGAGGATGACGTGCAGCCCCCCGGCCGCGCGCACCTCGGGGGCCAGGGCGATGTCCGTGCCGCGCCCGGCCATGTTGGTGGCGATGGTGACGCTTCCTGCCCGGCCCGCGCCCGCGATGACCTCGGCCTCGGCGGCGTCCTGCCGGGCGCTCAGCACCCGATGCGGGACCCCGGCTTCCCGCGCCCGCGCGGCCAGCTCCTCGGCGGCGGCCACGGTGCGCGTCCCGACGAGCACGGCCCGCCCCTGGCTGCGCAGCTCTCCTACCCTGTCCACCACCGCGTCCCATTTTTCCGGGCGGGTCGCGTAAATCCTGTTCTGGAGGCGGCGGCGGATCACCGGACGGTGCGTCGGCAGGCGCATCGTGGCCAGACCGTAGACATCCCAGAGTTCGTCCCGCACCTCGCGCGCCGTCCCGGTCATGCCGGCCAGGCGCAGGTAGCGCCGGAAAAAGCGCTGGTAGCTGATCTTGGCCAGGGGTTCGCGCCGCTGGGTCGGCTCGCAGCCCTCCTTGAGCTCGATCAGCTGATGCAGGCCCTGCTCCCAGGAACGGTCCGGCATGACGCGGCCCGTGAACTCATCGATGATCTGCACCTTGCCGTCGCGCACCAGATACTGCTCGTCGCGCCGGAACAGGTGCAGAGCCGTCAGGGCCTGGTGCACAACACCCTCGCGGCGCACCATTCCGCTCCACAGGGCGCCCAGGCGCCGGCCCGCCTCCTCGATCCGCCCGCGCCCGCAGGCGGTGAGGAGGATCTGGCGGCGCGCCTCGTCCAGCAGAAAATCCTTGTCGCGCACGAAATCCCCGGCCAGGGCCAGGGCCTGCCCGAGAAACTCCCGCTCCTCCCTGATGCCTGAGGAACCGGAGATGATGAGCGGGGTCCGGGCCTCGTCGACGAGCACGCTGTCGGCTTCGTCGATGACGGCAAAGTGCAGGCCGCGCAGGAGCAGGCGATCCGTCCGGCCGCCCCGGCCCCGCAGCACCTCGGCCTGGACCATGACGGGATCCGGCCGCTCGGCCAGGGTCAGGCGGTCCCGCAGATAGTCGAAGACCAGCTCCTTGTTCGTGGCGTAGGCGATGTCGCAGCCGTAGGCCTGCCGCCGCTCGTCCGGGCTCTGGCCGTGCACGGCGCAGCCCGCGCGCAGCCCCAGGGCCTCGTACAGGGGCTTCATGCCCTCGGCGTCGCGGGCGGTCAGGTAGTCGTTGACGCTGACGACGTGCACGGGCAGCCCGGCCATGGCCGCCGTCGCCGCGGCGAGGGTCGCGGTCAGGGTCTTGCCCTCGCCGGTCTCCATCTCGGCGACCATGCCGCGCAGCATGACGAGAGCGCCCATGACCTGGCTGTCGTGATGCCTCATGCCCAGCACGCGCCGGGACGTTTCGCGGATCAGGGCGAAGCTGTCGGCCACATGCGCGGGCAGCAGCCCGTCGGTCAGCAGCCGCACCCGCAGGCCCATCCTCTCCTCCCGCAGCCCGTCGTCGGTCATGCCGGCCAGACGCCTCCCGGCCTGCTCGACAGCCTCCGTTTCGCGCCGCACCCACCCGCTCCCGGACATCCGTCCGATGCGCCCGTGCAGCCGGTGCACCTGCCGTTCGAGCCACGTCTCCACCCGGTCGGGCCTCTCGGCCCGCACGTCGCGGCTGGCTGGGGGATGGGTCAGATAGAGCATTTTTCCGATGTTCCCGATCACCAGGCGAAACGGCTGAGCAGGAGTCGCCTCAGGGCCCGGTACGCCCGCCAGGCCAGCGGCTCGGGACTGTGCTCGAACCGGACGAAGACGCGTTCCTCGACGCGGGCCGCGACGGGTTCCTCGGGCACCAGGTCGAACTGGAAGAGGCGCTCCAGCACCTGCGGGGCGTCCTTTTCCCGCGGGTCCAGCGCGAACTGCCCGCCGCCGTCCAGACTGAAGGCCAGGCTCGGCAGCACCCGGCTGGCCGCAGGCACCTCCCGCTCCACGCGGGCGCCCATGACCCGTCCGATGCTCTCGGCCAGGCGCACCTCGACGCCCCGCACATCCGTCCGCACGCGCTCTATGTCGGCCTGGGCGACCAGCACCCTGATCCGCATGCGCCCCGGATCGACGATGTAGCCCACGGGCTCGCCGCGCCGCAGGTAGCGTCCGGGCAGGTCCGCCTCGTCCTGCAGCGCGAAGGTCCCGGCCGCGGGGCTGCGCGTGACCAGGGCGGCCCGGCGTTCCAGGGCGTGGGACAGTTCCGTCTCGATGCTCCCGAGTTCCTCGTCCAGCATGGCCGTCTCGGTCCGGTCCCTGTTCATGCTCAGCTGGCGGCGGGCCCGGTACTCCTCGCGACGGGCCAGCAGCCCCCTGATCTGCGTCTCCAGCAACGGGTCGGAACTGCGCACAAGCGGGTCGCCGGGCGCGACGACGGACCCTCCCGGCGCGACGACGGCCTCCACGAACCCGGCGGCCGAGGCGAAGACCCGCGCATCGTCGGACACCCAGACCACGCCCTGGCAGCTCGTGTAGAGCGGCACGGGCACCGCCGTCAGGCCGGCCGCCAGCAGCAGGAGCGGGACAAGCACCACCACCGTCACGCGCATGCGTCTGCGTTGCATATGCACATCCTTGAGAAGAAAAAGGCCCACGCGCCACGTGGGCATGACGAGCATCATCGCCAGGGCCCACAAGGCCAGGAGTATGCCGATGAAGAAGAACCGGCCGGCGACGAAGATCACGATCTGCAGCGAGATGACGATGCGGTAGCAGAAGGAGGCCACGGCGTAGGCCAGCAGCCAGCGCGCCTCCCCCGGGTCGAGGGTCGGCGGCTCCGCCTCGCTCACGCCGAGCAGGCGGCGCTTCAGGACATACCCCAGATATGCCGTGCTGCGCTGGGCGAGGTTCGGTATCTCCAGCCAGTCCGACAGTACGTAATACGCGTCAAAGCGCAGCAGCGGGTTGCCGTTGAACAGGATCGTCGACACGCCGGCCACGAGCATGGTCTTGTAGGCCAGGGCCCGCACGGCCCCGGGCTCGACGTTCAGCCACACGAAAAGCATGACCGCGGCCACGAAGAGCTCCACGATGATGCCGGCGGCGCCGACGAGCATGCGCCGGCGCTTGTCCCGGAACGCGGCCGACGAGGAGGCGTCGACATAGGGCAGGGGCATGAAGACCAGGAACATGACGCCCATCTCGTGCACCTCGCCGCCCTCCTTCCGGACCAGATAGGCGTGGCCGAGTTCGTGCAGGACCTTGAGAACGGGGTAGATGAGGCTGATCAGCGCCAGGTTTTCCATGCCCAGCAGCGCGTCGGAGAAATCGCCGCGCAGCCCGTCCCAATGCAGCACGGCCAGGACGGCGGCCCAGCCCACCACCACCGCCCACACGGCAAAGGCCTGCCAGCCGAGCAGCGGGCGCACGTACGGCAGGGTCCGTTCCAGGAAACGGTCCGGGTCGAGGAGCGGGATGCGCAGGGAAAGCGGCGAGGCCAGAAGCGTGAGCAGGCGGTGACGCCTGCCGCTGACGCTGCGCCGGTGCAGGTCCGAGAAGTCCAGATTCGCGCCGGTCTGCAGCAGGTCGGCCTGATAGAGCCTGGCCAGGAGGTCGATGACCTCGTCCTGCGTCGGCATGTGGTCGCCCAGGCGGGCGCAGGCCGCCTCCCAGATCTGGTCCAGGGTCCTGCGGCCGTCCATCATCCCCACCAGCTGGTAGGCCTCGGCGGAAAAGCGGTGGTGACGGCCCGTGAACCTGTCCTGGATCACGTACCAGTCCTGGCCGCGGTACTCGTGGCGGTCGATGTGCACGTGGCTGCGCAGGCGCGGCGCGAGGGGCGCGACCCGGTACCAGGACGGACTCAGCAGCGATACGCTCATCCTACCCGCCCAGGCGCCTCAAGGCAGCCACTTCCAGAAGAAGAGGGTCAGCCACTCCCGCATGTCCCGGACCCAGATCCCGGCCAGCCTGCGGCGGTCGACGTCGACCTTGGCGACGCCCTCCATGCCGGGCCGCAGCGTCGCGTCGACGCTGTCGAGGGCCGCCTCGACGCGGAAGAAATTGCGCCCCTCCTCGGCCTTGGCGATGGGCGTGACCCTGATGACCGTGAAGCGGTATTCCTGGCCGGGCAGGGAGAAAAGGACCAGTTCCCCGCGCTGCCCTTCCCGCACGTCGGCGATGCGCCGCTCGTCGACCTTGAGGATGACCCGGTAGGAGTCGAGGGGGGTGAGTTCGAAAAGGACGTCCCCCTGCCGGACCGCGCTGCCGAGGCGCTGGCTGAGGTCGCCGCTGACGATGAGACCGGAAAACGGCGCCGTGAGGCTTGTCCGCGCCAGCTTGGCATCGGCCAGGTCCAGCTCGGCCTGGACCTGCTCCAGCTGCGCCCGGACGATGCTCGACTGGGCCCGGTCGTGCACGGACACGGCCTCCTGGTACTGCCGCTCCAGCTGCCGGTACCGGCTGGCCGTGACCATGCGGTCCAGGCGCAGGTCGCGGTCGTCGAGCCGGCAGAGCAGGTCCCCCTCCCCCACCATATCCCCGGCGCGGCGCTGCGCCTGCTGGATGAACCCGTCGAAGGGCACGGTCACCGCCCGCCGCACGGCCCCCTCCAGGGCGAGGTCGGCCCGCAGCCGGTACTGGCCCTCGGCGAAGAACAGGAACAGCGCCAGACAGACGATCCCCCCCAGGGCGAGCTTGCGGCCGTAGTGCAGGGGGCCGAACAGCCGGCCCGCGGCCTGGCGCAGGCTGGCGCGCAGGTGCTCCGCCAGGGAGAGGCCGGCCTGCCGCCTGGCTTCCAGAATGGGGCCGGCCAGAGCCGCCACGGCCCGGAAAAACTCGACGTCACGCTCGGTGAAGGGCCGGTCCGCGCCCCTCTCCGCGGTCAGGGCGCCGTAGTAGCGGCCCTGGCCGTACAGGGGCAGCGTGACGACCGAGGCCATGCCCTGCTGTCTGGACAGGGCCTCGTGCTCGCGGCTGATGAGGGTCGCGTCGTCCGAGGGGTGGACGATCTCGCGGCGCTGGAGCAGGGCCTCGTCCATGACCCGCTCGATGGCCCGGGTCAGGTTCATCTTCAGGTTGACCTCGGCGCTGTGCGAAACGGCCTCCAGGGCCACGGACCGTCCGTGCACCAGCCCCAGACTGACGCGCTCGCAGCCCGAGGCCGCTGCCAGTTCGGTGACGAAGGTCATGGCCGCCTCGCCGCAGGTCGGGCGGTCCAGGGTCAGGGCCAGCATGTCCACGGCCGTACCGAGGCGCAGGAGACGGGCCTTGTCCTCGTCGGCCTCCCGGCGGCGCTGGAGCAGTTCCAGCCAGGACGAGCCCCACTGGAGTTGCTCCATGGCCCGGCTCAGGCCGACCTCGCTGTCCGCCGCCAGCTCCATGGCCACGACGGCGAACAGCCTGTCGTCCACCCGGACGGGATAGGCCATGGCATATCGGCCAGCCGTCTCCAGTTCCAACACCAGGCCGCGCCCGTCTCCGATGACCCGCTCCAGGGCCCCGGTCAGCCGGGCAGGGTCGGCGCCGCCGCGCGGCCACGCCGCCACGGGGGCGAACCGGCCGCCCTCCCCCTCGATGACCAGGACCCCCTGGATCACGCCCGGGATCATGGCGCTCTGCAGCCCGATCCAGCCCTGGCAATATTCCCGCGTGCCCGAGGCCGAGGCAAACTCGGCCCACGACGGGAGCTGGCCTGCGCCGGCCGGTCCGGAGTCCTGGACGGTATTGATGCTGTTCATGATGATGAAACCTGACCGACTGCAACGGCGAATACCGCGCAGGAAGAATACCCAGTCGATTTATTACGTACGTAGTTAACCAGCTATCTGGTCAAAAAACAAGGGGAAATCGGGAATCCGATGCGCATCGGGCCCGGCACGCAACCGTTGCCGGGCCTGATGCGAAGGTCCGCGTCCCGCCCCTATTGCGGCGTGACGTCGGGCATTTCGAGATTGATCACGCCAAAACGCTTCTCGTACTCGTTCATGGTGTTGGCCAGGAGGATGGCCAGGCGCTTGGCCGCGTAGGGGTTGATGATGACGCGGTCTGAAAGCTCGATGACCAGGTCCTTCTGCGACGGGTGCCAGTTCTTGTTGACGCCGAACATGAGCGCCACTTCCTCGCGCGTGCTCGATACATTGCAGACGTTGGCGTACGTGGTCCGCATGCGGCTCCCGTCCCAGCGGATCTGGCCCGCCTGTTCGTCCGTCTTGTCCTTGGGCGTCTTGTCTTCCTTCGTCACGTGTGCACTCCTTGTGTGTTGC
>JANJWV010000032.1 GCA_024709365.1 Desulfomicrobium sp. | reverse complement strand
GGCCAGGCGCTCAAGATATGTCAGTATCGGCACATCCTGACCGACGTAGGAGTCGCGTTCGACGATGTTCTTCTCCCACGGGTGGAACTCATAGACCCGCGAGCCGTCGGGCAGGATGGAGACGACGTCGCGGTTCTGGGCCGCGCGCAGATGGTTCTTGCCCAGGCCAGGCACGTTGAAGACGGGCGCGTCGGTGCGGCGCATGCCCGGCAGCAGGCGCGCCTCCTCCTGCTGCTCCTGCAGGATGCGGGCGATGGGCACACGGTAGGCTTCCGTCTCCTCCTTGCCCTTGGGCGCGAAGGTGTAATAGGGCTCCACCCCGCATTTGCGCAGCAGCCGCCGCAGGGCCGCGGCCTCGAAGCGCCGGGAGACGTGGAAGGTGAAGACGAGCTGGTTGTAGACGCTCACCCCCTGCCGCTTCAGCCTGTCCACGGCGGTCACGAACTCCGGCGTCACTTCCGAGACGTGCTCCACGTGGGTGACCAGGCAGACGTCGCGCACACCCGGCTCGCGGAAGGAACCGATCATGCGGGCCAGCTCCGGCGTGATGCGCATGGGCAGGGTCACGGGCGTGCGCGTGCCGATGCGGATAAGCTCCACGTGGGGGATGTCCGCGACGCTTTTCAGGATGCGCTCCAGGGGGCCGTCGCCCATGGCCAGCGGGTCGCCCCCCGTGACCAGGACTTCCTTGATGGCCGGATGCCTCCTGATCCACTCCACGGCGCTCTCCAGGTCGGCCCGGGACGCCATGGCGCCGGGGGCCATGGCCCGCTCGATCTCCCAGTTGCGCTGGCAGTAGACGCAGATCTGCGGGCAGGTGTTGAAGGGCTTGAGGATGACGATAGCCGGATAGCGCCGCGTGACGAGATCGATGGGCGACGTGTCGGCCTCGCGCATGAAGTCGAAGGCCTCGGACCGGCTGTCGCCGTGGGCGGCCATGCACTCCACGTAGGAGGCCGGGGGGATGACCTGGGCGCGCACGGCCCGGTCGCGGCCGGTTTCCGGGTCGTTGTCCATGAGGGAGGCGTAATACGGCGTGATCCCGAAGGGCTGTTTCGTCCGGACCGCCTGCATGACGGCGGCACGTTCGTCATCGCGCAAATTGACGGCCGCAGCCAGGCCGTCGGTGTCCTCGATGACGTTGCGCACCTGCCAGTGCCAGTCCTCCCACTCTCGGTCCGATACCCCGAACAAAGCCTGGAGTTCGCGCCTGCGATCCAGCCGCCTGGCCACGGAAACCGGTTCCAGACCCGACTCGTAGCGCGCCATGGCCTGCTCGATGCCATCCCAGATGCGGTCGAGTTCAAGGGACCTGGCCACGGCCGCCTCGCGCCCGCTGACCTCTTCCAGGGCCGAGGGTTCGGGGGTTACATCCAGGGGCGTGCCGTTCAGACCATGGAAAAGATGGGACAGCTCGGCGTAAAAGCCGGCCGTCAGATCCGCCCGCTCCACGCCGCGGGCCAGGTCCCACAGGGCCTGGGCCACGCTGAATCCGGCCCGCGCGTCGGAGCCTCGGGCCAGAACGGCGCGCAGGACGCGGGCGCAGTCGCGGGCCACGGTCATCTCGAAGGCGGTATGTTCGCGGTCATCGAACAGAATCAGATACTGACGCTCGGTCACGAAAAGATAGAGCGCCTTGCGCGCCGCGTCGAGGTCGGGGGCAGTCCTGACCACGTCGAGGATGCCGGCGTGTTCCTCGGCGAAGGTGCGCGCGCACCAGCGTGAACTGTCCAGGATCATTGCAACCTCACAGGGATTGGAGTGAACGGGTTCCACGCCCGATGCCGGCGGAAGGGAGCATGATGCAAAGGCGTGGAGGGGCTGCGCCGGCCTGAGGAAAGGCGTCGACGCTGCCGGGCAAGGTGACGATTCCGGCCGGCGGACCGCTAGTCTAGCCCAACCCGCGCTTTTGGTCCACCCGAACGCCCCGATCGTATCCGGATGCGGGAGATGCATTGCGCGATCCGGACAAAATGAGTAAACAATCAGTACGCACCAACCTCCCAATGGATGAACCATATGAAAGAAATAGCCAAACTGCTCGATAACAACCGGATCTGGGCCCAGAACGTCGAAAAGAACATCCCTGGCTTCTTCAGCAAGCTGGAGAACCAGCACAAGCCCAAGTTCCTGTGGATCGGCTGTTCCGACAGCCGCGTGCCCGCGGACCAGCTCATCGGGGTCATGCCCGGCGAAGTCTTCGTGCACCGCAACATCTCCAACCAGGTCATCAACACGGACATCAACCTCATGTGCGTCCTGCAGTACGCCGTGGACGTGCTCAAAGTGAAGCACATCATCGTCTGCGGCCACTACGGCTGCGGCGGCATCGACGCAGTCCTGAAGGACCAGACGCCGGGCCTGCTGGCCCATTGGCTGGAGAACGTGAAGGACCTCATGGAACGCAACCGGACCCCGAGCCTGGATGACATGTGCGAGCTCAACGTCAAGCTGCAGGTCCGCAACCTGGCCCTGAACAGCATCGTGCGCAAGGCCTGGGACCGGGGCCGCTCGCTCTACCTGCACGGCTGGATATACTCCATCGCCAACGGCCTCATCCACGACCTGTGCATCACCCGCGGCGGACGCCATCAGGAACCCGAGCACATCGACCTCAAACGCCCCGCAAAGGTGGAATGAGCCGAAAGCCTGCCGCCTTTTTGCTTGCCCTGCGGCAGGCTTCTCCCTATTGCTTCGCCCATGTCCGAAAACAGTGAAGTGCGTCTGAACAAGTACCTGGCCGATGCCGGCATCGCCTCCCGTCGCGGCGCCGACGCCCTGATCCAGGCCGGCCGGGTGAAGGTCAACGGCGCGGTGCAGCGCGAACCCGGCACGCGGGTCGTCCCGGGCAGGGACGAGGTGTCCTGCGACGGCAAGCCCGTGCGCGGGAGCCAGGGCGCAGAGCCCGTGTACATCATGCTGCACAAGCCCGCGCATACGGTGACCACGGTCCGCGACCCCCAGGGCCGGCAGACGGTCCTCGACCTGCTGCCGCCCGATCTGCGCGCGCTGCGCCTCTTTCCCGTGGGACGCCTGGACTTCATGTCCGAAGGGCTGCTGCTGCTGACCAACGACGGCGAGGTGACCCTGCGCCTGACCCATCCCAGCCACGAGCACCCAAAACTCTACGAGGCGGTGGTGCGAGAGGCCGTGACGGAGGATGCCCTGAACGTCATGCGCCGGGGCATGCGGCTTGAAGAGGGGGAAACGCTGGCACCGGTGGACGTCGAGGCGCGGACGCTGCGCAGCGGCGGCACCCTGCTGCGCATGACCCTGCGCCAGGGGATCAACCGCCAGATCCGGCGCATGTGCCGTGATCTCGGGCTGACCATCCTGCGCCTCAAGCGGGTGGGACTGGGGCCCTTGGCCCTGGGCGACCTGCCGTCCGGGAAATGGCGGCGCCTGAGCGCCGGTGAAATCAGCAGCCTCAAGACGAGCCTTGGCCTGACCCAGGGCGGGGAAACCGCATGAATACCCAACGACACCCGGCTCTGAGCGCACTTTTCGCCGCCGTCGCCCTGCTTCTGCTGGAAGCCGCTTCGGCCCTGGTCATCATGGGCGGCTTCGTCGACGTCGACGCCGACGCCGGGCAGCCGGAACTTCCTGCCATGACCCGCCTGGGCGACCTGCAGGGGACCTTCTCGGACCTGGACGGCCGCGCCACGTCCTTTGCGGACCTGCGCGGAAAGGTCGTGGTCGTGAACCTCTGGGCCACGTGGTGCCCCCCCTGCCGCGCCGAGATGCCGTACCTGCGGAACCTGTGGAAGAAATTCGAGGGGAACGACGGCCTGCGCGTGCTGTGCATCAGCACCGAGACCGCGGACGAAGTGCGCGCCCACCCGCTGTCCAGGGAACTCGACATGCCCCTCTACGTCTTCGACCCGCCCGTCCCGCCGGAACTGCAGGCCGAAGGGCTGCCGACGACGTACATCTTCGACCGCCAGGGCAGGGTGGTATTCGGACACACGGGCATGGCCCGCTGGGACGGCGACGAGATCGTCGCCTATCTGGAAGGGCTGCTGGGGGCGGGAGCGAACTGACGGCGGGTGAAGGCCAGGACCTGGCGGAAGGACTCCTTGTTGGAGTCCCAGTGCAGGTGGCTCTCCACGTCCTTGGCGTCGAACCAGTAGTAACCGATGTGCTCGGCCGACAGGACGACCTTTTCGCTGCGCACCCTCGCCAGGTAGACGGGTTTGCGCAGTTCGATGCGGGCTTCGGGGATGCAGAAGCAGAATTCCGGGATGACGGTTTCGAGCATCTCCGCGGCGAGCGTCACCCCCGTCTCCTCCTCCACTTCGCGCAGGCAGGCCTCGACGCAGGGTTCCTCGGCGTTGCGGCCGCCGGTCACGGGCTGCCAGTATTCGTCATGACGGTGCGTCACGGGACAGCGCAGCAGCAGGAAGCGGTCCTGGAGATCGTTGTAGAGCCAGCATTCGATACTGTATTTGATCATGGAGCATGTCCATTGCATCACCGCCCGAGCCAGTCAAGCAAAACAAATCCGAGGAGCGCAGGACGCCCGTGAACGCCTCGACACTGGCCGAGCATGGCCGCGACCACTGCGTCATCGACATGCACAACCTCTTCGTCGGCACCACCCTGGAGGACGAGCTCCTGCTCCTGGGCGCCGGGGAAGGCGCCCTCGCCGACATCGGCCGGGAGTGCGCCCAGTTCGGCGTCCGCCTCGATCCGGGCAGGACTCTATCTTCCTATTCCGGCGGGGAGCAGGCCATCATCTGCTGCCTGACCCTCATGGCGCTGCTGCCGCGCCGGCCACTGCGCATCCTGCTCGTGCACGTCCTCGAAACCCTCTCGCCGCGCAACCGCGAGCTGCTCCTGGACCGCTTCGCGACCGTCCTGCCCCAGGCCGACCTCTTCACCCTGGTCGGAAACGTTCCCCAACCGGCAGGCCGCCATGCTTGAACTCGCCGCCGGAACCTACCCCGTCCCCCACGCGGGGCTGCGCTACGAACTCGCCCACGATCTGCGGCTGCCGCGGGGCAGCTGGCTGCGCCTGCGCGGGGAGAACGGCGCGGGCAAGACGACGTTCCTCGAACACGTGCTCATCCCGAACCTGCGGGAACGGCATTGCCTGCTCTACCTGGCCCAGGACATGGACCTGCAGCAGAACACCATGCGCGCCACCCTGGCCCTGATGGGCCACGAAGCGCCGCAGGGCCTGGCGGACCTGGCTGCAGCCTGGATCGAGGCCGGCGGCTGCCGGGAGGTCGTCATTCTCGACGAATTCGACAAATACCTGACCGAAGCACAGCTCACGGCCCTGGACCTGGCGCGGTTCGGCTGGGTCGTGCAGGTCTCGCACCTGGAGAGGCCCGGGGCCAGGCCTGACCTGTCTTCCGGCTTCGAGCTGTCCTTCGTGCGCCCCGATGCCGGAAGGCCGGAGGTTCAACTCGGTTTGGAGCGATTGTGGCCGGCCTGAAAGTGCTGACGATTTTCGGCCTGCTGTCGGCCTTTTTCGGACTCTTCGTCTTCGGCCCATGGTACGGACGGATGGAACTGCAGGCCGCGCTGCTGGCCGTGCTGCTGGCCGCCGCCGCGTGGAGGGGCGGCCTGCGCTCCGCATGGCGGGCGCTCCTCTTCGTGCTGCCCTTTGTCCTCTCCCTGCTGGCCTTCGGGCTGGTCTTTCAATGGCTGGAACTCATGGGACGCACGGACTGGCTGCACGATTCCCTGCTCAAGGCCCTCGTTTTCCCCAATTCGTTTATGATCGTGAAGCTCGGCCTGGAAGCCATCACCTTCCGCGACATCATGGGACTGCCGCTGCGTCCGGGGGCCCGCCGCTACGCCATCGTCTTGAAGGCCGTCATGGAAAAATGTACTCCCCTGCTGCACCGCTACCGCTTCTTCATGGACCTGACGCCGCACTTCGCCGGCCGCCGCAGCGGCAGGTTCCTGCGGCTGTGCGGGGTCATCGTGGCCGCCTACATCAGCATCTACCAGCAGACCGAGAAGACCCTGGAGCTTTTTGACCACCGAACCCGTCATCTGAGGAAGGAACCATGAAAAATATCCGCATCGCCGCCCTGTCCATCACGGCCCTGGCCTGCCTGACCACCCTTTTCGTGCGCATCCCCCTGCCCAGCCGGGGCTACTTCAACGTCGGCGACGTGGCCGTGGTCTTCGGCGGCCTGGTGCTGGGCTTCATGAACCCGCGCCAGGGGGCGCTCTGGGCTCTGGCCGCCTGCGGCGTGGGTTCCGCCCTGGCCGACATCCTGGGCGGCTTCGCCGTCTTCGCCCCCCTGACCTTCCTGGCCAAGGGCGCCGAGGGAGCCCTGGCAGCCGTGGCCGCGAACCGCACCGGCGCGACGCAGTACGCCATGCTCACTCTGGGCGGGCTGGCCATGATCGCCGTGTATTTCATCGGGGAGATGCTGATGCCCAACATCGGCCTGCAGGGCGCGGCAGCCGAGATCCTGGCCAACGTGATCCAGGCCGTAGGCGGCGCCGTGGGCGGCTTCTTCGCCGCCAAGGCCCTCAGGAAGACAGGGATGATCTGAACTTCAGGACGCGGAGTCTGCAGCGTCCGACCCCTGGGGGGGCTTCGGCGTGGCGCGGTTCTGCTCATGCTCCGGAATCCGAACCTCGGCGGAGCGAGTCTCACGCAGCCTGTACGTCTTCAATCTCCTGTTGAACTCGTACAGGTTGCTGAGCTGTCTCATGACGGTTTCAACGTCCTTCATCTGACAGCCTCTCGATATCGGCCAGATCCTGCAGCGAACCTCTTTGTTTCTTGAGCCAGATGAGGTCCGATCTGCTGGCCACCCTGACGATGCATCCCTCGCCGGAAGCTTCGAGGGCGTTGCGGATTATTTCCAGATGCCTGCCGTTTCCTGCCAAAAGGATATCCATGATCATCTGGTCGCGGCCTTCGACCTTGAGAAATCGCCGAAGCGTCAACGGCGTGCTCTGAAACGTCCACGGCTGCGCTGATTCCATATAACCGTGTGCCTCGAGTATCCCTTTCATCTTCGCAAAATCATCAGGTTCGAGCAGAATGTCTATGTCCTGCGTGAATCTCGGTTCCGCATGAAAGGCCATCGCCACGGCCCCGACCACGACGTATCCGATCTTCTCTTGTTCAATCTCCCTGACAAGCTGCTCGAATTCCTCGAAAAGATTCACGCGTCATCCGCCGTACATCTGAAGGTGGGCACAAGGTCATTATCCAGAAAAAACACGAATTTTTCTAACAAGTTCTCGCTTTATTGGCAAGGCGCGTCAGAATTTCCAGACGGAAAGAGCCGCAGCCCGACCGGCCCCGGACCCCGTAAATCGGCTCAGGCGGGGTTATGTGCGGGTGATTTCCGGAGCTGTCGACGGTCCGGCCTCCACGGCCTGATCGAGCGCCCGCAGCGCCTCGTGCAGCTTTGCAGCCCTGCGCGGCCCGAGGCCGGGGAGCGAGGCGAGTTCCTCGACTCCGGCGGCGAGCATGGCCTCAAGGCTGCCGAAACGCTCCCAGAGCAACCTCGATGTCGCGGGTCCCACGCCCGGCAGGGTGTCCAGTTCCGATGACAGTTGCGTCGAACGCTTGTGGCGGCGCAGGCGGGAGATGACGAAGCGGTGCGCCGTGTCGCGCACGTGCTGCAGGAACAGGAGCTCCGGGCTGCCGGGTTTGAGCGGCATGGGGTTCTTGCGGCCGGGGCGGAAGATCGCGTCGCCCAGCTCGCCTGCGCGGCGGCTCTCGCCCTTGGCGATGGAGGCCAGGGCGACGCCCTCCAGCCCGTGCTCGGCCATGGCCCGCTCCACGGCGGCCAACTGCCCCTTGCCGCCGTCCACGAGCAGCAGGTCGGGCCAGGGCGGGCCCGAGGCCTGGCGACGTCGCACGAAGGAGGCCAGGGCCAGGTAGTCGTCGGCCGAACCTTCGAGTTCCGGAAAACTGTAAAGCCGGTAGGACTCCTTCTCCTCCCGGCCGTCGACGAAGACGACCATGCCCACGCGCATGCCCTCGCCCTGGATGTGCGAGGCGTCCACGCACTCGATGCGCTCCACCTCGCCGTCGAGCCCCAGGGCGCGGGCCAGTTCGGCCGGGCCGGCCTGGGCCCGCCTGCGCCCGGCGGCGTGGGCCGCGGCATTGGCCGTGGCGATGTCCACCAGCCGCCGTTCCTGGTCGCCGCGGGCCTTGGCCACATGGACCCTTCCGCCGCGCATGTCGCCCAGGAGCTCCTCCAGGGCCGGGTCCACGCCGCCCGTGGCCGTGACGATGCGGGCCGGGATGAAGCGTTCGGCCGTGTAGTACTGCGTCAGGAAGGACTCCACGAGCCGGACCCCGTCTTCGGGGGTTTCGAGCGTCTCCCCGGCGAACCAGAAGTTCTGGCCGTCGATGATCCGCCCCTGGCGCACGAAGACCACGGACAGGGCCGCTCCCTGCTCTCCCCCGCCGATCCCCAGCACATCGAGGTCGCGGCCGTCGGACAGGACCGCGGCCTGCCGCTCCACCGTCTCCTGCACGGCGCGGATGCTGTCGCGCAGGCGCGCCGCGCCCTCGAAGTCCAGGGCGTCGGAACGGCGCAGCATCTCGGCACGCAGCCCGTCCAGAAGCTCGCCCGACTTGCCGGACAGGAAAAGCTCCACCTGACGCACCACCTGGCGGTAGTCGTCCTCGGACACGGGCAGGCAGCACGGCCCCAGGCAGCGGCCGATGTGGTACTGCAGGCAGGGCCGGGTGCGGTTGGCGAAGACCGTGTCGCGGCACTTGCGCAGAGGGAAGAGCCGGTCGATGACGCGCCTCGTCTCGCGGGCCGCCAGGGCCGAGGTGAAGGGGCCGAAATAGACGGACCCGTCGCGCAGGACCTTGCGCGTCAGGCGCAGGGCCGGGAAGGGGTGGTTCCGGGACAGGCAGAACAGGACGTACTGCTTGTCGTCGCGCAGGACGATGTTGTACTTGGGCCGGTGCTTCTTGATCAGGCTGGCCTCAAGCAGCAGCGCCTCCTTCTCCGTGGCCGTGCACAGGAAGTCGATGGCCTCGACCCTGGGCATCATGACCCGCACCTTGGGCGGCAGCCGGTGCTCGGGCTGGAAATAGGAGGTGAGCCGCCGGCGCAGCTGCTTGGCCTTGCCCACGTAAACGATTCTGCCCGCGGCGTTCTTCATCAGATACACGCCCGGGCAGGTCGGGAAGGTGGTCAGGATATCTCGGGAGATCATCTCCGTCGCCTGCGCGGTGGGCGCTTGCGGGGCGGCCGCCCCTGCTCCGCCCTCGCCTCGCCGCGCACGAACTGCGGAGTCTCGGCCTCCACCTCGCTGCGCAGGCTGCCCCATATCTCGGCCGGGCCGAGGTCCTCGCCGGACACGAGCAGGCCCAGCTGGTAGAGGGCCAGGGTTTCGGGGAAACAGTCCTGGGCCACGAAGCCGCGCTTGGAGAAGCGCTTCTTCTTGTCGGGCTCGAAGCGGCTCTGGTTGGCCATGATCTGGATCATGCGCGTCGACATCCACTTGGGCATGCTCATGCGGGTGCAGATGGGCGGCAACAGGTCGGCCAGCAGCGCGTTGTAGACCACCCGCTCCCCGGCCGCCTCGTAGCGGTCGGCCACGTGGCGCACCGGTGCCGAGAACAGGGCCGAGAAGACCAGGACCGGCTCGACCTTGCCCACGGTCCGGATGCGCTCGTCCAGATGTTCGAGCCACGTCCACAGGACCGAGTCCTGTCCGTGGTCGTGGTCCAGGAAGTCGGCGATCTCGGGCAGCAGGACATGCAGCAGCCCCGTCTTGTAGAGCAGACGAAAGGCCTTCTCTCCGGCTCCGAAGGCGAAGAGCTTCTGCAGTTCCTCGAAAACGCGCGGCGGCGAAGCCTTGAGGATCTCCTCGTGGTGGCGCAGGATGGCGTTGTAGGTGGCCGGCTCGATGTGGAAATCCAGGCGCGAGGCGAAACGGACGGCCCGGATCATGCGCACGGGGTCTTCGCGGAAGCGGATGTTCGGGTCGCCGATGCAACGGATGAGACGGTTCTGGATGTCGGAGAGACCACCCACGTGATCGATGATGGTGAAGCGCTCGACCTCGTAGAAGAGTCCGTTGATGGTGAAGTCGCGCCGCAGGGCGTCCTCTTCGGGCGTGCCGTAGCAGTTGTCGCGCAGCATGTACAAATCGTCGTCGCCGCCCTCCTCGTCCTGCTCCGGACAACGCCGGAAGGTGGAGGTTTCGATGACGTGATCGTCGAAACGGATGTGCGCCAGGCGGAACCTGCGACCGATGAGGAAGCAGTTCTGGAAGATCTTCTTGATCTGGCTGGGCGTGGCGTTGGTGCTGACGTCGAAGTCCTTGGGGGTGCGTCCGAGGATGAGGTCGCGCACGCTGCCGCCGACGAGATAGGCGGTGAAACCCTTGCGC
This sequence comes from Desulfomicrobium sp., assembly GCA_024709365.1. Taxonomy (GTDB): domain Bacteria; phylum Desulfobacterota; class Desulfovibrionia; order Desulfovibrionales; family Desulfomicrobiaceae; genus Desulfomicrobium. Next base: position 5,837 of record JANJWV010000032.1, on the reverse strand, counting down.
ACCAGGCGGTACATGACCTTCAGGGCGTCGGGGTGGATGTTCTGCCGCGAGACGGTGTGTTCTGATCGGGGAATGATGACTGAAGTCATAGGTCGAAAAAAATCCTGTTCTCAATTCTCATGGTGTCGGAAAGGCAAGACCCGGGCCCCGCACCGCGCATACACGGCGCGCGGGACCTAGACCCTGTCGCAGGGGACGTGGGCCAGGAATTCCTCCAGCAGGTCGTCGAGGTTCGCGCTGTACTCCTGAAGTCCGTAAACGGCGCCGCATGACCTGCAGCGCAGTTCCACGGCGCGTCAGTGCCGGCGGACCTGCAGCATGGCCCTGCATTTCCTGCAGCGCAGGCGGGTCGGGAACTCCCTGCGGTCGAGCATCATGCGAAGGACCCCTCGATGCTGCGGACGGTTTCGCGCACGTCGCTGATGATCTGGTCGTAGTCCACCTCGGCCGACGGGATCTCCGTCCCTTCAAGCCAGAAGTCGGCCGGCTTGCGCGGGTGGAAGTTGTAGTCCGTCATCATGATGACGTGCCTGGAGAGGCGCAGAAGATTGTGCAGGGCCGGATACGTCCCGTGAAAATCTCCGCTGTGCCGGGCGTACTGCCCGACGATCTCCCGGATGGATACCGGGAAGTTCCAGGCCGCAAGGACTTCGTTCCCCGCGGAAAAATGGTCGTGGCCGTCGAACCAGCTGCGCTCCCTGGCGAAAAACTCCGGGAGGGAAAGGTTCGCGCTGCTGGTGAAAAACTCCAGGAACCGCTCCTGATGGTTGACCAGCAGCACCACGTATCCGATGTTGTGGATCAGCCCCAGGCATTCGAGATGGTCGTGCCCTTGGCTTTCCAGCACGTAGGCCTCGGGCACCGCCGAAACGAACTTCTGCATGAAGACGTTGGCCGTGAGGCTCTGCTGCCAGACACGCCGCAGGATCGTGTTGATCTCCGTGGACTCGTGAAAGAAGGCGGACCGGAGGACGACCTGGTACACGATGCGCTTGATCTCCCTCTGCCCGAGGCGGACCAGGGACGTCAGGATGTCCGTGGTGTTGTTGACCTCGTGGAAAAGGGGCGAATTGGCGCAGGCGATGATGTTGCCGAAGATGACCGGATCGAGCTTGGCCTGGGCGGCGATCTGCTTGACCGTGGTCTGCGGCGAGTTGAGCATGGCGATGAGGTCCAGGCCGACGGGACTGATTCCCGGGAGGTCGAAACTGAGAGATTCCATGTTTCCTGCCTTCACGTATTGAGCATGGGCATGACCCGCCATCCGAGCCGCACGGCGGCCCACAGCCCGATGAGGGCGGCCTCGGCCGCGTCATGGCCGGGCGTGGTCGGCGAAGACCAGCCTTCCCGGCGCAGAATCGTCGTCACCAGGGCGCAGGCCGCCGCCTTGGCCGCATTCCCGCTGGTCATCTGCCGGGGAAGAAGAAAATCCGTCCGCCAGTCATGGGCCTGGATGACCATGCAGGGCAGGCCCCGCCTGGCCGCGGCGCGTTCCCATATGCCCGCCGTCTGCCCGCCACCCTCCACTACCAGATACTCCAGCGCGGGCAACTCATAAAGCACCCTGGCGGCCGCTTTTTTGAGGCGGGCAGTGTTGCCCAGATTGTGGGAACGGCACCACACGAGCCGGCCGTCCCGGTCCAGCAGGGCGAGCCCCGTGCGCACGCCCGCGTCCACGGCCAGGAGCGCGGACATCAGAGGTCCACGATCTCGATGTCGGCCGGGCTCAGGGCATGGTGCATGAAATACCCGCCGACCCGCGCGAAGCGCTCGGCTCCGTCCGTGGCCAGGAAGGTCAGGCGGCGCTCCGTGGTCGTGGAGCAGATGTCGCGCCGCTCCAGCATGTCCTGCACGAACTCCGCCGTGGTGCGGGCCGAATCCACCAGGGCCACGCCGGGACCGACGACCTTGCCGATGGCCTCGGCCAGGACGGGAAAGTGCGTGCAGCCGAGAACCAGCGTGTCGATGCCCGTCTCCCCCACCATGCCGCCGAGGTATCTCCGGGCGGTCAGTTCGGCGATGTCGCCGTCGCACCAACCTTCCTCGGCCAGGGGCACGAAAAGGGGGCAGGGACGGGAAAAGACCTTGGCCTCGGACCGGATGCGCAGGATCTCGCGCTCGTAGCTCCCGCCGTTGACGGTGCTCTCGGTGGCGATGACGCCGATGCGTCCGCTCGCGCTCTGCCGGCACGCGGCTTCGGCTCCCGGACGGATGACGCCGACCACGGGCAGCCCCGGGTAGGCCTCCTGCAGTGCTTCGAGGGACACGGCCGTGGCCGTGTTGCAGGCCACGACCAGAAGCTTGATGCCCCGCTCCTTCAGCAGGCTCGTGGTCTGCAGGCAGTAGCGAATCACGGACTTGGCGCTCTTGGTGCCGTAGGGCAGGCGCGCGGTGTCTCCGAGATAGACGAAGCTTTCCCGCGGCAGGGCGTCGGTCAGGGCCTTCAGAACCGTAAGGCCGCCGATGCCGGAATCGAAAACCCCGATGGGCAGGGTACAGTCTGGATCATGCATGCTGGTGAACTTTGTTTTTCGAATGTCAGTCGAAGGCGGCCGGCCGCAAAGGGTCGCGCAGGTGTGCGCGGATTTCATCGAGGTGCCGTCTGTTGGTGCGTTGTTCCGACAGGGGCGGCAGGTCGTCGAAATCGAAGAAGCCGACCTCCAGGGTTTCCGTGCTGGGCCGCGCGTTCCCGCCGAGGAGATCGCACAGGAACACCAGCTTCACGGCATGAAAGAACATGCTGGCCTTGGCCCCGCGGTTGGCGTCGAAAGCCCCGACGAGCTTCCTCGCGCGGACCTCGAAGCCGCTCTCCTCCATGGTCTCGCGTTCGGCCGTCTCGGACGGGCGGTCGCCCACGTCGGCCCAGCCGCCGGGCATGGCCCACTTCCCGTCGGCCGTCTCCCGCACCAGAAGGATGCGCCCGTCCTGAACCACCGCGGCCCGCACGTCAACCTTGGGGGTGGCGTAGCCCGGTTCCAGGGAAAAGGCGCGGGCCGCCTCGGCTGCCCCGAGTCCTGAATGTTCGGCCAGCATCTCGGCCGCGATCTTTTCCAGGCGCTGGAAGCTCAGCCGGTCGTAATGGCTCTTGGTGAAGGCCTGGCCGGTCTGGGAAAGGGCCTGGATCTCCCGGGCCCATTCCAGCCAGCGCGGTGTGGGGTCGTCGGCCATGGGCTCAGGCCGAGGCCAGGTAGCGGGTTATGGCGTCGACGATGGTGCGCCAGGTGCGCTTCCGCTTGGCGTCGTCGGTCTCCAGGAGCGTGACGCGGAACCCCTTGCGGTTGCAGCAGAAGCCCGTCAGCGGGACCACGCAGATGCCCGTGGCGCCCAGGAGATAGTAGACGAAGCGCTTGTCCACCTGCACGCCCTTGACGATCTCCTCGATGTACTCGCGCACCCTGGGGTTCTCGATCTCCAGGGTCTGGTCCGGGTTCAGGGCCCCGTCCTCGAACATGACGGACATGTAGAACGCGCCCTGGGGCTTGATGACCTTGACGCCCTTCACGCCCTGGAAGGCCTCCCAGGCCTCCTGGGCGCGGTGCTCGAACATCCTGCGCCTGGCGTCGAGATGTGCGGCGTAGCGCGGGTCGCCCATGACCGGGGGGATGGACAGCTGGGGCAGGCTCGTGGAGCAGACCTCGAGCATCTTGGCGTTCAAGAGGCTCTTGATGTAGGCCTTGAAATCCGGGTTCTTGTCCTTGTTGTAGACCTCGATCCAGCCGCAGCGCGCCCCGGGCCAGGGGTATTCCTTGGAGATGCCGCGCAGGGCCATGCCCGGCACCTCGCCGATGACCTCGGACAGGCTGCAGGTCGGGTGGCCGCTGTAGACGATGTTGGCGTAGATCTCGTCGGCCAGGATGAAGATGTTGTAGCGCCGGGCGATGTCCACGATCTTCTCGATGAGCTCGCAGGGATAGACCGCGCCCGTGGGGTTGTCGGGGTTGATGAACAGGATGCCGGCGATGGAGTCGTTGTAGCGGACCTTGTTCTCCAGGTCGACGAGGTCGGGCATCCAGCCGTTGTCGGGGTCGAGCTCGTAGGTCAGGTGCTCGTAGCCCGAGTGGGCGGCTTCGGCCGAGGAGTGCGTCGAGTAGGCCGGAGAGGGCCCGATGACGCGGGCCTCGCGCTTCAGGAAGCCGAAGATCTTGGCCACGGCGTCGCCCAGGCCGTTGAAGAAGATGATGTCGTCGGCCGTGACCTGGTAGCTGCCGCGCTGGTTGACGAGCTGCGCCACGAACTCGCGCGTCTCCAGGACGCCCTGGGTGGCGCAGTAGCCGTAGGTCTTGTCGTTCATGACCAGGTCGGCGATGATTTCCTTGATCCAGCCGGGCACCTGCTCGCCCTTTTCGATGGGGTCGCCGATGTTCTCCCAGGTGATCTCAAGACCCAGGTTGCGAAGGTCCTGGGCCACGGCCACGATGGCCCTGATCTCGTAGGTCAGCTTTCCCCAGCCAACATGTTCGATGTCTCTGCGCATAAAAAGTCCCGGTTGCCGCGCGGTCCGGTCGGAAACCGCGCAGGAAGATGATGCGCCCCGAAAGGGGCATGAAATAAAGGAAAAATGCTTATTCCACGGTCCGGGGATTGTAAATAGGCAGGGAGCCTACTTCAGCGCGGACTGCAGGATGCCGCGCAACTCGTTGACATGGAAGGGTCTTGGCACCACGGCCACGGTGCGGTGGCGGAACTCCGTCTCCAGCGAGGAACTGCCGAATCCCGTGAGGAGGATGAGCGGCGTCTCGGGCAGTTGCTGGAGGCAGGAGCGGATGAGGGCCTCGGGCCGGTCGCAGGACACGAGGATCAGGTTGCAGGTGTCCCGGAACTTCAGGAAGTCACCGTTTCCCGGGACGCAGGTCTCGGCCTCGTAGCCCACCTCGGTCACGATCTCGCGCAGCATGGTGCGCATCTGCTCGTGGTTGCTGAGCACCAGGATGCGCGGTTTCAGCGCGCCGCGCGGCTTGCGCATGCGGTCCAGGGGCTGCAGGAAATTCTCCATGGCCAGGCGGACCAGTCCGAAACGCTCGCGCACGAAGGTGTAGGCAGGGTTTTCGAGGAGGCGCTCGCACAGGCCCGCCGCCTTGTCGAGGGTGGCCACCAGCTCCATGTACGTGTCCGGCTGGGACATATCCCCGGCCGGGGTCGCGGAATGGGTCACGATGCGGCCGAAATCCGGGCGCTGCTTCATGCGCACGACCACGTTCTCGAAGAACCCGGCCGGTTCGTTCCTCGTCCAGTCCTTGTTCAGCCGTTCGGCCAGAAGCTTGGCCAGGGACAGAATGGCCTGGCTCGCGGGCAGATCCTCCCGCAGGGCCACGAAAGGCTTGCCCGCGGCCGAAATGCGCCGGGCTGCGTCATCCATGGGAATGGCGCCGAGAAAAAGGGGTTTGAGGTCCAGGAACTGCATCACCGTCTCCTGGAAGCGCGCGAAGACCTGTCGGGCCTGGGTTCCGGACTCGGCGCGGTTGACCAGGACCAGCGGCGGCCACCACAGGCCGTTCTCCTTGAGGACCTTGATCAGGGCGTAGGCGTCCACCAGGGAGCTGGCCTCGGGGTTGACCACGAGAATGATCTCCCGCGTGGCCAGACAGAGGGACACGACCTGGGCCGAAATGCCCGGGGAATTGTCCAGGATGAGAAAGTCGTAATTCGAAAGGCCCGAAAACTCGTCGATGAGTCGCCTGCGCGCCGCCGTGTCCAGTTCGGCCATGCGCACCACGCCGCTGCTGCCGGAAATGAGGTCCAGGCCCGGCCGCACCGGGACGAGGCATTCCTCCAAGGGCAGGTTGTCGAAAAGAACGTTCTCCAGGGTCTTGGCGGGCGCGGGCAGGCCGAGGTGCACT
>JANJWV010000026.1 GCA_024709365.1 Desulfomicrobium sp. | reverse complement strand
GTCGATGATGATGTGGATATAGATCGCCTGATCCCGGGTTTCGTAGATGATTCGGTTTTTGCCGCAGATGATTTGCCTGTACTGCGAGGCGCCGAAATCCAGCAGCTCCTCCGGTATGACTCCGGCCAACGGATGGCTGGCTAGCATGGCGATTGCTTCTTTGATGTGTCCGTATGTCGTGCGCCATTGCTCCGAGGAAAAACGGCCCGGGATATACGCGCGCAGTTCCCTGAGATCCTGTTCGGCTGAATCGAGGATGAAGACCTGCATCGCGTCAGTCCAGGTCAAGTTTGTCCAAATCCCGGAAAACGTCCTCGGCGGGTCGGAGCCTGGAGTCGTGGATTTCCCGCTGCCCCAAGGCCAGGAGCTTCAAAAGCGCCAGGGTTTCCTCGCGCATTTCGTAGCTGCGTACGTCCATGGCCACGAGCCTGGCCTCGCCATTCTGGGTGATGAGCATGGGCTGGCAGCTTTCCGCAAGCGTTGCGGCCACTTCGGCCGTGTGATTCTTGAGGTAGCTGATCGGTTTGATCTGGGTTGAATATTTCACGCCGAATCCTCCTTTTCATCTCGAGATGCGAGACTTAATTTAGTCTTTATTCGGCCATGTGTCGAGAGCCGCTGCCTTCCTTTTGTCCGGTCGAGTCCCGAGGGCGCCGTCTCCCGGAGCGGGAAAGCGGTTTGCTTTCGCATGCATGAGCGGTCCGGCTTTGATTGCTGACGCGGCAGATTGCCGTTGAGGGGTTCTGTTTGAGGCCCGGGCGGAGAAGGGTCCCGGCAGGTGAGGGGGCGGGCATAAAAAAGGTCGCCCGGCCGGGGTGGCGGGGCGACCTGTGCGTCTGTGCGGCGAAGACGGTCAGGCCGAGCGGCGGCGCCGGACGGCCACGACCCCGAGCAGTCCGGAGCCGAGCAGCAGGGCCGCGCCGGGGATGGGAACGGCGGAGCTGCGGACGATGAGATCCTGGTATTTGCCGTTGGTCAGCAGCATGAACTTGGATTCCAGGCCGAACCCGTTGAAATCGCTTATGTTGTTCACGCTTGCGATCATACTCGTGTACAGGTCGTAGACCGCCCTTGCATCGCCGGTCACGGGAATCCAGCCGTTGAAATAGGAGCTGACCGGGTCGTATGTCAGGGGGCTTTGGTCGAGCACCTTCCAGACGGCGGCCTGCAGGGCCGAAATCGTCACCGCGTCGGTGGTGCCGGTTATGGTGCCCCCGGAAGCGTCAAACGTCGAATACGTGTCGATGAGCCATGCCGCCTTGAGATGGTCGCCGCTGATCCCCTGCGTCCCATAGGTCGCCCCCTGGCGAAAATTCTGGTTGTATTCGACGCAGTAGCCATACGTCGACGAAATGCCGTCCAGCGGATTGCTGAAGGAGAGATTGAACTCGTAATTGCGGAATTCTTTTGGGGACCAAAGAAAGGAACCGGTCACGTAGGTCGCGCCCGCATCAAGCGAGGAACCGCTCAGTGACACCGACGCCCAGACGTTGGCGGCGCACAGGAGCAGCATAAGGGTCAGAACAAGGCCGGCAGTTTTGAGTCGCATGTATTCGTTACCCGTGTTTTCCGCCTCAGGGCAGGCTGCGTGTGAAGATGACAGGAGGATTCCCCGGGACGCCCGAGGGCCATTCGTCCGGCCCGGCTGGACGGGACGACAACCCCGCGGCAACAAAGCAAGAAATGAACCACGAGGCGGGGTATGGTCCTTCTGCGAGCCCGATCCGGACGGGGCAGGATCGCCCATGCCCCCTGAAAGAACAGTTCAGAGGCTCCCTGCCGGAACGGTCCAGACCGTCTCTGTCAGAGGCAGGGGCTGTTTGACGAGGCTGATGACGGCGCCCGGGCCGACGGGCAGGCCGAGTTTGTTCAAGGCCGCAAAATGGTGGATCGAGTTTTTGTCCAGCGATGCGGATTTCTTTATCTCCACGGGATGAACCGCGCCATCCCGCATGATGAGCAGGTCGACCTCGCGTTGTTCCTTGTCGCGGTAGAAATGGAAGGGAGCGCGCAGACCGTTGTGCCACCAGCTTTTGAGCAGTTCCCCCACGACCCAGGTCTCCAGCATCGCTCCCGCCATGGCCCCGGCTTCCAACGTCTCCGGGGACGCCCACTCCGTCAGGAAGGAGGCCAGGCCCGTGTCCAGGAAATAGAGCTTGGGCGACTTGACCATCCGCTTGGTCACGTTGGTGAACCATGGCTCCAGCAGATAGACGAGGCCCGAGGCCTGGAGAATGGACAGCCAGCGTTTGGCAGTGTTCGGGGCCACATCGGCGTCCCGGGCGAGTTCGGCCATGTTCAGGAGTTGCCCCGTCCGCGCCGCCGAGGCTCGCAGAAAGCGCAGGAAGGCCATTCCGTCCCCGACCTGAGCCAGGTCCCGGACGTCGCGCTGCAGATAGGTCTGGACATAGGAACCGAGAAACATGTCGCGGTCCATATCAGCGGACGTCACCAGGGCCGGGAACGAACCCCGCCAGATGGTCGCATACAGTTCGTGCAAGGACAGGGCGGCGGGGCCGCCGGCCATGGCCGCGAACAGCTCCGGACCGGGCAAAAAAGGCCTCTGGTCCCTCCCGTTCCCGGCGGCTTCCATGCGCGACAGGCCCTGCATGTGTACGATGCCCACCCGTCCGGCCAGGGATTCCGAAACATCGTGCATCAGCTGGAACTGCTGCGAACCGGTCAGCCAGAACCGCCCTGGCGTGCGATCTTCGTCTACGGCCATCTTGATGAACGGCAGCAGCATGGGCGCGTACTGGATTTCATCGATGAGCACGGGCGGGGTGAAGCGCTGCATGAAGAGGGCGGGATCCTGTCTGGCCAGTTGCAGCACAAGGGGATCGTCCAGGGTCACGTAGGCGCGGCCTTCTTCGGCCAAAGCTTTCAGCAAGGTTGTCTTGCCGACCTGGCGCGCCCCCGTGACCAGAATCACGGGAAAGGAGGCGGCTGCCTTTTGGATAAATTTTTCAAGTGTTCTGGGGTGATACATGATTTACCCGCCTTGTTTCGACCAATATGCAATCAAAATGCATTATGGACGGATGACGGGTGAAGTCAAGTCGGGGTCGATGGCTGCGGGCTGCGGTCAGGGAGGCGATTGAGGCTGCGGGCAAGGCGAGGCTTTGAGCCGCAGTCGCTTCCGCCCGTTTGCCGGCCCGGAACACGAGAAGGTAGCCAGGCCGAAATCGGCGGGGCGACCTTCGCGTCCGAACTGCGGCGTGATCATGCCGATGATGGCGTGAAATTCGGTCCAATCGATTGCGGATGACACATAGCCTTCATCCCCGCGGCCGTCCGGCCTTTTCCCCTCACGATCCCGAAATCGACATGGAGTGCTTGCTCAGCAGGTCGTAGAGCCTGGCCCGCGAGAGGCCGGAGATGGTCAGGGCGCGCTGGAAGTTGCCGCCGCTGCGTTCAATGAGCTGGCGGAGGTAGACGGCTTCGAGTTCCTGCATGGCCAGTTCGCGTACTGCCTTGAGGGGCAGCAGGCCGTCCTCGGTCTCGACTTCGGGCAGGGGCAGGCTGAACCGCGGTCCGGCGGTGGGTCCGAACCCGACTTCGGCGCAGGTGAAGGCTGCCGCAGGCCCGGGAGGGAGGGGCCCCGCGGGGTCATCTTCAGGGGCGGCGAATGCCTGCGCCTCGGAGACCGGCCTGTGCGCGTACGACGTGCACCGGATTCCGTCCGCAGTTCGGGGTCCGGCGGTCGCGGCCGGGTCCGTTGCCGGCGCGGCGGGCGCCGGGGGCTGGCAGTGGGCCTCGCCAAAGGCGCAGGCGCATGGGCCGGGGATGAAGTATCCGTCGGCGGCCGCCTTGCCGTTGCGTTTGGGCAGCACCCTGGCGCGGATGTCCAGGGGCAGGTGCTGGGGGTAGAGTCGCGCCTCGGCGAAGCCGTTGTGCACGGCGGCGTGGAGGGTGTTGATCAGCTCCCGGACGTTGCCCGGCCAGTCGTAGAGGGTCAGGGCGTGATGCAGTTCGTAGGAGATTTCCTTCTCGGGACAGCTCAGCTCTTCGCAGATCTGCTGAATGTGGAAATTGGCGATGGGGAGGATGTCCTCCTTGCGCTTCCGCAGCGGCGGGAGCTGGATGACCCGGTTGCGCAGGCGGTGATAGAGGTCCTTGCGGAACTCGCCCTGGCGGACCATGGCCTCCAGGTCCCGGTTGGTGGCTGCCACCAGCCGGAAGTCGCTGGTGATCTCGCGCTTGGAGCTCAGGGGGCGGAACTTGCGCTCCTGCAGCACCCGCAACAGGGACTTCTGCACGTCCAGGTCCAGGTCGCCGATCTCGTCGAGGAAGATGGTCCCGCCGTCGGCCTGCTTGAAGAGGCCGTCGCGTGAGTCGGCCGCGCCCGTGAAGGAGCCGCGCTCGTGCCCGAAGAGCAGGCTCTCGGCCAGGGTCCGGGGGATGTTGGTGCAGTCCACGACGATGAAGCTGCCCTCGGCGCGGGGGCTGTTGTCGTGGATGGCGTTGGCGAAGAGCTCCTTTCCCGTGCCGGTCTCGCCCAGGATGAGGACGCTTGCGTTCGTCTGGGCCACCGTGGCGATGTTCTCCAGGCAGCGCTCCAGGCAGGAGCTGCCGCCGAGGATGGAGTCGCGCCGGAACTTCCCGTTGGCCAGCTTGCCGTTGCGGGCGCGGCGGTGGAAGAGGCAGCGGTTGATGGCCTGCATGAGCTCGTCGTGGGTGAACGGCGTGCACAGGACGTCCCATGCCCCGGCGCGGATGGCCCGTTCCAGGGTGCCGGGGTCGCTGCCGTTGCTGATGATCAGGATGTCGGGGCGGCACCCGGCGGAAGCAATGGCGGCGATGGCCTGTTCAGGGCTGTCGGTGATGTCGATGTCGAGGATGACGATGTCGTGGGCGTCGGTTTTCAGGGCGTGCAGCGCATCGGCGCAGGACGGCGCAGCGACGCAAGAGTGCCCCGCGGTCTCGATGACCGGGCACATCAGGTCGCAGATGTCGCTGCGTTCATGGATGACGAGAACCGATGTCATGCCCCTGCCCAATTTGAGGCGGAATTTCCGCCGGTTTTGAAGATCATGCCGCGTTGTATGACATTTTTCCGACAAGTTGGGGGTGTGTCAAAAAGCTGCATGTGTAATGTAAGACAATGTCATACAAGAGTGTATGACGTTAATTTTTCATTCTAATGCATTTAGCAAGAATGGTTCGCTACACAAAATGTTCGATGTTGTGAAGAGGGTAATATTCATGTTGCGTTTTGCGCGGCAATGAGTAAACAGCATCACGTCGCGACTTCAGTCCGATCCGATCGGACAGGTCGGCCCGCAGGGCGGCTTTGCGTCGCGGCCTGTCTTGCCCGGTCGGACAGGCCCCGCCAACCGGCGGGACCGACGCATCTCACGACGGACGGCGGGTGGTGGGCGATGTGTCCGGCCGTGCCGGAGTGGCACGGTTCTTTCATATGATTCCGAAATGTTATCATATGGAGATGCCGTGACACACGACCGAATCCCCCTTTGGCTGAACGCCGAACTCGAACGTGAACTGCGTCGGCTGGCCGCTGGCAGCGGTACATCCCTCTCAACCCTGGTCGAGGATGCGCTGCGCGAGTTCATGATGCGAAGTGCCGCCCTTCAGGACGGGAACGTTCAGGGGGCGGCGTCCCCCGAGGCCGAAGCCGTGTGCGCGTACGACGGGGAGCGCAGGGGCTGCCGCCGCAGCAAGGTCGGCGTTCCGGCCGTGGTCCACACCTCCGAGCAGGACGGCCGCACGGGGCGCTACCGCGTGGCCGAGGTGCGCGACATCTCCGCCACCGGGATCGGCCTGCGCTTCGAGGGCGCCGAGCGGGAGAGCATGCGCGTCGGGCGGGCCTTCGAGATCCTTATTCAGCTCGGAGGGCAGGCCAACCCCATGCGCATGGCCTGTACGGCCTGCCGCAAGGTTCTGGACGAGGCCGGCGTGATCGTCGGCGCGGTGTTCAACGAGCCGGTCAGCGGCCTGGACGAGAGCCTGACGGCCCTGTCCTGAAACATCAACTGCCGCCGACACTCCGGCGGCGAGGGTATCCTGCATGTCCTTTCTTCTGCGTTTGTCACTGGCCCTGCTCCTGCTCGCCCCGGCTGCAGCCTTGGCGGCCCAACCCTTCCCCCTGGGCAGCGGCGACGTCCTCGAAGTCTCGGTCTGGGGCGACGAGTCCATGGCCCGCAAGGTCCTGGTGCGCCCCGACGGCAGGATTTCCTTCCCGCTGCTGGGCGACATGCAGGCCGCCGGCCGCTCCGTCGAGGACCTGCGGGCCGAGATGGAGTCGAAGATCGGCGAGTACATCCACGGCGCGCCCGTGACCGTCATGCTGCTGGAAGCCCGCAGCGCCCGCGTCTCCGTCGTCGGCAAGGTCCAGAAGCCCGGCGTCTTCCCCATGGACGGCCCTATGTCCGTGCTGCAGGCCCTGGCCATGGCCGGCGGCATGACCCCGTACGCCTCCACGGGATCCGTGCGCGTCATCCGTACCGACGAGGGCGGCGTCCAGCGTTTCATCCCCTTCGACTACGATCTGGTGGCCGGCGGCAAGGGCCTGGAGCAGAACGTCTCCCTGCAGCCCGGCGACGTCGTCCTGGTTCCCTGACCCCGGTCCCGGCGATGCGATTTCCCAAGCACTTCCCGGCCTGGCCCCTGGCCGGGCTCCTCGCCCTTGCCGCAGCCTTCCCGGCCGCGGCGGGGCAGACGCTTCTCACCCCGTCCGTGGGCGTGCGCGCCACCTGGGACGACAGGACCCTCGGCAAGGACGAGGGCGACGGTGAGCTGGCCCTGAGCCCGGCCCTGACCCTGGACTGGCGCGACGAGACGACCCGGGCCCTGCTGAAGACGCGCCTGGACGCCTATCGTTACGCCGAGCACGACGACGACTATTCCCGCGAGAACGCCCGGATCTCCCTGGACCTCGATCATGCGCTCAGCGAGCGCCTGGGCGTGCGCCTCGGCGGGAGCTGGGTCCGCGACCACACCGTGGAGGACGAGTACGAGGAGTCGGGCATCGTCACCGAGCAGGTCGCGCGCAACACCTGGACGGCATCGCCCGGCCTAACCCTGCGCCTGAGCGAGCGCGACGACCTGGACCTCGACGGCTCCTTCACCCTCGTCGATCCCGAGCCCTCGGCCGAGATCGACTACACCGTGGCCGGCGGCACCGCCGCCTGGAGCCATGCCCTGGGCGACGGCCTGTGGCGGCTCATCGTCCAGGCCGGCGGCCAGGTCTACGATTTCGACCGCACGGACGGCGACACGAAGCAGACCGTGCTGACCCTGCTGACGGGCCTGGCCTGGAAGGCCACGGAGCGCCTCGAGTTCCAGGCCATGGGCGGCTTCAGCCACACCTCGTCGGAGGTGACCTACGACGACATCCCGCAGCTGGACAGCGACGAGGACAACCTGACCTTCTCGGGTTCGGTCTCGGGCACCTGGACCGACCAGGTCTGGCGCCTGACCCTGGCCGCGGACCGCTCCGAGTCCCCGTCGACCTACGGCGAGCTCATCACCCGCGACCGCCTGCGCTTCACCTTCGGCCGCAACCTGTCCGAACGCACCTTCCTGGGCGTGAACGGCGCCTTCTACATCTCGAAGACCGCCGGCCTGGTCGAGGACGAGGATACGCGCACCTGGAGCCTGGGCCCGACCCTGCGCCACCGCCTGACCGAGGACGTGACCCTCGACGCCGGCTACTCCTTCATCCGCGAGGACGACCGGCAGAGCGGGGAGACCACGGACCGCAACCGCGCCTATCTGGGCGTGACCGTGGAGTGGCCGTGTGAGTGGTGAAAATGATGCAAGGAGAACACATGTCCAATTTCAGTGAAGACACCGAACTCGGCTACCTCGTCGGCGTGATCCGCCGGAGGTTCTGGCAGATGGCGCTGCCCGCGGCCGGGCTCTTCGCCGTCGTGGCCGTGGTGGTCATGCTGCTGCCGGCCAAGTACCAGTCCACGGCCACCATCCTCATCGAGGGGCAGGAGGTGCCGCAGGAACTCGTGCGGACCACGGTCACCGGGTTCGTGGAGGAGCGCCTGCAGTCCATCACCCAGGTGGTCCTGAACCGCGGCAACCTCATGGGCATCATCGAGCGCGTGGGCCTCTACCCGGACGAGCGCAAGACCATGACCTCCGAGCAGCTCGTGGCCATGATGCGCAAGGACATCACCATGGAGCCCATCACGGCCGAGGTCATGAGCAACACCGGCCGGCCCTCCACGGCGACCATCGCCTTCTCCGTGGCCTACGAGGGCCGTGAGCCGGCCAAGGTCCTGCAGACCACCAACACTCTCGTCTCCCTGTTCCTCGAAGAGAACCTGAGGAAACGCGAGGCCAAGGCCTCCACGGCCTACTCCTTCCTGGAGAAGCAGCAGGCCGTGCTGCGCGAGGAGGTGGCCGCGGCCGAGGAGCGCATCGCGCGCTTCAAGGAGCAGCACATGGGCGCGCTGCCCGAGCTGACGCTACTCAACCTGCAGACCCTGGAGCGCATCGAGCGCGACGCCCAGAGCGTGCAGGAGAACATCCGCGGCCTCGTAGACCGCCGGGCCTTCCTGGAGGGGCAGCTGGCCACGGTCACGCCCCAGCGAACCCTGGTCACCCCCGACGGCGGGACCATCCTGCCGCCCGACGACGAACTGCGCGCCCTGCAGTCCAAATACGTGGCCCTCTCGGCCACGCACAGCGCGAAACACCCCGACGTGGTCCGGCTGCGCGAACAGATCGCGGCCCTGCAGGGTTCCGGCGCGACCGTGGACCTGGGCGGCGAACTGGAGGCCGAGCGCACGCGCTTGGCCGACCTGCGCGCCCGGTTCGGCGAGGCCCACCCCGACGTGAAGGCCGCCAGGCTGCGCGTCGAGGCGCTGGAGCAGGCCCCGGCCGCGGCCCGTCCCGTGCGCGCCGCCGTGCCCGCGTCCCTGGCCGCCGACAACCCGGCCTACGTGTCCCTGAAGAGCCAGCTTCAGGCCACGGACATGGACATCCGCGCACAGCAGGCCACGCTGGCCGACTTGCGCGCCCGCCAGGACGAGCTGACCCGCCGCCTGGAGAACGCGCCGCGCGTCGAGCAGGAGTACCGCACCCTGGAGCGCGACCACGCCAACGTCCAGGCCAAGTACCAGGAAACCTCCCAGAAACTCGCGGCCGCCCGCGAGTCCAAGGAGCTGGAGGAGGAGCGCGTCGGCGAGAAACTGACCATCATGGACCCGCCCATGCTCCCCGAGACGCCGTCCAAGCCCAAACGCATGCTGCTCATGCTGGTCGGGTTCGTGCTCTCCCTGGGCTTCGGCGCGGGCTGCGGGGCCATGGCCGAGGCCCTGGACGGCTCCGTGCGCGGCGCCCGCTCCCTGGCCGGCCTGACGGGCGCGCCGCTGCTGGGCGTCATCCCGTACCTGGAGACCGCAGCCGAACTCGCCCGCCGCAAGCGCAACCGCCGCCTGGCCATGGCCGGGGCGGCCGCAGCCATTGTCGGCGCCGGCGTGCTCGTGCACCTCTTCGTGCGGCCCCTGGACGTGGTGTATTTTCAGATCGTGGGCCGGATTGTCGGGTAAAGGGAGAATCATGAGCAAGATAGCCAAAGCATTGAGCAGGGCCGAGGAGGAACTCGGCCTGGAGGCCGGCCTCGGGTCCGGCGCCGCCGACGAGGCGTGGTTCGTGGGGCAGGCGCACGGCGTGCGGGCGGAAAGCGCGGTTGCGCCTGCGCGGTCGGCCGGCGGGGACGGGATGCGCGAGAGCGTGGAGGTCCGCTACGAGAGGACCAAGGTCGAGCAGGCCTGCTTCCGCAAGATGGAGGAACGCCGGCTCCTGGGCGAGAACGCGCCCCTGGAGCTGCGCGACGCCTTCAACGTCGTGCGCACGCGCGTCCTGCAGCAGACCCGCGCCACGGGCCTGAACACCATCATGGTCACCAGCCCCGGGCGCGGCGACGGCAAGACCACCGTGGCCACCAACCTGGCCATCTCCATCGCCCGCGACGCGAGCCAGACGGCCCTCCTGGTCGACGCCAACCTGCGCTGGCCCGGCATCTCCTGCGGCCTGGGCATGGACACGGGTCCCGGCCTGTCGGACCACGTCATGAGCGACGTGCCCCTGGAGTCCCTGTTCGTGAACCCGGGCATAGCCAAGCTCGTGGTCCTGCCCGCCGGGGCGACCCAGGAGGACTCCCTGGACGTCCTCAGCTCGCCGCGCATGCAGCGCCTCGTGGCCGAGATGAAGGGCCGCTACCCGGACCGCTACGTCATCTTCGACTGCCCCCACCTGCTGGGCATGCCCGACGCCCTGGCCTTCGCCGAGTACGTCGACGGCGTCGTCCTGGTGGCCGGCGAGGGCGAGACGGCGAGAGGCGACCTCAAGCAGGCCCTGGCCATGCTGGAGGGGCGCAACCTGCTCGGAGTGGTGCTGAACAAGAGCCGCTGACGATGTACGAAAAATACTTCCATTTCAAAGAGCGGCCGTTCACCATCGTGCCCAACCCCAGGTGCCTGTTCATGAGCGCCAAGCACAAGCTGGCGTTCGCGCACCTGCAGTACGGGCTCATGGAGGGGACGGGCATCGTGGTGCTGACGGGCGGCATCGGCACGGGCAAGACCACGCTCCTGCGCTTTCTGATGGGCAAGATCGAGCGGGCCATGGACGTGGCCGTGGTCTTCAACACCAACGTCACGGGCGAGGAATTGCTGCGGCTCATCATCCGCGAGTTCGAAGCCGGGGAGCCCGGGGCGGACAAGGCCGCCAACCTGGCCATGCTGAACGACTTCCTGATCGAGCGCTTCCGCCAGGGGCGGCAGGCCATCGTCATCATCGACGAGGCCCAGAACCTCTCGCGCGAGGCCCTGGAGGAGGTGCGGCTGTTGTCCAACCTGCAGGGCAGCCGGCGCCCCCTTCTGCAGCTCGTCCTGGCCGGCCAGCCCGAACTGCGGCGCAAGCTGGCCGACCCGGCCCTGACCCAGCTGGCCCAGCGCATCACCTCGACCTTCCACCTGGCGCCCCTGGACGCCGACGAGACGCGCCAGTACGTGCGCTTCCGCCTGACCCAGGCCGGCGGCAGCCCCGACCTGTTCGAGGACGCGGCCGTCGACGCCGTGCACCGGGCTTCGGGCGGCGTGCCGCGCGTCATCAACATCCTCTGCAACAACGCCCTGGTCCACGCCTTCGCCGACGCGCTGCCGGCCGTCACGGCCGAGGTCGTGGGCGGGGTGGTGGAGGAGGCGGGATCCATGTTCCAGCCCGTAGGGAACCAGCCGGACGAGGCCCCGGAAGCTTCGCCCGCCGAAACGCCGTCCCTGGAGATGGCCGTGCGCGTGGGCACCCTGGAGGACAGGGTCCGGACCGTGGAGGAGAAGCTCGCGGCCCGCAACACCGAGATCCAGATCCTGCAGTTCGAGATCGCCGCCCTCAAGGACCGCCTCGCCGCGCGGCAGGAAGCCTCTCCCAGACCGGCCGTCATCCCCGAACGCACACCCGTCCCGGAAGTCCGGCCCGTCCAGGCCGCGCAGCCGCCGTCCCCAGGCTTCTTCGGGAGAGCGGTGCGCGCGCTGTTCGGAGGAGAGGGGTAAAAGGAGGAGGCGAGGGCGGCCTAACACGCATGACCCGCCAGTCACGGCTCAGGGCCTTGCCCATCTGGCGGACCCGCAAAAGTGGAGTTGTTGCCATGTGCGCCGCCGGCGTAGGCATCTCTCCATGCACAAGGTCAACAACATCCACGACGCCCTGTTCCGGGAGACCATGAGCCACCGCGAGGTGGCGGCCGATTTTCTGCGCAACTACCTGCCGGACGGCGTCCTGCGCCGCATCCGCCTGGAGACCCTGGCCATCCGCAAGGATACGTTCGTGGCCCCGGACCAGGCCAGGCATCATTCGGACCTGCTCTACGAGGTGCGTCTCATGAGCGGCCGATCCGCCTTCGTCTATTTCCTCTTCGAGCACAAAAGCGCCCCGGACCGTTTCGTGGCACTGCAGCTGCTCCGGTACATGCTCGAAATCTGGGAGTTGTCCCGCAAGCAGCGCAAGGCCCGCAGGTCTCTGCCCCTGATCATCCCCATCGTGGTCTATCACGGCAGGAGCAGGCAGCGGGCGGTGCGTCTCGGCGAGTTGGTCGATTGTGCGGAGGAGAGCCTCGGCGCCTACGTCCCGGACTTCGGCCTGGCCTTTTACGATTTTTCGCCGGAATCGGAGTTGCGCATCAAGGGAGCCATCACGCTGCGTCTGGTGCTGACATGCTTCCGGGCCAAGAACAACCCGGAAACTGTCCGGCATGTCTTCGACATCTTCCGCCTTCTGGGCCGTCTCGACGACGACGAGACATCCCTGCGCTGGGTGGAGGTCATCTTCCGCTACCTTTCGCAGACCATGGACATCGAGGAGAACGTTATGCATGATGCTGCCAGGATCAGTCTTTCAACCGCCAAGGAGCGCGCCATCATGACCCTCGCGGAACGCCTGCTCAACAAGGGAAAAGCCGAAGGCCAACAGGCCGGCCGCCAGGAAGGTCGCCAGGAAGGTCGCCAGGAAGGGCGTCTTCTGGTTCTTCAGCGGCTTCTGTCCAAGCGTTTCGGACAGGACGTCCTGGACATCCGAACCCAGGAACGCCTGCGCGCCGCCTCTCCCGAACAGCTCGACCTCTGGGCCGAAAGGATTCTCGATGCGTCCAGAGTCGAGGACGTTTTCGGCGAAGAGTGAGAGGAAAAAGCGCCGACGCAGTCAGCGGGGTGCAAATCATCTTGAAAACGGTCAGTTGCCGATCATCACTCCGCAAGGAGACGGCATGATCGTCCAGACTTCCCCGCTGCCCCTGCCGCCGCCCTTGCCGTTACCCGTCCCAACAGCCAGCCTTCATTCACTGCCCGCCGGCCAAGACATTCAGACTGCCCCAAACATCCCGTCCTCGTAGCCGTCACCGCACAAGACAACATGGCCCCGCCTGGCCGGCCTTTCCGCGCGCGGAGATAAAGGCCTGCAGGCATAACACGTGTGTTATTCCGGTCAGTTGATTGGAAACAGGGGAGCGGCGGCTTCCGGCGTGCGAGGTTGTCCGGCCCGGCTGGACAAGGCGGTTGGGCAGGGATGCGGGCGGAGGCGGATGCTGGAAATTTGTTTCATGATTCTGGTGCATTGGGTTTGTTATCGAATCGGCAGGCCCTTGGCATGGGACTTGTACTGACTGGCCGTCGCCATTGCCGCTCCTGCCGATTCGGGACGGGCGCCGCGGCGCGAATCCGATCATCTGGAGCGTGAATGCCTCGAATCAACTGGCCGGGATGGGGCGCCGGAGCCCTCGTCATGGCCCTTGCGTACCACTCCGCCGTCTGGCGTCTGGTCGGCTCCGAGTGGGGCAGGGCGGACTTCGACTACTGCTGGCTCATCCCGCCGGTCATGGCCTGGCTCCTCTGGGAGCGGCGCGCCGAGCTGCTCGCGCTGCCCTCGCGGCCGTCCTGGGGCGGGTTGTGGGCCTTCGCCGCCGCCGTCTTTTTCCTGCTCCTGGGGGAGCTGGGCGGGGAGTTCCTGTCCCTCTACCTCTCCCTGTGGTTCGCCATCATCGGCCTGTGCTGGACCATCATGGGCCGGCGCAAGCTCATGGTCGCCCTCTTTCCCCTCTTTCTGCTGCTGACGGCCTTTCCGCCGCCCAACTACGTCTACAGCCGCCTGACGCTCGGCATGCAGCTCCTGTCCACCCGCCTGGGCGCGGAGTTCCTGCATCTGGCCGGCGTGCCGGCCTACCGCGAGGGCAACGTCATCGACCTGGGCTTCACCCAGCTCGAGGTCGTGGCGGCCTGCTCCGGGCTTCGCTTCCTCATTCCGCTGGTCATCGTGGCCATGGTCCTGACCTACTATTTTCGCCGCGAGTGGTGGAAGCGGGCCCTGCTGCTGGCCGCGACCCTGCCCCTGGCCATCGTCATGAACGGCCTGCGCATCGGGGTTAGCGGGCTCCTGGCTCGCAGTTACGGGGCCTCCATCCTGGAGGGTACGGCCCATGACATCATGGGCTGGGCCATGTTCGCCCTCTCGTCCCTCTGCCTGCTCGGCCTGATGCGCCTCCTGTCCCGCGGCCGGGGACCGCTGCTGGCGGTCTTTCCTGTTCCGGCACCGGGAGATGCCCCTGCCGGGGCGTCCCTCGGCCCGGTCCTGGCCGGGCTGATCCTGGTGCTGGCCGCCACGGGTTTCATCCGCTACCGGGCCGCGACTCCCGACGTGCTGCCCGTGGCCCGCCCCCTTTCGACCTTCCCCCTGGCCTTTCCCGGCTGGCAGGGCAGGTTCATTGCCATGGACCAGAAATTCATCGATGAGTTGGATTTCTCGGACTACGTACAGATCGACTTCCGAGACCAGCGCGGCGGGTCCGTGGATTTCTACGTGGCCTGGTACCAGAGCCAGAGCAAGGGCGAGTCCATCCACTCCCCCGAGACCTGCCTGCGCGGCGGTGGCTGGAACTTCGCCCGCTCGGGCACCGTGCAGGTGGATGTGCCGGGCTTCGGGCCGGTGCGCCTCAACCGCGCCCTGCTGGAGCAGGGCGGCAGGCGGATGCTGTCCTACTTCTGGTTCCCGGCCCGGGGCCGGATGCTGACCAACGGCGTGGAGCTGAAGCTGGCCACCATGTGGGACTCCCTGACGCTGCGCCGGACCGACGGCGCCCTGGTCCGGGTCATCACGCCCCTTGCCCAGGGTGAGAGCGAGGCCCTGGCCGAGGAGCGCCTGCTGGCCTTCCTGGGGCAGGCCATGCCCGTGCTGGGCGGCATTCTGCCCGGTCGCGGGCCGGTCCTGGAAGCCGGGGCCGGGGGGCGGTCGTGAATTTCCTGGTCAACTTCTACATCGCCTTCCTGCTCTCGACCCTGCTCGTGCCAGTGGGCATCCGCCTGGGCCGGCGTCTGGGCATCGTCGACAAGCCCGACCCGCGCAAGGTGCACACCGGCCTCATCCCGCGCACGGGCGGCGTGGCCATCGCTCTGGCCGCCGTGGCCTCCCTGCTGGCGCCCCTGGCCCTGTCCCCGGAACTGACCGGCTACCTCGCCGGGGCCATAATCATCCTCTTCTTCGGGCTCTGGGACGACATGTGCGAACTGGGGTACCGCGTGAAGTTCCTGGGACAAACTCTGGCCATCCTGGCCTTCGCGCTGCTGTCGGGCCTGCAGGTCTGCTGCCTGGGCGAAATCGTGCCCGGCGTGTTCGTCAACCTCGGACCTGTGTCCTTCATCTTCACCCTGATCTTCATGATCGCGGTCATCAACATCATCAACCTGAGCGACGGTCTGGACGGCCTGGCCGGTGGCCTGTCCCTGCTCATTCTCCTGGCCTGCGCCTTCCTCGGCTATACTTCGGATACGGTCCTGCCCATCGCCGTGACCCTGGCCGTGTGCGGCGGGCTGGTCGGGTTCATGCGCTACAACGTGCACCCGGCCGAGGTCTTCATGGGCGACACGGGCAGCCAGTTCCTGGGCTACACCATCGGCGCCTGCCTGATCATGCTGACCCAGAACCACTCCATCTACAGTCCGGTCCTGCCCCTGTTCCTGCTCGGCACGCCCATCCTGGACACGGCCATGGTCATGTACGAGCGCATCCGCGCCGGGAGGAGCCCCTTCAAGCCGGACAAGAACCACCTGCACCACAAGCTCCTGCGCGCGGGTCTGACCCAGGAGCAGGCCGTGGTCAGCATCTACGCCCTGCATTTCACCCTCATCCTGGCCGGTTTCGTCCTGCGCTTCGCGCCGGACTGGCTGAACCTGCTGCTCTATGCCATCCTCCTCGGCGGGGCCTTCGCCTTCCGTTCGGCCGTGCAGGGCAAGGAGGTCAGCGCACAGCGGCTTTACGCCCTGGTCAGGGAGGCCGCCCAGGCCGCGTTCGTCTGGAACGCGCGCAGCATCGACATGCGCCGCGTCCTGTCCTGGCTGTGCTGGAAATCCTTCTTCCTTTTTTTCACCTTCTTTTTCTTCATCAACATCTTTTTCATCCGCCAGCCACAGGCCCCGACCCTCGTGGCGGCCGGCGTCATCCTGGCCCTGGCGGCCGTCCTGCACGCCCGGCGCAGTCCGTCCCTGGCGCCGGTCCTGTACTACACGATGCTCGCCGTCATCCTCTACGTCGTGGCCTTCGGCGAGGTGGGAAAGACCGACAGCGTGTTCCTGGCCATGGGTCCCGACGGGATCTCGGGCATCTTCTACGCCCTGACGGCTCTCTATTTCGGCTGCATCCTGCTGACACCGGAGAAGGTGCCGCTCAACGCCCTGGACTACATCCTCATCGCCTTTATCGCGTCCCTGGTCTTCCTGTCCGAAGATGGGACGGAACTGGCCGAACTGCGCCACATCGCCATGAAGGCGGTGCTTTTGGGCCTGGCCCTGAACCTGATCTACTCGCGCATCGGCCGGAACAGGGGATACGTGCTCTTTCTGGTCGTATTGATCTGCGTTGAGGCTGCAGTCCTGACCTTCTTCTAGGGGAGGGCTCCAGGGAGTCCGGACGGGTCGGACCGACCTGCCCGTTGGCTTTGATATTGCATTTTTGCTCGGCCGCAGTCCTGTCCGATCGGATTGCGCCGAGTTCACATCACAGGGAGACCTCAATGCGGCGTATTCTGATTTGTTTGATCATGGGCCTGACGTTTCTGGGCTGCGGCTCCAAGGAGGAGCGCAGGGACGACTTTTTCGCCAACGCTCTCAAGTTCGAGGGTGAAGGGCGCGTCGCCGAAGCCCGCATCGAGGCCAGAAACGTCATCAAACTCGACCCCAACCACACCGGCGCCTACCTGCTGCTGGGGCGCAGCGCCCTGAAGGAACAGAACTGGCGCGAGGCTTTTGCCAACTACCAGCGGGCCACGGAGCTTGCGCCGGACAACGTGGAGGCCCTCCTCGGTGTGGGCAGGCTCTACCTGCTTTCCGGAGATGCGCCCAAGGCCGAAAGCAGCGCGAACAAGATCCTGTCTCTCGATCCGGCGTCCCATGACGGGCGACTGCTGAGGGTCGGCGCCATGCTGCGCGCCAAGCGCTTCGACGAGGCCCGACTGCAGCTTGACGAGGTCTTTGCCAAGGACCCCGGCAACGAGGACGCAACCCTGGCCCTCTCGGTCATTCATGCCGAGCAGGGGAGGGGGGGCGAGGCCCTGCGCGTCGTGGAGGACGCCATCCCTTCCAGGCCCGGCAGCCGGGCCCTGCATTTCCGGGCCGCCAGCCTGGCCGCGGATCAGGGGATGTTCGAGACGGCCGAAGGGCACCTCCTCAAGCTCAAGGAACTGGACCCGGCCAACCGCGGCGTCATGGTCCTCCTGGCCGCGCTGTACGAGCGCATGGGCGATGGGGGGCGGGTCGAGGGCATCCTGCGCGAGTTGCTGGCCGCGGAGCCCGGGTCCGAGGAGGCGCGGCTGCGTCTGGTGGAATACCTGATGCGCACCGGCAAGCCCGACGAGGCCATGGCCGTGGCCGGGCAGGGGCCGGGAGGCCCGACGCCCAAGCTGCGCCTGGCCATGACCGCGGTGCAGATGGCCACGGGACGGACGGCCGAGGCAGAGGCCGGGCTTGCGGCTCTGGCGGCGGACGCCACGGCCGGTCCGGCCGGCCTCGATGCGCGGCTGCGATTGTCGGAACTCAAGCTGCGCCGAGGCGACCGTGACGGGGCCATGGCCGAGGTGGAGGCCGTGCTGCTCGCCAACCCCGGTGACGCCCGCGGTCACGCCGCACGTGGCCGCATTCTCATGCTCCAGGGCCGACACGAGGAAGCCCTGACCGAGCTGCGCATCGCCCTGCACGACAACCCGGCCGACATCCCGGTGGTCATCCTCATGGCCAAGGCCCAATTCGCCATGGGCAACGGTCTTTCGGGCCAGGAGACCCTGCGCGCCGCCCTGGAACGCAAGCCCGAATCCGCGGAGCTGCGTCTGGAGCTGGCCGCGGCCCAGGAGCGGCAGGGCAACGCGGACGCCGCACTGGGCGTGCTGCAGGCAGCCGCCGCGTACGATGGCATGGAACCGCGCCTGCTCTTCGCCATGGGCAGCATCGAGGCGCGTCGCGAGCATTACGATGCGGCCGAGGTGCATTTCCGCCAGGCCATGGACTTTGAGCAGGCCAGGATTCCCGCCTTGATGCGCATCGGCGCCCTGCAGGCCGCCCGCAAGGACTGGCCTGCGGCGCGTCGGACCTTGGAGGGCATCCTGCGCGACCAGCCCGACGCGCAGGGCGCGGCTGCGATGATGGTCGGCATCGAGCGCGAGGCGGCCGGGCCGGCAGCGGCCTTGGCGTGGTCCCGCTCCTGGTCCCAAGCCCGGCCGCAGGACGCCTGGGCGGCTGACCTGCTGGGGCGAACGGCCATGGAACTCAAAGAGTACGGCCAGGCCGAGGCGGCCTTTATCGAAGCCGGCCGCCGCGATCCCGAGTCGTCCGTCCCCTTCATGCGGCTGGCCACCCTCAAGGCCCGGACGGGTCAACTCGACGCGGCCATCGCCGACAGCCGGGCGGCTCTGACGCGGAATCCCGACTCCGTGGCCGAGTCCGTGCTCCTGGGGCAGCTCCTGCAGCGGGCCGGGCAGCACGCCGAGGCCGAGGGCATCTACCGCCGCCTGCTGGAGCGCCAGCCGGGCCTGCGCACTGTGGCCAACAACCTGGCCTACGCCATCGCCTCGGACCCGGCAGCCACCCCGCAGCGCCTGGCCGAGGCTCTGTCCCTGGCCACCACTGCCAGCGCCGAAGGGGATCCCGCAGCCCTGGATACTCTGGGCTGGATCCACTACCGCCTGGGCGACAGGCCGACGGCTCTGACGCACCTGCGCAAGGCCCACGAGGCGCTGCCCGATGACCCGTCCGTTGCCTACCACCTAGCCCGCGTCCTGGCCGAGGAAGGCGAGGCGGCCGAGGCCCGCACCCTGCTTCTGTCCCTCCTGCAGCGCCAGCCCGACTTCCCGGAATACGCCGAAGCCAGGGCCCTGCTGGACAGCATCTGATGGGGTCGGACAGGCCGTGTGTTTCAAGCCCCCTTCCCGTCCGAATGCTTCGGACTGGCCGGGGGCATTTTTATAGAATTTGTGGTTCCGAATGCTGCGATGGAGAGTCGCCATGATCGTCTGATATTCATGCGGCGTATGGCATTCATATCTTGGCAGTAATGATATTCAATATAGCGTGATTTGAAAAATTAATAATCATGCATATCTGATGATTGAGAAATTTTCCTGTCAACGGAGCCAGTTACCAAACAATTCTGATCTGCATAAATGTTGCATAAAAAAATATTCGAGAATATTATTTTATGCTTGATAAAATAGCCTGTTGTTCTGTATGGGAATCCGTGATGCTTTTGTCGTGCTTGTCTGAATAAATGCCTGAATCGGTCATGACATGATGACGGAGAGTGGAAGACGTCATGTCCGAACAGGGCGGAACGAGATCAGTGAGGTCTTCAATGCGTGTCTGGTTGCCGGAATTCATCTACAAGCCGTTCCCTCTTATCGTCGCAACCATCGGCTTGCTTGGCTGTTGTGCTGGCACGGCGTCCAGTGTGGGGCTGGGCGGCTCCCTCCTTCTCTACAGCGGCGGAGTGATGTGCATGCGTCGGCGTTAGCCGGCCACCCCCAACACGGCGACCTTTTTGTCGCCACATTAAGTTTCAATTTGTTGCATGCTCAATGCCATGAGGACAGAGTCGGCTTCAGGAATGGGTCCATTGTCCCTCATGACCTGCCGGGTAATTCTCAGGAATTGATCGGTTCGAAGTGATCCGGCAGGTCATAGTACCCAAATTGGGGTACTGTTTCCCAGGCTATTTCTCTGGCGAAAAAACAAAAACGGATGGCTGCCTTTCGGTAACCATCCGTTTTTTTTATGAATTATCATGGTGCCCAGGGCGGGACTCGAACCCGCACGCCCCGAAGGACAAGGGATTTTAAATCC
>JANJWV010000027.1 GCA_024709365.1 Desulfomicrobium sp. | reverse complement strand
GCATGGCGACGAGGCCCGTGACCATGGCGTCGAGGATGCCCTCGGGGACTTCCCGGCCGTCCAGAAGTACTGCGCCCGTGGTCATGAGGTGACCGACGTTGCGGACCAGCAGGAGGCTGCGGCCGGGCAGGGTCAGGATCGAACCGTCGGGGGCGGTGTAGGAGCGGTCGGGGTTCAGGCTGCGGCAGACGGTCCTGGCGCCCTTGTCGAAGGCGGCCTGCAGGTCCCCGCGCAGCAGGCCCAACCAGTTGGCGTAGGTCTGGGCCTTGTCCTCGCCGTCCACGGCGGCGATGGAGTCCTCGAAATCCACGATGGTCGTCACGGCCGCCTCCAGGATCACGTCCTTGAGACCCGCGGGGTGGGCCGAGCCGATGGGGTGGGCGCGGTCGATGCACAGCTCGATGTGCAGGCCGTGGTTGCTGAAGAGCAGGGTGCCGGGCGCGTAGCCGGCGAAGGCCGCCGGGTTGCGCAGGCCCGTGACGGCGCCGGGGAGGGCGGCCTCGAAGACCTCCTGTCCGCCTTCCGTCCGGGTGCGGTACTCGATGACGTCGGCGTGGCTGCCCGCGGTCAGGGGCAGCACCTTGTCCAGAAATGCGGCCGCGAACTGCATGACCTTGGCGCCGCGCACCGGGTTGTACTTTCCGGTGCGGGTCGCGCCGCCGTCCTCGGGCAGTACGTCGGTGCCGTAGAGCGCGTCGTACAGGCTGCCCCAGCGGGCGTTGGCGGCGTTCAGGGCGTAGCGGGCGTTGGTGGCGGGCACCACGAGCTGCGGGCCGGCGATAGTCGAGATTTCTGGGTCGACGCCTGCGGTGGCGATGGAGAAGGGGCCGCCCTCGGGCACGACGTAGCCGATCGACGCGAGGAATTCCTTGTAGGCTTCCGGGTCATGGGGCTTGCCAGCGCGTTCCCGGTGCCAGGCGTCGATCCGTTTCTGCAGATCGTCACGTTTGGCCAGCAGCGCCTCGTTGCGCGGGGTCAGGTCGCGCAGGATCGTTTCCAGGGATGCCCAGAACGCGGTGTCGGCCACGCCGGTTCCGGGCGCGACCTGTTCACGGATAAGGTCATAGAGGGGCTTTGCGACGTTCAGTCCGCCGACGGGAATGTAGGTCATGGGCTGCTCCTTGGTTGGAATGGAAATTGGTCCTACCAATATCCGGGAACCGGCGTCGGGTCAATGACGGGAGCGATTTGGGTTTGCCCTGCTGCATGCAGGAATGACGGTCGGTTGGGTTGCTGCGGCCGGATCGGAACGAAATTCCTCCATGCGCAGCGATGTCGGCGGGCGCAGTCCGGCCTTCGAATTCGTCCCGGCCGTGACCGGAGGAGTCAGACTCCGTGCGCCGGGAGGATGCCGAGCTTCCTCATTTCCGCGATGACGCTGTGCATGTGAATCGGCTTGACGAGATAGGCGGAGGCTCTGCCTTCGTGGAAGGCTTGGCTCACGCTTTCGGCACTGTCGAGGGCGGAGGTCATGATGACCTTGACCTCCCTGATCTGGGGCAGGCGGAGAGCCCGCTCTCGCTCCCGAATGATCCTGAGGACATCGTGTCCGTTCATCTCCGGCATCATGATGTCCAGGAAGATGACGTCGTAGGGCTTTCCTTCCGACCACGCGCCGTTGAAAGCCTCGATGGCCGACGGGCCGTCCTGCACTTCGTCGACGTGCCCGTGTTCGGCAAGAATCTTCTTCAGCAGTGTCGCCCCTGCGGTGTCGTCTTCAACGATCAGGAACTTCATGACGTCGGCAATCCTCCGGCGAGTGACGCGTGCAATACGTATAAAAACTGATGGATACGGAACTTCGCTTCGCGCGGCAAGCCAGTTTTGGCGCGGGATTCTCCCTCGTTCAGGGATTTGCGCGCCCACGCTGCGGTTCATCAGGAGGGTCAAACGGCATGGTCGATCACCCGGGTGTTGTTCAGGAAACCCGGCTGTTCTTCCATGATCCTCTCCAGGGCCTCGACCGCAGCGGGATCGAAGGCGATCCCTTTGCCCGAGTCCAGCTCCCTCATGGCGGCCAACGGGCCCAGCCCGGGGCGGTAGGGGCGGAAGGAGGACATGGCCTCGAACACGTCCGCCACCGCCAGAATTCGGGCCTCGGGGAGAATGTCGTCCCCTTTCAGCTTTGCGGGGTAGCCGGATCCGTCGAGGCGTTCGTGATGCTGCAGCACGATGTCGGCCACGGGCACGGTGAAGGGTATGTCCTGAATGATCTGATGCCCGATTTCAGGGTGGTACTTCATCAGGCTCATTTCGGCCTCGCGCAGTGTGCCGGGTTTCGTCAGGAATTCGGCCGGCACGTATATCTTGCCGATATCGTGAAGTTTGGCTGCGGTTTCCAGCCCTTCCAGGCGTGCCGGGTCCAGCCCCATGCGTTTTCCCATCTCCTTGGCCAGGCGGGCGACGCGGGCCTGATGGCCTGCGGTGTACGGGTCCCTGATTTCGGTGACGCGTCCCAGGGCTTCGACGGTCTTGTTCAATGTCGCCTGGAGCATGATCAGGCGTTCCGCCTGGAGAGTCTCCTTTTCCTTATGGTCCGTGATGTCGCGGAGCATGCCGAAGAGCTTCCAGATCCTGTCGCCGTCCCTGAAGACGTCCATGAACTGCACGACCCAGCGGATGTCCCCGTCGGCGGTGACGATGCGGTGCTCGGCCTCTCTCGTCTGACCGCTGTCGCGGCAGTTGTAGATGATGGAGAGGAGTTCCGCGCGGTCCTCCGCATGGACGCTCGAAAACAGGGAGGAGATGTTGACCTGCCCCTCGTCCAGCCGGACGTGCATGATGCGCTCGAAGCTTTCGCTCCAGTTCCATGTCCCTTCGATGATGTCCCACTCCCATCTCCCGATGGTGTCCGTCCGGCTGCTCAACGCCATTTTGGTGGCCTGCAGCCGCAGGGCGGTCAGGTACTCCTCGAGGATGGCCAAAAGCTGTTGCGTCTCGATGGGCTTGGTCAGGAACCGATGGATCTGCCCGGTGTTGATGGCGGCGATGACGCGCTCGAGACTCGCGTGGCCGGAGAGGATGATGCGGATGATCTGGGGCTGGCGGTTGCGGACTATGGCCAGGAAATCGGTGCCCGACATGCCCGGCATCTGCTCGTCGGCGACCACGATGTCGATTTTGCCCGAGTCGATGAGCTCCAGGGCCTGGAACGCGGATTCTGCGAAATGGCAGTGGAAGGGGGCGTTGTGGAAGGCTCGGTGCAGCCCTTGCAACACTGCCGGTTCATCATCGACGAAAAGGACCGCCTGTTCGCGATGCTTCTGGGTTGTGGTCACGAAACACCTCTGCTGTTGCCGTATCGGTGCGGTCGAAAGCCGGGATTGCCTCGCCGGTCGCTGACTGCCTGTCGGAAGAGATTTGTCTTTTTCGTGTTCTGGAGTCGAAATTAACCGTACGTTCTTGCAGAACCTAGGCCCTTGAAGTAGCTTGCCAGCTCCATCATGTACGTATGGCATGGGCGCGAACGATGACAAGAAAAATCTGAATCCCGGCGGTGCGTCACGCCTTGCGCAGGCACTGCACTCCCATCGCGGAGGGGCCGGATAGGCACAGCCGGAAGTCAAGGAATACTCATGGGTGATCATCTCGTTGACCTGCTCCGTAAGGAGGAAGACTGGCTGATTGCGCGCATCCTCTTCTATGCGCAGGAGCATGGCTACGTCGCGTACACGTCCACCCTCGCCGAAGCATGGCGGCTTTCCGTTGTCGGCCTGACCGATGCGCTGGCCGCCGCCATTGAGAACGGGGGCACGTCCGGCATCGAGATCAAGGTGCATACGGACTGGGATGCGGATCCGGTAACCCGCTTCGGACTGGAGGAGGCCCGCAGACACCGGGAGCGTGGCATAGATATCGGCATGTTTCTGGGGATGTTCGTGTACTACAGGCAGGCATTCCTGGACTGCATCAGGCAGTTCATGTCCCCGGGCGGGGAGCGGGAGCGGTATGAGTACCTCATCATGCGTCTTTGCGACCGCATGAGCGCGGCGTTCTGCTCCGAATGGGCGAGCCTGGGGGACCAGGCTTCCGGGACCTGCATGGCCGCAAGCCTGCGGGAGATGACCAATGAAAAGAATCGGTACCTGACCTTTTTCGAGAGTCTCGTTCATCCGGTCATCTTCGTCTCGCCCGACGGGACCGTCGAGAACCTGAACCGCGCCGCCGCGCGTCTGCTGGACGGGAACGCCGCGCATGGCCGGGATTATTACGCACGGCGCTCGGCCGTCGGCGCCGCCAGTCTTTGCGGGGAGAAAGCCGAGAAGGTCTTTCCGTGGCTTGCAGACGTGTTGCGCGAGGGGGAAGGGACGCCGGGAGGCGCGATCGAGCGCCTTGCCGTCTTTCCCTCATCCGCCGGCGAACGGCTCTTTCAGGCATGCGTCAGCCGGTTGCCCGACATCTCGGACAAATTCCCGGGATATGCGGTCCTTCTTCAGGATGTGACGGAACCCCTGAAAAACCGGACGATGATCCTGAGGGCCAAGGAGGAACTCGAACGCACCTTCGACACCATCTCCGACGTGGTGTTCCTGGTCGACGATTCGGGGATCATCCAGCGCGCCAACAGGTCCCTGACGGACAAGCTCGGGCTGACGCCGAGGGACGTGGTCGGCAGGACGTGCAGGGAGGTGCTGGGCTGTACCGAGTGCAGGCTGTCGGACGAAGGACATCAGACGCGTGAAGTTTCCGTGAGGTATCCCAACCTGCCCGGCAGATTCATGGTCCGCAGCAGCGAGCTGCTCGACGGTGAAGGCAAGCGCATCGGCCGGGTCGTCGTCTCCCGCGACGCGACGGCTTCGGACAGAATCCGGGAAACCATGGAGTCCATCGAGAGCAAGTATAAGAGCATTTTCGACCATGCGCCGGTGGGAATATTTCAAAGTACCCCCGAAGGGGTTTACCTCAGCGTCAACAAAACCATGGCCACGATGTTCGGTTTTCGTTCTGTCGGAGATATGATAAATTATTACAGTGATATATCCAGTCAGATGTATGCGTGCCCCGAGGACAGGGACGCGCTCATCCGTGAAGGCCTGGAGAAGGACAACATTTCCGCCAAAGACGTGAACCTGGTCCGGCCGGACGGGTCGACGTTCTGGGGCAGATTGCGCGGGCGCCTGGTGCGCGACGCTCAAGGCCGGGTCATGTACTTCGAGGGGTTTGTCGAGGATGTGAGCCGCCGCAGGGAGGCCAGGGAAAGCCTGGCGCGCAGCGAGCAGCTCTTCAGAAGCCTGGCGGAGAACATGAGCCAGGGGCTGGTGCAGGTCGACATGGCAGGCACGGTCGAATACTGCAACGACCATTTCTGCGATCTGGTGCGGCAGGGTCGCGAGGATCTCGTCGGCATGCTCCTGACGCCCCTGGTGCATGAGGAGGACAGGGCGCTTTTCGGCACGATATTCGGTCAGGACGCCTGTTTTCTGCCGGGTTCCCGGTTCGACCTGCGCCTGAAGGCCCGTCAGGAGATCCGGTTCGTTCTGGTCACGCCTGTGGCGCAAGGTACCGGGGACGGTCAGCCCCTGGGATACTGGCTGCTGTTTCTGGACATCACCGAGCGCAGGATGCTCGAATCCCAGCTTCTCCAGACGCAGAAGCTCGAAGCCATCGGGCAGCTGGCCGCGGGCATCGCCCATGAGATCAACACGCCGACCCAATACGTCATGAACAACATGTGGTTCATCAAGGAGGGCGTCGAGAATTTGGGGCAGGCGCTCGACGCCTGCCGGGCCGCCGTCGCGGGAGGGGAGGACCGGAAGGCCTTGGCGTCCAGGGAGGAGGAGCTGCAGATTCCCTTCTACCTCGATGAACTCCCATCGGCCATTTCCGAGACCATGCAGGGGCTCGACCGGATTTCCGCCATCGTCAATTCGGTCAAGCAGTTCGCGCACCCGGGCCACGACAGGCAAGAGGCGGTCGACCTGAACGAACTGGTCGAGAAGACGGTCAACCTGTCGCGCAACGAGTGGAAATATGTGGCCGACATGGCCGTGGACCTCGACCCGAACCTGCCGCGCGTCGTGTGCTCCTCTCAGGGTATCGGCCAGGTGTTGCTCAATCTTGTGGTCAATGCCGCCCATGCGGTCATGGATGTGTCCAAGGGGACGGAACGGTCGGGCAAGATCACGATCGAGACCCGAAGTATGGGCGACCTGGTTCGCATCCGGGTCATGGATAACGGGTCGGGTATTCCTCCCCATGCCCGGGACCATGTCTTTGAACCGTTCTTCACGACAAAGTCCGTGGGCAAGGGCACCGGACAGGGCCTTTTCATCGCCCATCGCGTGGTGGTCAAGGAGCATGGGGGGGGAATCCGCTTTGAAACCGAATCCGGCCAGGGCACCACGTTCATCATTTCCCTGCCCGTAGCGGGAAGGGTCGAGGATTTTCGCCGTGGATAAGCTCAAGGTACTCTTCGTCGATGACGACGCCATCGTGCACCAGAGTCTCAGGCGTGTCGTCACGTCCAGGAGGCTGCCCATCGAACTTCTGTTGACGACTTCCGCGAGTCAGGCGGAGCAGGTGCTTTCTTCCACCGCCTGCGACGTCATCGTGACCGATGCCAGGCTGCCCGACATGATCGGGACGGATCTGCTGGTGAGGGTCAGGGAGCGCTGGCCCATGACCATGCGCATCCTGATGACATCCGAGGCCGAGGATGGAGTGGTTTCGAGCCTTCTCGTCGCCGCGCATCAGCTGCTGAACAAGCCGGTCAGCCCGACGGAGCTCCTCGACGCCGTCCAATCGGCCTCGAGGCTTCGCTTTCTGCTCATGAACGAGCGGCTGCGGTCGGTCGTGCATCGCATGGAACATCTGCCCGTGGTGCCGAAAGTGTACACGGACCTGACCAGGGCGCTCAGGAACGAAAACACCTCGAATCAGACGCTGGCCAGTATCGTTTCCCAGGACATGAGCCTGACGACCGGCATCCTGAAACTCATCAACACACCGTATTTCGGCTTGTCGCGCAGAGTGAGCGACATGCTGCAGGCCGTGACCATCCTCGGGGTCAACCTGATACGGGGGCTGGTGCTGGCCGACCGCGTCTTCAAGACCCTGGACCCGGACATGTACCCGGGTTTTGACACGGAAAAACTCTGGACCCACTGTCTCGACGTGGCGCGCTGCTGTCGCGCGGCGATGCGTGGCGAGGGTGCGGGCGGCAGGGCGATCGAGGACGCATTCCTGTGCGGCCTTCTGCATGATGTGGGGAAGATCGTCCTGGCCGAAGGATGCCCCGGCGAGTACACCCGGATCCTGCTTCTTGCCCAGGCGCGGAACGTTCCTCTGGCCGATGTCGAGGCGGACGAACTGTGCGTGACGCACGCGGAAGTCGGTGCGTACCTGTTGGGGCTGTGGGGATTTTCCGAGCCCATCGTTGTCGCCATTGCCCAGCATCACGGCATTCTGCAGTACCCGGAATTTTCGCACCTTTCCGCGGTCCTGCATTTCGTGGATGTGGAAATGCACAACCGTTACGTGCGATCGAGCGGTTACGCACCGCATTCCATTGCCCCGGTGATGTCGGGCCTGGAGGACGGGGAGGTGAAATTTGCACGGTGGAAGGCCGCGATAGAAGCCGAACTCGAAACGGAGAACTGAAGCAAATCGCGGAGCGTACGTCCATCGGCCGGGCCTTGTCGGGCAAGCTGCGGCCGGGTCGCTTGAGATAACCAACGGTGAGGGCCCATGAGCGAACGGATTCTTTTTGTCGACGATGAAAAATTCGTGCTTGAGACGTTTCGGCGCAACCTGCGCAAGCACTTCGTGATCGAGACCGCCGGAAGCGGCCTGGACGCCTTGCGGCTGATGGAGTCGGGCGGCCCCTTCGCCGTCGTCGTTTCCGACTTCAAGATGCCGGTCATGGACGGGGTCGAGTTGCTGGGAGTCATCAAGAACCGATGGCCGGATACGGTCCGTATCATGCTGACAGGCCACGCCGACCTCGATACGGCCATCTCCGCCGTGAACAGGGGGGGTATTTTCCGGTTGCTGACCAAACCGTGCGCCCCGGACGCGCTCCTGCTGGCGGTCAACGACGGGTTGCGGCAGTACAGGCTGGCAATATCGGAGCGGCAACTTCTCCACGGCACCTTGCGCGGGTGCATCCAGGTCCTGTCGGAACTGCTCGCGTCGGTCAGCCCCAAAGCCTTCGGGCGCGCGGAGAAAGCCAAGCCCCTGGTCGCGGACATGGTGCAGTTCCTTGGGCTGGAAGGCAGCTGGAAATACGAACTCGCGGCCATGCTCAGCCAGATCGGCTGCATATCCCTCCCCATGGACATCCTTGAGCGGAAGATTTCCGGCCAGGAACTGTCGAAGGATGAGCAGATGATATTCCTGATGCATCCGGCCATGGCGGGCAGTCTGTTGCGGCATGTGCCCCGCCTGGAGGGCGTGGTCGAGATGGTGTCCGAACACGAACTGCCCCTGTCCGGAAACCCGTGTACGGGCGCCAGGATATTGAAGGCGGCCCTGGATTTCGTCGATCGGGACAATGCCGGCATCGCCTCCGACGAGACTTTGCGGCTCATGCGGGATGAGCCTGGAATCTATGACACGAGGGTCGTTTCGGCGCTGGCCGAAGTCGTGCAGAGGCGGCAGCAGAGCGAGATCCGCAGCGTCGGGATAGACGAACTGAGCGAGGGCATGCTGCTGATGAGCCCCGTCATGAGCGGAAAGGGTGTGGTCTTGATCGACAAGGGGCAGAGCATCACCTTGGCGGCGTTGGAATTGCTCCGCAATTTTGGAGTAATCCTTGGGGTGAGGGAGCCTTTGTACGTTCTGGTCAGGAAAGAGCAACCGCACGTGCCCGAAGAATAGATCCCGGCAGCCCTCCTTGTCCCTCTGCCGTGGGGCGTCCGCCCCCCTCCTCAGCCGACGGGTGCGTGCCTGATTTTATTGTATTCCGCCAGCAGATCCGCCAATTTTACCGGCTTGGGCAGGAATCCGTTCATCCCTGCGGCCAAAAATGCATCCTTGTCCACGGTCATGGCGAAGGCGGTCAGGGCGATGATGGGCGTGTCCCTCTTCGGCCCGATGCGTGTCGATGAGCGGATGGCCCTGGTTGCCGCGATCCCGTCCATGACGGGCATTTGGACGTCCATGAGGATCAGGTCGAATTCCTGCGCTTCGACCAGATCGATGACCTCCCGCCCATTCACGGCCAGGGAGACCTCGTAGCCGTGTTTTTCCAGGAGCGTCTTGGTGGCGAAAGCGTTGGGCCAGTCATCCTCGGCCAGCAGGATGCGGATGCCCATGGTCGGGTCGTTGCGGTTTGCCGCGGCCGTCTGCGCCAGGGCGCCGGCCTCCGGCGGCAGCTTCAGGGGCAGGACGACATGCACGTCGGTCCCCTCGCCGGGCAGGCTGTCCAGGGTTATGTGGCCGCCCATGAGTTCGACGAGCCTGCGCACGATGGACAGCCCGAGGCCCGCCCCCTGATATTTCCGGGTGTAGGATGTCTCGACCTGGGTAAAGGGCTGAAACAACTCGTCCAGCCGATCAGGTGAAATGCCTATGCCCGTATCGGCGACGCTGATCAGCACCAGCACCTCCGCATCGGCGGACCGCAACGGCGTCATCTCCAGATGGACGGAGCCCGTTTCGGTGAATTTTATGGCGTTGCCGATCAGGTTGAACAGGATCTGGCGCAGCCGTGACTCGTCCCCGAGCAGTCTGGGCGGGAGGGCGGGGTCCAGTGAGGTCTCCAGCGAGAGGCCCTTTTCCCTGGAGGCGACAAGGAAGAGTTCAAGCACGGAGTCGCACAGATTGCCGACCTCGAATTCCTCTTCGCGAAGGGTCATCCTCTCGGCCTCGATTCGGGACAGGTCGAGGATGTCCGTCAAAAGGCGCGTGAGCCGCTCCGAGGACGTCATGGCCATGGAAACGTACCGGGCCTGTTCAGGGTCCAGCGGCGTCATCTCCAGGACTTGCAGCATGGCCATGACGCCGTTCAGCGGCGTGCGGATCTCGTGGCTCATGTTGGCCAGGAAGGCGCTTTTCGCCTTGTTGGCGGTTTCGGCGGCGTCCTTGGCCTGAATGAGCGCCTGCTCGTTGTGCTTGCGTTCGGTGACGTCGTAGCAATGCCCGATATATCCGAGGAACGTTCCCTCGCTGTCATAGCGCGGGTTGCCGAGGTCCAGGATCCAGCGGTAGGAGCCGTCGGCGTGACGCAGTCGGTACTCGATCTCGAATGCCTCGCGGCGGTTGAATTTCGCGACGTAGAATTCCAGACAGCGGGAATAATCGTCAGGGTGCACCCCCTCGGCCCAGCCGTTGCCAAGCTCCTGCTCCATGGTCCGGCCCGTGAATTTCAGCCACGTGTCATTGAAGTAGTCGCAGAGCATGTCGGGGCCGGATGTCCAGATCAGCGCCTTTCCGGCGTTGGCCAGGGTGCGGAAGTGGTGTTCGCTCTCCCGCAGGGCCGTTTCCGCGCGTTTGCGGTCGGTGATGTCCCTGGCTACGGCGATGATCCGGTTCTGGCCGCCGATGAGCGAGTGCCTGAGCGTGACCTCGACGGGAAAAACCGAACCGTCGCGCCGTTTCGCCTGCCAGTCGAACTGCAGGCGCTCTCCGTGGAATGCCGCGGCGATTCTCTTCTGCGCTTCCTCTTCGGTGAATTGCCCCTCGTTCGAACTCAGGTCTCCGAGGTTTCCCGCCAGCACTTCGTCCTTGGAGTTGTAGCCGTACATCCCGAGCATGGCGTCGTTGACGTCGAGAAGCCTGCCGGTGTCCGCGTCGCTGATGAAGATGGCCTCGGACGTTGCGTTGAAGATTTCCCGGTAGCGCTGTTCGTTTTCCCGCAGGGATATTTCGGCCCGCTTTTTTTCCGTGATGTCCTGGATGACGCCGGCAACCTTCTTGACCCGGCCTTCCTCGATGACCGGTCTTCCCACGGTTCTGATCCATTTCCTGTTTCCGGCGGGGGTATGCATCTCCAGTTCCAGATCGTACGGGAGGGCCCGCTCGATGGCGTCCCGCACCGCGCGTTCGATCTTGTCCTTCGATGTTCCGGTATAGAAACTCAGGCCTTGTTCGACGTCGACCCTCTCAGCAGGGGGCAGATCGTGGATTTTGGCCACCTCGTCGGTCCAGGTCCCTTGCAGGGTTTGCGCGTCGAACTCCCATCCCCCGAATCCGGCTATCTCGCCGGCCTGTCGCAGCAGTTCGTTCGTCCTGCGGATTTCCTGCTGCGACTCCATCTGCTCCGAGATGTCGGTGATGATCCCATCCCAGATGATCCGGCCGTCGGCCAGACGCCGCGGGCGTGAACAAATCTGGAACCATCGCCAGGCGCCATCGGACCGGCGCATGGAGAGCTTCATGGTGAAATCCGAGAGATCCCTGATGCTTTCGGCCTGCCGGGTTTCCACATCCCGCACCTGTGACGGCGCCACTTGCCGATACAACAGGCTGGCGTCGCGTATCACGTCTTCGGTACGGAGGCCGTGGAGCCTTTCAAAGCCGGCGCTGAGGTAGAGAAACCGGGGAGTTCCGTCTGGTTCCAAAGTGAATTGGTACACATAGCTCTCGGGAAGATTGTCGCACACATGGTGAAAGCGTTCCTCGCTATCGGCAAGGCGTTGCAGAAGCTCCTCATGCCTTGCCAGGTTGAAGCGGATGAGAATCGTCAGCAGAAAGGCCGAGACGAAAACGAAGCCCCACCCTTTGTACATGGACCAGCGCAGCGCGGTGTTCGGATCAAGATCGAGTATTGCGAGAATTTGGTCGGAAATGAGAATCCACAAGGACGCAAAAACGAAATACGGAAGTGCGATATTGAGTATGCTTTTCGAAAATAACTTTGATTTGCGCACGCAATCAGGCTCCGATCATGTACATTGGGGGATGATGGCTTCTTGTGCGAAAACGCCTTGTCTGGGGGCTGGACAAGGCGTTTTCATTTTTCGGGCTCTGTGGGCTCAGCCCAGATTCTTGGCCGCGAATTCCCAGTTGACGAGCTTCTCGAGCACCGCCTTGACATAGTCCGCGCGGCGGTTCTGGTAGTCGAGGTAGTAGGCGTGCTCCCAGACGTCAATGGTCAGAAGGGGCGTGAGGCCCAAGGTCAGCGGCGTGTCGGCGTTCATGGTGTTCATGACCTTGAGGGTCCCGCCGTCGGCCACCAGCCAGGCCCAGCCGCTGGCGAAGCGCCCCACGGCGGCGGCCGAGAGTTCCTTCAGGCAGGTGTCCATGTCGCCGAAGGAATCCGTGATCTTCTGCTTGAGTCCGGCCGGTGGCGTGCCGCCGCCCTTGGGGGACAGACTGTTCCAGTAGAAGGTGTGGTTCCAGGTCTGGGCGGCGTTGTTGAAGACGGCGACCTTGTCGGCCTTGCCCGCCGTGGCGGCGACGACCTTTTCAAGGGGCATGCCCTCGAACTCCGTTCCTGCGACGAGCTTGTTCAGGTTGTCCAGATACCCCTTGTGGTGTTTGCCGTAATGGAAGCTGATGGTCTTGGCCGAGATGACCGGCTCCAGGGCGTTGTCCGCCCAGGGCAGAGGGGGGAGCTCGAAGGGCGCCGCCCAGGCCGCGCCGCGCAGGCCGCCCAGGGCGAAGAGCAGGGCGGCGCTGGAGGTTGCGGCCAGAAATTTTCTGCGGCTCATGCCGCACGCGCATGTCGGGGAGGGTTTGTCCATCGTGTGCCTCGCTTGGTGGGAGTTTGATCCGGCTATTTCCCTGTCGGTCCGGATGCGGAACCGGGCACGCATCCGTCACGCCGGCCCTTGCCGGACTTTGATTCGCGCATACACCATTGTGTCCGCCATGGCAAAACAAACCCGCATCGCGTCCGCTCCTCCAAGAGAAAGGGCCGCGGCCCGTCAGGCGACGGACCGCGGCCCCGTATCGGGAGGGGAGGATGACTCAGCGTTTCTCGTGCACTTCCCAATCGGCCACTTCGCCTTCCTCGACCTCCTCCCAGCCGCTGAACATGGCCGCGATGTGGCTGGTCAGGGTGTGGCCGGTGGTGGTCATGTAGACGTGGACGACCACGAAGGCCAGGATGGCGAAGGCGCAGGCCAGGTGAATGAGCGCCAGCAGGCGCAGGTTCAGGAAGGTCAGGTTCCAGACGGCCCAGTCGTTGTAGAGCCAGTACAGGAGGCCCGTGCCCATCTGCAGGGTCAGGAGGATCGCCGTCAGGCCCAGGTACGTCAGGCGCTGCAGGGGGTTGTGCTTGGCCTCCTTGGACTTCTGCACCGGGTGCGGCTGGCCCTTGAAGATGCCGGAGCCGTAGTAGCCGATGACCTCGAAGAGCTTCTTCGTCGTCGGGATGTACTGCCGCCACTCGCCCGTGGTCAGCACCCAGAAGACGATGAAGACGAACAGCACGATCCAGGTCAGGCCCAGGAAGTTGTGGTATTCCACCGCCTTCTGGAACCCGAACAGGGTGAAGGTCCCGTGGACCTCGAAGCCCGTCAGCAGCAGCATGAAGATGAGCAGCGACTGCACCCAGTGCCAGAAGCGCTCGAAACGCGTGTACAGGTAGATCTTCTTCTTGGCTTTCATGTCCTTACTCCTTGCGACGTCCGGCGGAACTCAGGAAACGTCCCAGGCCGTGCAGAATCACGCCCAGGACCGATGCCCCGACCATGGCCCAGCAGCCCATGTCCAAGAGGCGCGCCGAGTCGCGGCCCGGCATGTAGAAGCCGCCCAGATGGTCCAGGCGTCCGGCCTTGGCGTGGCATTCCACGCAGGCCACGGCCTGGTCCTTGGGCGCCACCATGTGCGTGATGGGGAAGACGTACTCCGTATCCACGAAGTCGTACTCGCCGCTGTAGGGCAGCCCGTTGTAGGCCTGGCCCACGGCGATGGCCTTGCCCCAGTCGAAGTCGGCCCAGTAGGCGCCGGATTCTTTGGGCCCGAAGAGCTTGGGGATGACCATGGTCTTGCGCACCTTGTCGTAGGGCGTCCTGCCCGTGTGCACCTTGAAGGGGAAGATGCGCGCCTTGGGGTCGGACGCGTCGCCCATGGGCCAGGACATGCGTACCGGCGCAGAGGGATCAATGACGTCCCTGGCCGTGGTGCCCTTGATGGCGCCGTTGAACCATTCGTAGCGCGGGACCATGTTCTTTCCCCAGACGAAGGAGCCCTTTTTGGGGTCGTAGTCGGGCTTGCCGAACTCGTCCTTTTTCGCCTCCCGCTTCTTGTCGCCGGCCGTGGACCAGTCCCAGTGCATCTTGGTCGGGTTGACGCGGGCGTAGGTCGGGATATGGCAGGTCTGGCAGGCCACCTTGTCGGCGTGGTCGTTGGCTTTCTGGTTGGTCTTGTGGGGCTGCGCGCCGTGGCAGGACTCGCACATGATCTTGGGCGTCAGGTCGTCCTCCAGCAGGCTCTTGCGGTCCTTGGAGGCCGGGGTGGCGTAGATGCGGCCGGCGATGTTGTGGGCGTCGGTGGTGTGGCAACGGCTGCAGTGGAAGTTCTGGCCGTCGACGCCCATGTGCACGTCGAGCTGCTTGTTGGGCTTGGCCATGGACGAGTCCAGGTCGCCGTGTTTCACGCCGTCGCCGCCGCCGCCGTAGAAGTGGCAGGTGCCACAGTTGTTGCGGTCGGGCCGGCCCACGGACTGGGCCACGGCGTTGTAGTCGGGCGGCAGGAACTCGGTCTTGCCCTCGAACATGGTAGCGTTGGTCACAGGATAGCCGGACTTGGTCGGGAACTTTTTGTAGGTCCCGGTCTGCTCGTGGCAGACGAGGCAGTCCACGGCTTCGGCCTTGGAAAAGTCGTAGTTCTTGTCGTTCCAGCCGTATCCGATGTGGCAGGAGGTGCAGCGAGGTTCGTTCGAGCCGACGCTGATGCAGAAGTTGTTGACGGACAGGCCGCCCTTGCCGGTCTCGCCCGAGGGGTCGGCCGGGTCCTTCCAGGTCCAGTGGATGGTCTTGTGGATCTGCGTCGCCGCCTCGCTGTGGCAGGACAGGCAGGCCTTGGTCACGTCCTCGGGTTTCTCGAAGGGCTGCTTGAGGATGGGGTGCTTCGAGTGGTCCGTGGTGATCCATCTGGTCGCGTCGTCCTTGACCGTCTGCCGGGCCAGCTGGCGGCCCGGGGCCTCCTCCGTGGCGGCCGGTGCGGACAGGGGCCACAGCCAGAGCAGAAGGGCGCCCCAGAACACTCCCCTGCGTACGAATGTGTGCATTGTTCACTCCTTGATGTTGAAAATGAAGCCGTTCTCTTTGCCCTCGCCCTGTATGTGAGCAACGGTCATGCCATGGGGGACCGACGCGCATCTGTCAGGAAACCGGCCGATATTGTTCGGGAAGCGCGTGCAGATAGGGCGGCTTCCGAAAAGATCCCGTTGACATGTGTATATATATTGATGACAGGTGTTAAAATTTTAAGCGCCTAATTTGGGCATGGAGCAGAGTGACCATGGGACAAGGCACGATTTTTCAGCAGGAGACGATTTCGCAAGGGCAGACGCGGACGCCCGAGCTGGAGACGCATTGGCGGGAGATCGTGGAAATCATGCAGGAGGGGCTTCTGCTGGTGGATCCCGACGGCATCGTCAGGATGGTCAACCGGGCCCTGGAGGAGATCACGGGGTATTCCCGGGACGAGCTCATCGGCTCGGACTGCTCCATCTTCAAGTGCGACGCCTGCCGCAGGGTCCGTTCCGAGGCGCGGTCGAGGTGGTGCATGCTCTTCGAGCAGGGCAGCTACGTCCGGCGAAAGTGCCACATCATGCGCAAGGACGGCACCTACGTGCCCATTCTCAAGAGCGCCTCGATCCTCAACGCCAAGGACGGCACCCCCCTGGGGGCGGTGGAGACCATGATCGACCTCACGGAGCTGGACCGCAAGGAGCACGAGCTGCAGCAGCTGTCCCTGCTGCTGGGCGAGTCGGACATGTTTCACGGCCTGGTCGGGCGCTCCGCCCGGATGCTCGAGGTCTTCCACCTTGTCGAGAAGGCCGCCCAGAGCGACGCCCCCGTCTTCATCTGCGGCGAGTCGGGCACGGGCAAGGAACTCGTGGCCAGGGCCATCCACGACCTGGGGCCTCGCCGTGAGGAGCCGTATGTGCAGGTCAACTGCGCGGCCCTGAACGAATCTCTGCTGGAGAGCGAGCTCTTCGGCCACGTCAAGGGCGCCTTCACCGGCGCCATCCGGCACCGCCAGGGCCGTTTCGAGGCCGCGGGCGGGGGCGACATCTTCCTGGACGAGATCGGCGACCTGCCACTGCCGGTGCAGGTCAAGCTGCTGCGCGTGCTGGAGACCAAGACCTTCGAGCGGGTTGGCGAGAATCGTCCCCTGTCCGTGGACGTGCGCATCATCACGGCCACCAACAAGGTGCTGCCGGAGCTCATCTCGCGGGGCCTGTTCCGCGAGGACCTCTTCTTCCGCATCAACGTCATCCCCGTGCACCTGCCGCCCCTGCGCAAGCGCAAGGAGGACATCCCGCTGCTGGCCGACCATTTCATCCACCGGCTGCGGGTCAAGAGCGACAAGGACATCAAGGGCCTGAGCCCCGAGACCCTGCGGCTGTTCATGGACTATTCCTGGCCGGGCAACGTGCGCGAGCTCAAGAGCAGCCTGGAGTACGCCTTCGTCCTGGCCGACGGCGGCCACATCGAACCCAGGCACCTGCCGGGCGCGTTCGGCATGAATGTCTCAGGCGTCCGGGAACCCTCGCCCGCCGGGATCGCGGATCAGAAGGAGCAACTGCTGCAGGCCCTGCGCCAGGCGGCGGGAAACAAGTCGGAAGCGGCCAGGATTCTTGGGATCAACCGCCTCACGGTGCTCAACCGCATGCGCAAGTACGGCATAGACCTGCACAAGGTCATTCAGGGCTGAGTTTCGGGGGCAGACGCCGCGAACCTCCCCCCTCCGCTTGGAGGGGCGGGTCGGCCGGATGCCCGGCGCAAGTCGCGGTCCGCAGCCCCGAAGGGCCAAGGGCTTCACGCCGCCACGGCCGAGAGGGCGGCGAAACGGAGGGTTACGTGAAAAGCTACCGTAAGGAACTCTGGTTCCAGACGCCCACCCGCCGGGCGTTCATCAACATCACGGGGGACGTCGAGGCCTGCCTGCGCGAAAGCGGGATCAGGGAGGGGCTCGTGCTGGTCAACGCCATGCACATCACCGCCTCGGTCTTCATCAACGACGACGAGCCGGGTCTGCACCACGACTACGAGAAATGGCTGGAGAGGCTGGCCCCCCACGAGCCCGTCGGCCAGTACCGGCACAACGTGGGCGAGGACAACGCCGACGCGCACATGAAGCGGCAGGTCATGGGCCGCGAGGTCGTCGTGGCCGTGACCGAGGGGCGGCTCGACTTCGGGACCTGGGAGCGGATCTTCTATGGGGAGTTCGACGGGCGGCGGCGCAAGCGGGTGCTGGTCAAGATTATCGGCGAGTGAGCCTCGTAGGCCCGCTCAGAAGAAGAGCAGGCCCTGGATCAGGCCGATGAAGGCGCCCAGCACCGCGCCGACGACCTCGATGAAGCGGAATTCCCTGGCCATGATGGACATGAGCAGGATTTCCAGGCGCTCCATGGACAGGTTCTCGATCTTGTCCTGGATGATGCGGCGGAAATCAAGGCTGTTCTCCAACTCGCCCGTGGCCGTCTCCAGCAGGCCCGGCACGATGCGGTCCAGTTCCTTGTCCAGGAGGCCCTTGACCTTCTCCATCATGGGGCCGTCCAGGAACATGGCGAT
Organism: Desulfomicrobium sp.; assembly: GCA_024709365.1. Lineage (GTDB taxonomy): Bacteria > Desulfobacterota > Desulfovibrionia > Desulfovibrionales > Desulfomicrobiaceae > Desulfomicrobium. The sequence continues at coordinate 19,778 of JANJWV010000027.1, read as the reverse complement.
CATGGGGTTCAGGCTCCCCAGCCGCGTGGACAGGAACTCCGAGAACCCGTCCAGGATCCGGTCCTTGAGGCGGGCCGAGAATTCGGGGCGCTGCATGGCCTGGCGGATGTCGTCGTGGGACAGGAGTTCGCCCTCGATGACCGCGGCCAGGTTCATGGCCAGGGCCTTCTGGCGCTTGGGGAAGATGCCCTGCACCGTCAGGCTGCCGACCTGCACGGGCCGGCGGGGGTGGAAGAGCATCTTGATGGCGATGAAGTTGGTGATCCAGCCGATGAAGGCGCAGATCAGCGTCGAAAGACAGAGCTTCAGCAGCATGAACGTCTCCGGGTCGGATGCGCGGTGAAGGGGAGAGTTATTCGGCCTGGTCCGGGGCGAGCTGGTCCACGGTGCGGGGCGCGTCGTTGCGCAGCACGCTCTTGATCTGGGCCGTGAAGTCAGCCAGGCCCGGGATCTGGATGCCGTCAAGCATCTCGGCCTCGGACTCGATGCCCGAGCAGGGCTTGGCGCTGGACCAGATGAGGTGGATGCCCGCGGTCTGCTTCACGCCGCCCGCTCCGGCCAGCTCGATGACGGCCAGGGCGTTGGAGCGGCGGACCTGCTTCTTGACCGGTCCGGGCAGGGCCGGAACCTTCAGCAGATCGGACTTGTTCAGGAAAAGATAGGTCAGGGACATGCCGGGGCTCGACATGGCCTGGTTGCGGAAGCCCTTGTCGACGCCCACGCCCTGTTCCTTGGCGGACTCGATCATGCGGAACAGGTCGCCGGCGATGCTCTGGGCGTAATTCTTCTCGGTCATGGGACACCTCGTGTGGGATGGGGCCGGAGGAGTTCCGGCGCCCGGACCCTGTACACGAGGCGCCCTTGTCAGGCAAGCCGCGTCTCAGGCGAAGGTGCGGCCGTCCCAGGCCCATTTGCCCATGTCGGCGTCCATGAACACGATGTAGGTGCGCTGGCTCTCGATGCCGAGCCTGTCCTGCACGATGGCGGTCAGATCCCCGGCCAGGACGCGGACGGACTCCTCCTTCAGATTCAGGGCCCGCAGGGTCAGGTGCGCCACGGGCTCCTCGCTGCCGCCGAAGAGCATGGGCACTTCACCGTTGACGATGACCATCATGTAGGTCTCGGCCTTGCCGAGCCCCCTGCAGACGCAGTCCGAGAGGGCGCGCATCAGGGCGCTCTTGTCCGTGATGCGCACGTTGGTCGTGAGTTCGAGACAGGGCATTGTTCCTCCTTACTGTACGACCCAGACGGTGCAGTCCTTGGCCAGGTGGGTGACCTTGGTGGTCACGCTGCCGAACAGGAACTCCTCGGCCCGGGACACGCCGCGCCGCCCGATGACCAGGGTCCCGAAATCCCCGCGCTGCTGATACTGCAGGATGTCGCGGGCGATGGACGTGCCGATGCTGCACTCCGCCGCCCCCTGGTTGACCGGCGACTGGCAGTGCGGGACATAGTCGATGGCCACGGCTTCCGGGGCCAGGCCCCCGGCGGTCAGGGTGGTCCTGGCCTGCTTCAGGAAGGTGCGGATGCGCAGTTCCTGCGTCTGGCCGGCCTCGACCCAGGACGCCTCGTCGGGGAACAGGTCGCGGTTGGGTGGGCGCTCGATGTACAGCACCGTGATCATGAAGCCGCCGCTGCCGCCCAGCAGGTCGGCGACGTAGTTCACCGCACGGGCCGAGTTCTCGGATGCGTCCACCGCGATGAGAATTTTCTTGGGGTCCATGAAGCCTCCTTACGCGTTGATCCGCCCGCGGCGGATTTCGTCGATACAGGGCAGAAGCTCCTCCAGCATTTCTCCAACCGACGGGTAGAACACTTCCGAGGCGGTGGAGAAGTGCATGAGCACGTTGTTCAGGGTCTCGGGCACATAGGGGTAAACCTTGCGCAGGTTTGATAGGCGGTTTTTGAAGAGCATGGAGAAGTCGGCGGGCTCCAGGTGCACGTTCGACAGGCCGTCGAATTCCGGACGGGGAATGTTGAAGGTGGTGCAGAATTTCTTGCCCGCCAGATAGAGCAGCAGGTTGCCCAGGCCGAAGATGTCCAGCCCCGAAGGGCTTTCCTGGAACTCGTAGGTGTAGTCGAAGTCGATCCAGACGTAGTTGCCCGTGCCGTGTTCGAGCCACAGGTGGTCGCGGCGGATGTCGCCGTGGTTCTCGCCGTGCCGGTGCAGGAAATCGATGGCCCGGCAGGCCTCGGCGAATTTCTCCAGGATGTCCGGCAGCAGCTCGAAGAAGTAGGTCCTGTGGTCGGCCTCCAGCTTGTCGATGGCCAGGGACAGGAGGTCGCCCTTGACCACGTCGAGCACGCGCACGTTGTTCCCGACCGCGTCATCGCGCGAATAGCCCTGCATGAAGCGCCCGTCGCCGCGCACCAGGTCCAGGATGCGCGCCTCCTTGCGCGGGCTGCGGAAGCATTCGATCTGCATGCTGCCGAGGGATACGGGGAATTTCTCGTAGAACACGAGCTTGAGGATCTTGCGCTCCCCGGTGTCCAGCTGGCGGCAACGCTTGACCCAGTATTTGGGGTCTTCCACCCCGAAGCTGCGCTCCTTCTCGTCCCGCAGCACCAGGAAATGCTTCCCGTCCAGCTCGATCACGTCGCCGTACTGGATGTTCATGAACTCCGTCGTGTCCGTCAGCAGGTTTCCGGCCCGCTTGCGCGGGAATTCGGGGTCGTATCTGGCGATGATGTCGTAAGCGTTGCTCATGGGGCCTCCTGCGTTCCGGCCGTCAGGCGTGGTTGCGCAGCTTGAGTTCCACGGGGTGCGGCCGCAGGTACGTCTGGTCCTGCAGGTAGAAGTCTTCGTATTTCATGACATAGTGGTTGAGCAGCGTGACCGGCACGATGAGGGGGATGATGCCCCGGGCGTACTGGCTGATCAGGTCCAGCAGTTCCTGCTTCTCGTCGGGCAGGAGGTCGTTCTTGAAGTAGCCCATGATGTGTTGCAGCACGTTGCGGTGCTTGGGCGGCGTGGCCTTCATGCGCATGGCCGTCATGAGGTGCTCGTGGTAGCTCCTGAACAGCTGCTCCTTGGGCATTTCCTTGCCCTTGGCCACCAGCCGGCCCATGGCGCGGTAGATTTCCGGGCTGTGGGCCAGGATCTGCAGCTTGTGGCGCGTGTGGAAGGTCACCAGGTTGCCCAGGGTCTGGCCCCCCTTGAGCATGTCGCGGTAGCGCCGCAGCACGAAGATGCGGTCGATGAAGTTCTCCCGCAGGTGGACGTCGTGCAGCCTGCCTTCCTCCTCAACGGGCAGCAGGGGGAAGCGCTCCATGAACATGCGGGCGAAGATGCCCACGGACTGGCCGATGAGATTGCCCGTGTCCGAGTAGACCTTGACCCGCTCCATGCCGCTCGACGGCGACTTGCTCTTGAAGATGAAGCCGCACAGGCCTTCGCTTTCCAGTTCGTCGAGGCGTTTGGCGGCCCATTCCTTCATGCGCCGCGTGTGATCGACGCCGGTTTTCTGGGTCAGCAGCCGCGGGGATTCCGGGTCCCCGACAAGGCGCATGGCCTCGCGCGGGATGGGCAGGCCGCATTCCACTTCGGGGCAGACCGGGACGTATTCCACGTACTCGCCGAGGGTTCTGGTCAGGAAGGGGTCGAGCTTGTGCCCTCCGTCATAGCGGACCTTGTCCCCGAGCAGGCAGCGGCTGATCCCCAGGCGGATGGGTCTGTTCATGATGTCTCTCCTTGCCGTTGCGCGCCTCCGGGACGCGCGGGTTGTCCGACTCGAATGCCATTTCGGGAAATATTCTCGAATTCTGGCCGGTTGTCCAGAACCGGCCGGTCCCGCGCCGAAAATGTCACCCCATGGCGATGCGCGTGACCTGCTGGAAGTTGTCGACCAGGAAATAGGTGCCGATCCTGAGCTCCATGACCGCGTTGGCCGAGGCCGAGGCAAAGGCCGCGAGGTTCGGGTGCTTGCGCGTGAACAGGGTCACGGCGCGATGGCGGCGCTCCCCGTCGAGTTCCGTGGCGAAGGCCGTGACGGTCAGGGCCTGGGCCTGCGCCGGGTCCGCCGGGTCGTTCCTGGCCGTGCTGACCAGAAAGGACACGTTGGGGTTGGCGCTCATGTTGTCGTACTTGGCGGTCTGTCTTGGCGTGACCATGATCAGGGCCCGCAGGTCCTCGTCGACGGCGAAGGCCATCTGGCTGCACAGGGGGATGTCCATGAAGCACGTGGCCAGAACCCCGCTACGCTGTCCGTTCAGGATGGCTTCGAGGCTGCGGCGCACGTCGGGGTCGTTGATGGTCTTTTCCTGGGAGCGGGGTTCGGTCAGGATATTCGACATTTCGAGTCCTCCTTGGGTGGCGTGACGGGTCCGGACAGGATGGCTCCTCCGACTTTGCGGGCCAGGGCCGTGAGCATGCCCCTGAACAGCGGCGTGTGCACGGGGGCGAGTGCCTTCCAGTAGACGATACCCCATAAACCCCGCGGCAGGAAGCGTGCGCGCAGGGTCAGGGCGGTGCGGTTCGGGCCGCGCTCTTCCACGTCGAACTGCAGCAGGGCCTCGCCCGGCACCTTCATCTCGGCCAGCAGCCGCAGGCGGCTGTTCTCCTCCACCACCAGCACCCGCCAGAAATCCAAGGCGTCGCCGACGCGCAGGTCGCTCGGGTGGCGACGGCCCCGGCGCAGGCCGGTTCCGCCGATGAGCTTGTCGAGGAGACCGCGCATTTTCCACAGCCAGTCCCCGTACATCCAGCCCTCGTCGCCGCCCAGGCGGGTAAGGACGTGCCAGACCCGCGTCGGCGTGGCGGACAGGGTCACGGTGTGGGCCGACTCGAAGACCGTCCCGCCGGCATAGGGCGCGTCCCCGCAGTCGATCCATTCGGGCACGCGCAGGCTGCCGGCGTCGGACCAGCAGGTCTCGACCTCGTGCCGGACCGTGCGGTCCAGGGCGCGGGCGATGGCTTCCTCGGGCGACAGCAGGCGGGTGGGGATGAGCTCGCGGATGGTGTTTTCGCGGCACACGACCCTGTTGCGCAGGCCCTCGGCCAGGGGCCGGGAGAGGCTCGTGGGCACCGGCGTGACCAGTTGGATCCAGTACGACGAGAGCTTGGGCGTGAGCACGGGCACGGGGATGATGATGCGTTTGCGCAAGCCGGCCACACGGGCGTAGATGTCGAAGAGTTCGCGGTAGCTCAGGATGTCGGGGCCGCCGATGTCGAAGGTGCGTCCGGCGGTGGCGGGAACGTCCAGGCAGCCGCAGAGGTAGTCGATGACGTTGGTCACGGCGATGGGCTGGGACAGGGACTTGACCCAGGCCGGGGTGACCATGACGGGCAGGCGCTCCACCAGATAGCGCAGGATCTCGAAGGACGCGCTGCCCGAGCCCATGATCATGGCCGCGCGCAGCCAGGTCAGGGGTACGGGTCCGCCGGCCAGGATTTCGCCGACCTCCATGCGGGACTTGAGGTGCGCGCTCAAGGAGCCGTCCTGGTCGCCCAGGCCGCCCAGGTAGACCAGACGTTCGAGTCCGGCCTCGGCCGCTGCGTCGCGCATGGTCATGGCGGCCCGCTTGTCGCGGTCCTCGAAGTCTTTGACCCCCGGGAACATGGAGTGCACCAGGTAGTAGGCCGCGAAGCACCCGCGCAGGGCCTCGGTCAGGGTCGGCCCGTCCAGGGCGTCGGCGCGGGCCAGTTCGACGTTCGGGTTCGAGGCGAAGGCCCGGCAGCGCAGCTTGTCGGGGTTGCGCCCCACTGCCCGGACGCGCCAGCCGCGCTCCAGCAGCGCCGGGACGAGGCGGCCTCCAATGTAGCCCGTGGCCCCGAGAACGGCGACGGTGCGGTTGTGATCCATGTTGGGTCTCCTGGTTGCGCGTGCGCGGGGAGTCGTGTCCGGCTTCGGGTGCGCGCCTTTACTCGGACGCTCAAGCCTCGTATGTCCTTTGACTCTAATGTCACCATTTTTGAGCGATGAGGCAATGATGAATATTGAAATCTTTCGAAATTGCGATGAATCCGGCGGCGCGGTCCTCGTCATGTTCCGGCCCGAAGGCGCGTTCTGGGGCGGGGAGGATATGGAATTGCTCACGGCTCTTGGACTGGATCCCGCCATGGCATTTTCCGGCAAGGCCGGGCGCACGCGGCTGTGTTCCGGCGCGGCCGGGTCCTGCCTGCTGGTCGGTTTGGGCAAGGCTGACGAGGTCGACGTCGACGCATTCCGCTCCGCCGTGGGTACGGCCGTGCGCGCCGCCGCCGACCAGGAACTCGCCCGCCTGGCCGTCGACGCGGGGCATCTGGACAGGCTGGGGTTGGACGGGGACATGGCCGCGGAGTGCGTTACGGCCGCCCTGCTGGCCGGATACCGTTTCACGGCCTTCAAGTCCGACCCCGGCGAGGAGGATTTTCCCGCAGATTTCGCGATACTGAGCGGTGAATCCGACATGCGGCTCCGGCGTGACCGCGCCATGGCCGTGGCCGAAGGCGTGCGACTGGCCCGCGACCTGGTCAACACCCCGTCCAACGTGGCCACGCCCGAGCATCTGGCCGCAACGGCCCGCGACCTGGCCGGGCGGTACGGATTCGGCGTGCAGGTCATGGAGCCCGAGGAGATCGTCGCCATGGGCATGGGCACCTTCGCCTCGGTCTTCCGCGGCAGCGACACGCCGGCCCGCTTCATCGTGCTGGATTCCAATCCGCACGGAGGCCGGCCCCTGGTCTTCGTCGGCAAGGGCGTGACCTTCGACACCGGCGGCATATCCCTCAAGCCAGCGGCCAAGATGCACGAGATGAAGGGCGACATGGCCGGCGCGGCCGCCATCCTGGGCCTGTTCAAGGCCGTCGGCCTGGCCGGCGGGGCGCCGCGGCGGGTGGTGGGCCTGCTGCCGTGCACCGAGAACGTGCCGGGCAGCCGGGCCACCAAACCCGGCGACGTGGTCACGGCCATGAACGGCAAGACCGTCGAGATCCTCAACACCGACGCCGAGGGCCGCCTCATCCTGGCCGACGCCCTGGCCTACAGCGCGCGCTTCGAGCCCGAGATCCTGGTGGACCTGGCCACCCTGACCGGGGCCTGCCTCGTGGCCCTGGGCACCAAGGTCGCCGCCGTCTTCGCCACCACGGCCGAACTGGACCAGCGCATCCGCGAGGGCGGCAGCCGCGTGGGCGAACGCTTCTGGCCCATGCCCCTGTGGGCCGAGTACGGCGTGCCGCTGAAAAGCGACGTGGCGGACCTGAAGAACATCGCCACGCGCGAGGGCGGGGCCATCTACGCGGCCATGTTCCTCAAGAACTTCGTGCCCGAGGGCGTGGACTGGGCCCACCTGGACATCGCCGGCCCGGCCTGGACCGATGAGAACGCCTCGGTCTTCAGGCCAGGGGGCACGGGGTTCGGGGTGCGGACGCTGTGGGAGCTGGTCGGGGCGTATGCGGAGGATGGCGGTGAGATGGCTTTGTAAATGAAGGAAGAGGGCATTGGGGGCTTCGGCGTGGAGCGCGTGTCCGGGTCGGGGCAGCGTTGGCGCGTCGAAACTTCCTCTCCGGCCTCGTAATGGTTCCCCGTCGCGTGCAGGGCGCGGTGGCCGCGCTTGGGGCGGATGACGACGGGGAACCAAACGATGCCTGGATCGGTCGGACAGTCGACGCGCCAACGCCGTCCCGACCCGGACTCGCTTGGCGGCGGTGCGGGGGAGTCAGCTCCTTTTCCTGAGAAGTGAATATGGCGCAGGGGTTACTGGGCATGAGGCTTTTCATCGGCATTCCCATTCCCGCCGAGTACGTGCGGATCATCCGCGAGGTGCAGGGCGCGTGGAGAGGGCGGCTCAAGTCCAGGATGTCCTGGGTGCGGTCCGAACTGGCGCACGTGACCCTCAAGTTCCTGGGGGAGACGGACGAGGCGAAGGTCGGGGGCATCGTCAAGGCCATGCGGGCGGCGGCTCGGGGGCGGTTCGAACTGCAAGGCGGGGCGGGCGGGTTTTTTCCGGCCAGGGGCGCGCCGCGCGTGGTCTGGGTGGGGTTCGCCCGAGGCGAGGATTCCTGCGGGGCGTACTTCAGCGCCCTGGACGAGGCCCTTATCCGCGAGGGCTTCGCGGCCGAGACCAAGCCCTTCGCCGCCCACGTCACCGTGGCCCGGGTCAGGGAAGCGGCCAGGGGGGACGACTGGCCGGGTCTCGCCAGGGCGCTGACGCGGGACTGGCCCGCGTTCGGCGTGGACGGCGTGGTGCTCTGGCAGAGCGTCCTGCGGCCGTCGGGCCCGGAGTATCGCAGGGTGGCGGAAGTCGCCCTGGCGGATCAGGGCTGATCGAGCAGCACGATGCCGACGCGGTCGATGTGCTCGGCCAGCTGCCGTTCCGTAATGGTTTCGTAATCCACCACATCGAAGAAATAGGGGAGCGGCAGCTCTTCGTTCAGGATGCCGGCCAGGCGGACAGGGGTGTCGTAGGTCAGCTGGTTGCCCTTGATGGCCAGATCGACGTCCGAGCCTGGCTTGTGCGTGCCTTTGGCCCGCGAACCGAAAAGTACGAGCTGGCGGATTTCAGGGAAGCGCTTCGCCGCCCCGACGATGAGCTCGATGTCGTCTGCCCGAAGCCCGGTACGGGAAAGTTCGTTCATTGTTCTTCGCGGGCCTTTGCCTTGAAGGTTTCCTGAAGGGCTTTGAGGAGTGGGTAGTAGGACGAGCGGATTTTGTTCTCCACGGCCAGGGCCGTCTGCTCGTTGTAGGTGTGCGTGGTCAGGTTGCGGTCTTCGAGGGCCCCGATCCAGGCGTGGCCGTCGGCGACGAGCCCGGACTGGAAGGCCTGCTTGATGGCCTGGCGCGGGCTGACGATCTCGAACCCGACGGACTCCTGGTAGTCCTTGAGCAGCTTCCAGCCCTGTTCGAAGGCCATTTCAAAGAACTGGATCAGCCCGGCGCGTTCGATGACGGTCAGCCTTTCGATGGCGATGGCCGATTCCAGCAGGGCGAAGGATTTCTCGAACTGGGCCAACCGTTGGCGCCATCGGACATCCTGGCTATCCATGCGTGACCTCCCGAAAGAAAGGGGCTCTGTGCTCGTCGTTCATGCCGGTTTCACATCACCTTGGCCGCACATCTCCCGGATGGCCCCGGCGTAGGCCAGGCGGAGTTCTTCCAGGTACTGCGGGTCGGTGCGGCCCTTCCAGGTTTCGACCTCCAGGAAGCGCTTGGGGATGCGCACGTTCATGGGGTCGTAGCCGCCGGCCGCGCGGGCCTGCCAGCGCAGTTTCTGGATGCGGGCGGCGGCGTCGTCCAGGCCGTCTGCCAGGGCCTGGCCGCCGAGGACCGTCAGGCACTGGCGCAGGGTTTCGGGGTCGTAGACCTTGCGGGCGAAGAGGCAAGCCACCATGGAGGTCAGGATGACGCGCTCGCGTTCGTCCTCCAGCAGGAAGGCCAGGGCCTTGTCCACGTCCTTGGGGGCTTTGGACTGGTCGTAGGTGTAGGCGCCGGTGTCGAGGTGCGAGTGGCGCAGGCCCAGGCCCTGGGCCACGTAGAAGACCTCGCCCGTGGCGTAGCCGGCCATCTCCTGGCCGAGCACGCAGGCGAAGTCCCCGCCGCCGTAGCGCGCGGCCGCGGCCGTGGTCCCGCCGGCCAGGGTGCGCCAGAAGTCGTTCACGGCGCCGCCGAGCATGTGCACGGCCCGCATGTAGCCCTGCGCATCGCCGAAGCGCAGGTCGATCCCGGTCTGTTCCTGGGTGACCACGCCCTTCTCCAGGGCCTCCGTGGCCCAGGCCAGGGCCACGCCGCCGCTCATGACGTCAAGGCCCGCCTTCTCCACCTCGTCCATGACCGTCAGCACGTCCGGGGCGTGGGTCAGGCCGAGCATGGAACCCGTGGCGAAGATGGGCTCGTAGTCGTAGCCCACTTGGCGGTAGAGGTACTGGTTGTCCTTGTGGAACTTCTCGCGCACGAAGCCGATGTGGATGCAGCCCACGGGGCAGCCCGCGCAGGCGGCGTTCCTGAGCAGGGTGTCGTCGGCGAAGCGCTCGCCCGTGATGCCTTCGATGCCCGGGTCCGAGGTGGCCTGGAGGTTGCGCCAGGGCAGGGCCTTGAGCTCGTTCAGGGCTTCGAGGTTCGAGGCCGTGCCCAGGTTGTGGTACTTGCGCATCATGTCCGTGTCCGTCAGTTTGCGGTAGATGTCGACGAACAGGTTCGCGTACTCCTTGCCTGCGGGCAGTTCCAGGGCGTTGTTGCCCTCGATGGCGATGGCCTTGAGGTTCTTGGCGCCCATGACGCCGCCCCCGCCCAGGCGTCCGAAGTGGCGGTAGGTGTCGACGTTGATGCAGGCCATGGCCGACTTGTTCTCGCCGGCCGGGCCGATGCGCATGATGGTGCGGTGGCCCGAGCCCTTGAGGATGCGGCGCAGGAGCTTGCCCGTGGTCAGGGCGTCCTTGCCCCACAGGTAGCCGGCTTCCATGAACTCGATGACGTTGGCGCCAAGGTGCAGGACGGTCGGCCGCTCGGCCTTGCCGATGACCACCAGGGCGTCGATGCCCGCGAAGCGCAGGGCCAGGGCCGAGCGGGCCCCGGCGTGGGACTCGGCGTACTGGCCGTGCAGGGGCGAGGTGAAGGCGCAGACGGTCTTGCTCATCAGCGGAAAGAACCCCGTCAGGGGCCCGATGGCAAAGATGAGGGGCTGGGAGGGGTCGTCCCAGGCCAGGCCGGGTCGGGAGTACTCCAGGTGCAGTTTCGCCGCCAGGCCCGATCCGCCGAGGACCGTTTCCACGCCGGGCACGTTCTTGATGGCCGAACGCTCCGTGGACAGGTTCACTTCGAGGATTCTGAAATTTTCGGTGATCATCCTTCGGCCTCCCGCATTTCCAGGCAATCGTGGGGGCAGAACTCCACGCAGCTGCCGCAGTGGATGCAGACGTAGGGGTTGCCCTGGCGGTCCTGGGCGATGGCGTCCACGGGGCAGGCCGCGGCGCACTTGCCGCACTGGATGCAGAGCTTCTTGTTCTGCGTCACGCCGCCCCCCTTGCGCTGTTTGAGGCTGCCCGTGGGGCAGGCCGCGGCGCAGGGCGCCGGGTCGCAGACGAGGCAGAGTTTGGCCGTGAAGCCCGTGGACAGACCGCCCGAGGACTGGATGCGGATGCCGGCGTTCTCCCAGGACAGGCACTTGTGCACCAGCCGGGCGCAGGCCAGGGAGCAGGAGTGGCAGCCGATGCAGCGCTCCATGCGCGAGGCGACGAGGTGTTTCATGATACGGTTCCGGGAAAGGTGTTCAAAAAAAGAAAGTCTACCGGTCTTCGGTCCGGTTGTGAAGTGCGGTGCGGGCGGTTTACAAGGCGGGGCAAACGTGAAAGCTAGAGGCCCAAGGAGATCCATATGGCGGAACGCGTTTTTTCCATCGTGACCAGGCCGGACACGGGCGTGGAATTGTACGAGATCATCACGGCGCACGTGCGGAATCTGCACGGTCAGGGCATGGCCAAAGTGGTGGGATACGAGGTCATGAGCAACGGGCGGGTCATCCTGCTCAAGGTGCGGGGGCCGGAGGAAGAGGTGATGCCTTCGGACGAGACCCTGGAGACGGTTCTCGACGATGCCTTCGTGGAGCGGCTCGAAGCCCTGGCCCAGGAACTTGTCGACGGCTTCTACGTCCCGTCCTTCGCCCACTGCGCATCTGAAACCAGGGAGTAGAAGACTGCCTCCAAAACGGGGTGCAGGGGATCATCCCCTGCCCGCCGGAGGCATTCTCCCCCCAACCGATCACCCCGCGCCGAATCGCCGCACAGGCCCCGACACGCCCCACCCTCCGGGGTGCAGGGGATCATCCCCTGCCCGCCGGAGGCGCTCTCCTAAACCTTCCCCATCTTCTTGAGCTGAATCTCCAGACAGGACAAAGCCGCAGGCGTGATGCCCGAGATGCGCCCGGCCTGGCCCAGGGTGCGGGGCTGGATGCGGGTCAGTTTTTCCACCACTTCGCGCGAAAGGCCCGGGATGCCGGTGTAGACCATGTCCTCGGGCAGGGCGGTGCGTTCCATTTTCTCGAAGCGGTCGACCAGGTCCTGCTGCCGCTGCAGGTAGCCTTCGTACTTGGCCTGGATCTCGGCCTCTTCCAGCGCCTCGGCGTCAAAGTTCGCCAGTTCCGGCCACAGGGGCGCAAGGCTCCCGATGGACAGTTCGGGCTGGCGCAGCAGTTCCTTGAGGCTGACGGCCTTCTGGGGGATGGTGCCGCCCATGGCTTCGACGGCGTCCTTGGTGGCGGCGTCGGGGCGGACGCGGATGGATTCGAGGCCCGCCATGATCTCCTGCAGGGCCGCCTGTTTGGCCGAGAAGCGCTTCCAGCGGCTGGCGTCCACCAGACCGATTTCACGGCCCAGGGGCGTCAGGCGCCCGTCGGCGTTGTCCTCGCGCAGGAGCAGGCGGTGTTCGGCGCGCGAGGTGAACATGCGGTAGGGTTCCTGCGTGCCCTTGGTCACCAGGTCGTCCACGAGGACGGCGATGTAGGCCTGGCTGCGCGTCAGGACGAATTCCGGCTCGCCGCGCAGGGCCCTGACCGCGTTGATGGCGGCCCACAGGCCCTGGCCCGCGGCCTCCTCGTAGCCCGAGGTGCCGTTGATCTGGCCGGCCAGGTAGAGGCCGCGCACGGCCTTGGTCTCCAGGGTGGGGCGCAGCTGGGTCGGGGGGACGAAATCGTACTCGATGGCATAGCCGGGGCGGATGATCTGGGCCTTCTCCAGGCCGGGGATGGATGCCACCAGGGCCTTCTGCACGTCCAGGGGGAGGCTCGTGGGGATGCCGTTGGGGTAGACTTCGAAGCTCGTCAGGCCTTCGGGCTCGACGAAGATCTGGTGCCGGTCCTTGTCGGGGAAGCGGGCGATCTTGTCCTCGATGGACGGGCAGTAGCGCGCTCCGGTGCCCTTGATGACGCCGGTGAACATGGGCGAGCGGTCGAAGCCGGAGCGGATGATCTCGTGGGTGCGCTCGGTGGTCCAGGTCACGAAGCAGGGCAGCTGGGGCAGACCAATGCCCGGCGAGTCGAAGCTGAAGGGGCGGGGCGGATTGTCGCCGGGCTGCTCCTCCATGACCGAGTAGTCGACGGAGGACTTGAGCAGGCGCGGCACCGTGCCGGTCTTGAGCCGGCCGAGCTCCAGGCCCAGCTCCTTCAGCCGCGGGGAGAGACCCTGGCTTGCGGGGTCGCCGTAGCGGCCGCCGCTGAAATTCTTGAGGCCCACGTGAATGAGCCCCTGCAGGAAGGTGCCCGTGGTCAGCAGGGCGGCCCGGCAGGGGATGGTCTCGCCCAGGGTGGTGACCACACCCGTGACGCGGCCGTTTTCGACGGTCAGGGAGGCCGCCGTTTCCTGGCGCACGAAGAGGTTCGGGCAGGTGAAGATGTCGCGCTGCACGACCTTGAGGTACTCGGCGCGGTCGATCTGGGCGCGGCTGGAGCGCACGGCCGGTCCCTTGCGGGTGTTCAGGATGCGGAACTGGATGCCGGCCTGGTCGGCCCATTTGCCCATCATGCCGCCCAGGGCGTCGATCTCCTTGACCATGTGGCCCTTGGCCAGGCCGCCGATGGCCGGGTTGCAGGACAGGTGGCCGATGCGGTCGGCGTTGATGGTCAGAAGCAGGGTCTGCATGCCCATGTGCGCCGCGGCCATGGCCGCCTCGCAGCCGGCATGGCCGGCGCCGACGACGATGATGTCGAAGGTTTCGGGCACGGTGGGGATGCTCATCTCATTCCTCGCTGTCCAGCAGCAGGCGGGCGAAGACCCGTGCGTCGGCAATGGTGTTGGCGATGGAGGAGTGTTCGTTGGGCTGGTGGGCGGTGTTCAGCAGCGTGGACCAGCAGACCGCGGGCAGGCCGCGCTTGCGGAAGGCCGCGGCCACGGTGCCGCCGCCGATGCCGATGACGCGCGGCTCGATGCCGCGTTCGTCGCGCAGGGCTTTGGCCAGACGGGTGACGGCCTCGCAGTCGGCCGGGGTGCCGGGCGCGGCCTGTTCGCGCACCACGCGTTCGAAATCGATGCGTACGCCGTGTTCGGCCTCGACCGCGTCGCAGATGCGCCGGATTTCCTGTTCAACGTCGTCCAGGGGGTAGTCGGGCAGCACGCGGCAATCGAGGTAGAAGACGTCCTGGCCGGGTATGGTGTTGACGTTGGGGACGTTGGCTTCCTTCTTCGTCGGCGCGAAGGTCGAGGTCGGCGGGTCGAAGAGGGAATCCTCGCGTCCGAAGACGTCGTTCAGACGCCCCAGGGCCAGAACCAGGGCCGAGGCGCCGATCAGGGAGTTGACGCCCTCGGCCGGAGTCGAGGCGTGGCACTGCCGGCCCAGGACCGTGAACTTGAGCCACAGGACGCTTTTTTCGGCCACCTCGATGGCCGCGCCGTCCTTTGTCCCGAAGTCCGGGATAAGGACCAGATCGTCCTTGGCAAAGACTTCGGGCCGCTCGCGCAGGATGTGCTCGATGCCCAGGGCGTTGCCCGTCTCCTCGTCGGCGGCCAGCAGGATGCCCAGGGACAGGCCGGTCTCCGCCCTGGCCTGTTCCAGGGCGCGCAGGAGCAGAAGGGCGCTGACCATGCCCTGATGGTTGTCCTCGACGCCGCGGCCGTAGATGAGGTCGCCGTCGCGGCGCAGGACGAAGGGGTCCGACTGCCACAGGGACAGGTCGCCGGTGGGGACCACGTCGGTGTGGGCGATGAGCCACAGGGTGCGGGGGCTTCTGCCGGGGCGCCGCACCGCGAGGCTCGGCCTGACGCCGCTCTCAACCCTGGCGTCCGGGGCGTCGATGCGCTCCACCGAGACTCCCTCGAAGCCGGAGAGATAGTCGGACAGCCATGCCGCCTTGGCCGCCTCCCCCTGGCCGCCGTTGGTGGGGCCGAGGGCGGGGATGGCCACCAGAGCGGACTGGAGCCGGACGAGCTCGTCGCCGCTGCGGTCGATGATGTCGAGAATGGCTCTGAGCATGGCTGTGCTCCTTGCTGCTCGCCGGGCGGCATCGCCCGGAATTTTGAGGAAAAAAAAGGCAGGATGATCCTGCCTTGTGCGTGAACTCTGGTGCTGGACCTAGCGGCCTTTGGCAGCGCGCTTGGAAGCCTTGAGGGGGTTGACCTTGGCCTTGCCCTTGGCGGGCGCGGACTTGGTATGTGTCGCGAAGTTGCAGCTGCCGAGCTTCCACTTGACGGCGGGCTGGGGGTAGCTGCCGCAGTACTTACCGCCCTCGAATTCCTTGATCCGCTCGCAGCCTTCGCACTGTTCCACAATCTGTTGCATGACAACGCCGTTGACCTGAACGCCTTCGTCGGTCTTGACGGCATTACTGAAATCTACTGCCATGAGGCTCCTCCATAATTTTGACCTGAAATGCTGCCGCGCCTTTATCCGGTGGAAACGGCGGCTGTTCGCGAATCACCGGAAACTCGTTTTCTTTTTCGAATGGGTGACAAAAGTCAAGACTTTTTTTTCTCCATGCAACTGGCGCAATTGCTGATTCGTATCGCACTCTTCACCGTTGCGGGGTCCGCCATGAACGATCTTAAGACCGGCTGTCTTCTGCTGCACGGCTATGCCGGACGGCCCTTTGAAATGAGCTATCTGGCGGCCGATCTCCGCGCGGCGGGGTACGAGGTCGAAGCCCCGTCCCTGCCCGGGCACGACGGCGACCCGGAGGCCTTCGAGCGCAGCCGCTTCGAGGATTGGCTGGCCGGGGCCGAAAGGGCGCTTTCGGACCTGCGGGCTCGGTGCCCAAGGGTTTTCGTGGCCGGATTCTCCATGGGCGGCACCCTGGCCCTGGCCCTGGCGCAGCGGCACGAGCTGGCGGGCGTCTCGACCATCGCCGCCCCTGTCTTTCTCTGCCGGCTCTTCCCCTACTTCTCGCCCGACCCGCTGCTGTTTTGCAGCGGGCTGCTGCGCTTCTGCCGCCCTCGGCTGGCAGCCTCCGCACCCAGGCCCGAGTCCAGACGCATCGCGCCTTGGGAGGGGTATGAAGGCACGCACTTCGTCCGGCCCCTGCACTCGTTCAAAGTCGCGGCCGGCAAGGTGCGGCAGGGGCTCTGTCGCGTCACGGCGCCGATCCTGGTCCTGCACGGCGCCCGGGACCGGGCCGTTCACCCGGACAACGCCTGGGGCATCCTTTCGCGGGTGTCAAGCGCGAGACGGGAACTTCATCTCCTGCACATGCGCGAAACCCTCACCAGCGGACACCTGCTGGTCACGCACGAAGAAACCAGGGCCTCGGTGAGCGCCCTGGTTCTCGGCTTCGTGGGGTCCCTCGGGTAAGCCCGATACTACGAAGGCTTGATCGTGTCTTCCAGGGTGAGGAAGGGAATGTCTTCCTTCGTGTTGCCCCTGGAGGAGTCGTCGCCGAAATCGAGCAGAATCTCCGTTTCTTCGGCCATGGGGGATTTCTTGGCCGGAGCCGGGTTCTGCCGCGGCTCTTCCGTCAGGGGCGCGAGCATCTCTTCGAGCTCGGGAATGAAGAGATCCTCGCGTTTGGGCTTCGAGATGGGCGGCGCGGGTTGTGCCGGCGCATCGAAGGACGCGCTGAAGTCCAACTCGGGCATGTCCTCGACGGGGATGGAGTCGAGGAAAAGATCATCGTCCGCCTTGGTCGGGGGTTTTGCTGCTGACGGTGCCGGCGGCTTGGCAGTCACCTCTTCGGTGGAAAAGTCCAGTTCAGGAAAGAGCGAAACGTCGATGTCGGCATCCTTGGAGGACGGCGGTGTCGGGGGCGGGGCGATGAGGTGGGAGAGTTCGTCCTCGCCGCCGGAGACGTCCATGACCATTGCGGGAGTGGCCGCGGAAGCAGCGGGGGCCGCCTGGGCGGAGATCGGGGCCACCCAGTTGACGCCGCTGGAGGTGATCCAGCTCAGGTAGAGGGCCTTGCGGGTCTCTTCCCAGTCCGCTCCGCACTTGGGGCAGGCCGCGACATGGTCAAAGGAGTGAAATTTGCATTTTTTACAGTACATGGCGTGTCCTGAATTGGAATTGGTTCATGTGTGCACTTGGATGTCTATACCGAAAAGCTTCTCTTATGCAAGCCGATTGACCCTTCCTGAAAAAAGAAAAACCGGGACGGAGGGGCCGAGGAACGATGCTGTCCGAAGCGGGCGGGCCGGATGCAGGAGTGCATGCATCACGCGCCTGCAGGGAAAAAGAGAGGGGCGGAAGATGTCGTTTCTTCCGCCCCTGATCAACCGGAATGTCGTTAAACCAGATTCGATGTGATGCTTGTGAACCGTTTCGCGCCGGATTGGGGCCGGCGCCACGAGTACTCCTGTACGGATTTACCGGAATAAACGCCTCAACAGTCTGTTTCCTGGTTCACTTCGGGGTTTCCTTCCAACGCGCCATGACCACATTACTGGTTCACGGTTTCCAACCAACGCGCCTCGATTTTCGATTCGGAAAGATGTTCCCTGATTGTGTTGACTGCCTACACACCTGTGTTTCGAGGATTTTTCCAGGTTACCTTGCAACACGCCTCTGCTTTAGAGATGTTGTCGTCAGTTTCCTTGAAGACATCGCCATGGATTCAAGAACCTGCTCAGTCCGCATGCGGTGGTTCTTGATTAGGATTAATAGTCCCGCTGCTGAAGAAGTCAAGGATTATTTCTTGCGCAGCCTGTCCGCCATGATCCTGGTAAAGGCCGCGAAGATGCCGCAGACGATGCCCATGAAGAAGGCCTTGACCGGCTCGTATCCGAACCAGCTGGCGATCATGCCGATGGAGCCGCCGACGATGACGCCGCGCAGCACCGCGTGGCTCGGTGAGTTTTCCTGAGATCTGTCGCTCATGTCTGTCCTGTTGTCGGGCCGGAGTCCCGTTTTTTTGCATCCATCAGCGCGTGAAGCTGGCGCAGGATGCGTTGTTTGTAGAACTGGACCACTTCCTCGCGGTTCATGATCATGTCAAGCTGCCGGGTGTGGATGAGGATGTGGCCGAGGATTTCGAGGTGGTCCTCGACGAACGTCTGGTCGCAGTCGTCCAGACGGGCGAAGAGGGCGTCCTCCCGCACGCGGGTCTGAAAGCCGAATTCGTCGAGAACCTCGCCCACGAACCGGGCCCGCCGAACCCGCCGCTGCTGGTCCGCCGCGCCTCCCTTGAACTGGAAGCGGATGTAGTTCTCGCGCGGTCTGGGCCCGGCCAGGGCTTCGACGGACGTGAAGTGGTAGCCGAACCTCGACTGCAGGTTGCAGAAATGTTTCGAGATCATGAAATAGTTCTTGTCCGCGAAGTGCGACGCCCTGGCCGGTTCGAGGTTGGCGTTGGTGGCGGACTGGAAGAGGACGGACATGAAGCCCCTGCCGTCGAGGCCGGGAGGCCCCTCCCAGGGGAAGGCCACGATGCCGCGCCACAGGGCCAGCATGGGCACGGAGGCGATGTTGTCCAGGGGCACCATCTTGCCCGGGGTTTCCTTCAGGAAGCCGTCCTCCAGGTTGATGATCCACCACTGCATGGGGATCACGGTCTTGAGCTGCTTGCTCGACCTGGGGGAGAAATCGTGGTCGCGGCCGAAACTGAACATCTCCTGCACGGACTTCTCGTGGCAGAACCTGGTGATGTCGTGCAGGGTTCTGCAGTTGACCGCCGTGAAGTCCAGGGCGTCCGGGTCCAGGAGGTTCAGGGGGGTGATGTGCCGGATGACGCGTTCGAGGGTCTGGAAGACGGGGCTGCCGGTCATCATGTTGGGCCGCTCGGGCTTGCGCACGAGCAGGTCGTCCTGGCGGCCGGGGTAGATCGCGGCGTTGTCGGCGTCGAGGGTGATCTCCTGGCCCGGAGTCAGGAGGGTCGTGGCCGACGGCACGCCGAACAGCGCCGGCACGCGGAATTCCCTGGCCACGTTGGCCAGATGCCCGGCCACGCTGCCCTGCTCGGTGATGATGCCCTGGCACCTGTTCAGGACCGCGGCCCATTTCGGTGCCGCTTCGACGCAGACGAGGATGGCGTTGTCCGGCAGCACGAGGATGTCCACGTCCTTGCGCACGATGTGCACCACGCCGAAGGCTGCGCCGGGGCTGGCCGTGCGTCCGCCGTGGACCAGCGGGGAAACGTCGGACAGCAGTGCCGGCGAGGCTTCCGGCGCCCGGACTTCCAGGGGCCGCGTCTGCAGCAGCACGAGGCCGCCTTCCGGGGTGCAGGCCCACTCGATGTCCTGCGGTTGCCCGTAATGTTCTTCGATACGCATGGACATGACCGCCAGATCGATGACCTGTGCGTCGGCCAGGGAGGGCATTTCGCAGTGCTCCGGGTCCAGCGAGACCCGGCACACCCCTTCGGTGGGCGAACAGATCAGGGCCGACTCCTTGCGGGGCACTGTCCTCTCGACGATCCGTGGCTCGGGGCCCTTCTCGAGCACGAACTCGTCGGTGGTGGCCGTGCCGTCGACCACGCCCTTGGCCACGCCCCAGGCGGAGGTGATGCGCATCCGCTCGTCCGCGGCGTTCAGGGGGTTCGTCGTGTAGGTCACGCCGCCGGACCGCGAGGTGACCATGCTCAGGCACCCCACGCACATCAGCACGTCGTCGTCCCGGATGCCGAGCATGTAGCGGTAGGTCATGGCGTGGGCGGAATATTTGCTGGCCACGATTTCCTTGTAGCCGTCGATGAGGCTCTCCCGGTCGAGGTTCAGCATGGACTTGTGCTGACCTGCGAAGGAGGCGCCGGCGCTGTCCTCGCCCAGGGCGCTGGAGCGCAGGGCCACATGCACCTGCCGCCCCTCCTGCTCGCACAGCCTGTCGTAGGCCGAGAGAAGGGCTTCCTGCAGTTCTGCGGGCACCTCGGCCGCGAGGATCATGCCGCGGATCTTCGCGCACAGCTCCAGCAGCGCGATGGGCTGGTTTGTCGTCTCGTCGTCATCGACGTCCGTGTCCTGC
>JANJWV010000017.1 GCA_024709365.1 Desulfomicrobium sp. | reverse complement strand
GCGATCTTGGCCAGCTCGCCCTGGTACTGGCAGCCGATGAGCTCCGTACCCTCGCCGATGTCCTGCCCCTGGCAGTAGAGGGACAGTTCTTCGGGGCCGAAGTCGAAGAACGTGGCCTTGTTGGCCTCGGTGTTGAAGACGAAGATGCGGTCCAGGGCGTCGGTCAGCTCGTGCCGGTCCACCGTGAGGTTGGAGGCGAAGCGGTCCTTGTACTGGTTGATGAAATTGCGGTAGTCGGCGAACACGTAGGCCTTGAGCGGCAGGCTGAAGGCCTCCTTGCGGTTGCCCGTGCGCAGGAAGAGGCGCTTGTCCGAGAGGCTGATCTCGATCTCGTCGTTGGTCAGCCACTTGCGGATTTCAAGCAGATACTTCTTGGAGATGAGGAACCCGTCCTGACCGAGCACGGCCCGGATGTCGGCGTTGGTGAAGCGCAGCAGGCCGAACTGGTGTCCGTTCAGGCCGCAGATCTCCACGTCGTCGCCTTCCACGGGCGCGAACTTGATGCAGTTCATGCTCGTCAGGTCCTCGTCGTCGGCGATGCAGAAGGCGATGCGGTCGATGATCTCCTTGAAGAAGTCGCCGGACCACAGCACGGCGTTTTCGGCCGGGAACGGGTTGAAATCCTGGAACCAGGAGGACTCGTTGGCCGGCAGCTTGTATTTGCGGCGGCCCTGCTCGACGTGCAGGTGCTTGGAGGTCGCGTCGAGCTTCATGGTGATCTCGCCGGGAGGCAGACGGCGCATCAGTTCGCAGAACTTCTTGCCCTGCACGCCGACCAGGCCCCCGTCGCTGATGACGGCAGGATAGACGCCCACGAACTCGATGCTCGAATCCGTGGCCAGGATGGACAGGGTGTCACCCTCGGCCTTGAGCCAGACCGTGCGCAGATAGGCGGCTCCGGTCTTGGACGGGATGATGTTCGAGGCCTTGAGCAGCCCGTCGATGACGTCTTCCTTTCGCACTTTCAAAAACATCGCCGTCTCCTTGTGTCCTGATCAGGCAGGTGATTTTTCGTTCAGGGCCAGACATTTTTCGGTCAGGGCCTGTAACATGGATTTTATGTTTTTATCATCTCTCTGTAATTGCTGAATTTTCCGGCAACTATAGAGGACCGTGGAATGGTCGCGCCCGCCGAAGGCCCGGCCCAGCTCGGGAAAGGACAGGCCGAGGTGCTTGCGGCAGAGAAACATGGCCACCTGACGGGCGAAGACGAGTTCGTGCCTGCGCCCGGCCGAGAGGATTTCCCCGGCGGTGAGGTCGAACTGGGCGCAGACCGCGTCGATGATCTGCTCCACGCTGAGAGAGGTCACGGAGCGGTCGTCGAGGTAGTTGAGGATGTTGTCGAACTCCTCGTCGGAAATATGGTCGTGCACCAGCTCGCGGTATGCCCAGAGCTTGAGCAGGCAGCCTTCGAGGTTGCGCAGGTCCGGAAAGCGCTGGGCCAGCAGGAGGATGCGGTCCTTGGGCAGGTCCAGGCGGCGCTCCCGGCAGCGGGACTGGACGTACTGGGTGCGGATGTCCAGGTCCGGAATCTTGAGGGTCACGGTCAGCCCCCACTCAAGCCGGGACTTGAGCTTGGGCGTCAGGAACGAGAGCCCGGCCACCTTGCCGGAGCATGCGAAGACCATCTGCTTGCGGTGCAGGTGAAAATGGTCGAACAGCGCCAGCAGCTCCCCCTGCAGATACGGGTAGCGCTCGATCTCCTGCAGATCGTCCACGGCCAGAAAGTGCATGGACATCAGGAATTTGCGCGCGTCCGGCCGGGAGGAAAAGAGTTCGTGCAGGTCGTTGACGCCGGCCACGTGGATCCCGTCCCGGCCGTTCTCGCTTTTGGCGTTGGCGATGGCGCGCAGCAGGAAGGACTTGCCCGAACCGCTCTCGCCGCAAAGCACGAAGGGGTTGTAGGGCGCGTGGCTGCTCTGGGCTACCTCCTGGGCCGAAGCCAGGGGGAAGTAGTTCTTGGTGTTGACCAGAAAGTTGTCGAAAATGAACTCCGACCCGAAGGGCAGCTCCTCGGAGGCCGGACGCGCCTCGCGCACGATGCGGGAGCGGCTGCCGTCGCGGCACTCGTAGGCCAGGGCCAGGCCCGTGCCTTTCAGCGCGCTTTCGAACCGCTCCCGGGCGTGGCTCTCGAACCAGTCGGCGAAATACATGTGCGGGAAGCGCACCGTGAGAACGCCGCCTTCCACGCTCATGCCCAGAGACGAGCGCCACCTGCCCAGCTCTTCGGAGGAAAAGGCCCGCTCCAGGGCCGCATCGACCTGATCCCTGCTCAATTCAGCTCCCAATTATCTTCGATCCGCCATGGCGGCCGGTTTACTCCGGCGTGCAAATCGGGCACAGTCACGCCCTGCGGACCGGCACCGGCCCGATATCATCTTCGGAGGACAAGCATGAGCGCCCAGCATACAGTCAGAACCATCGCCGAGATCAATGAAAAGATCCGGCAAGGAAAAGCCGTCGTCCTCAACGCCAGCGAAATGACCAGCCTAGTTCGCAAGGAAGGCAAGGTCAAGGCCGCCCGCAAGGTCGATGTCGTCACTACCGGCACCTTCTCCCCCATGTGCTCGTCGGGCCTTCTGTTCAACATCGGCCAGCAGCCCCCGACCATCAAGACCGCCAAGGTCTGGCTCAACGGCGTGCCCTGCTACGCCGGCCTGGCCGCGGTGGACAGCTACGTCGGCGTCACCGAACCCACCGAAGAGGACCCGCTGAACAAGGTCTACCCCGGACAGTTCAAGTACGGCGGCGGCCACGTCATCGAGGACCTGGTCAAGGGCAAGCGCGTGCACCTCAAGGCCGAAGCCTACGGTACGGACTGCTACCCGCGCAAGGCCATCGAGAAGAAGGTCTCCCTGGCCGAGCTGCGCAACGCCATCCTGCTCAACCCCCGCAACTGCTACCAGAACTACAACTGCGCAATCAACCGCACGGGCAAACTCAAATACACCTACATGGGCCCCCTCAAGTCCAATCTCGGCAATGCCAACTACGCCACAGCCGGAGAGCTGAGCCCGCTGCTGAACGACCCGTATTTCCGGACCATCGGCCTGGGCACGCGCATCTTCCTCGGCGGCGGCATCGGCTACGTCATCGGGGAGGGCACCCAGCACGTGGCCGAGCCCAAACGCAACGAGCGCGGCGTCCCCATGAGCGCCTCGGGCACCCTCATGGTCAAGGGCGACCTCAAGGGCATGAACGCCCGCTACCTGCGCGGGGTGAGCATTGTCGGCTACGGCTGCTCCCTGGCCGTGGGCATGGGCATCCCCATCCCCATCCTGGACGAGGAGATGGCCTGGTTCACGGGCGTGGCCGACGAGGACATCCACGTGCCCGTGGTCGACTACGGCGAGGACTACCCCAACGGCTACCCGTCCAAGTACGGACACGTCACCTTCGCCGAACTGAAGAGCGGCGTCATCAGCGTGGAGGGCAAGGACGTGCCGACCACGCCCCTGACCAGCTACACCCTGTCTCTGGAGGTGGCCGAGGAGCTCAAGCGCTGGATCCTGGAAGGGCGCTTCCTGCTGACCGAAGCCCAGGAACCCATCCCGTCGAGGTAAGCCATGGCCGAGGCCGTCTACTTCTGGAACCTGCGCGCCTCGCGCAAGGCCCCCTTTGAGGCCAAGGTCAAGCGCATGCTCAAGCTCGCCGGCCTGGGAGCGGAGCTGCGTTCCGGGGATCTGACGGCCGTCAAGCTGCACTTCGGCGAAGGCGGGGGCACGGCCCACATCCGGCCCCTGCAGCTCACGCCCCTGCTGGCCTTCATCCGCAAGTGCGGGGCCAAACCCTTCCTGACGGACACCAACACCCTTTACGTGGGCCAGCGCGGCGAGTCCGTGTCCCACAGCCTGCAGGCCGCGGCCCACGGTTTCGACCCCAATGTCCTCGGCGCGCCCGTCGTCATCGCCGACGGACTGAAAAGCGGCAACGAACGGGCCGTGCCCTGCCCGGGCAGACATTTCGACGCGGCCTACCTGGGCGGCGACATCGTGGACGCGGACATGCTGGTCACGGTCAGCCACTTCAAGGGCCACGAACTGGCCGGCTTCGGCGGGGCCATCAAGAACGTCGGCATGGGCTGCGCCACGCGCAGGGGCAAGATGCAGCAGCACTGCGGCCTGGGCCCGTCGGTCAAGCCCGACCACTGCACGGGCTGCGGCCAGTGCGTGGAGGTCTGCAGCCACGGCGCCCTGCGCCTGGACCTGAACGGCAAGATCTCCATCGACCGCGACAAGTGCGCGGGCTGCGCGGCCTGCTTCCTGGTCTGCCGCACGGGCGGCCTGGAAGTGGACTGGCGGGTGGACGTGAACACGTTCCTGGAGCGCATGGCCGAGTACGCCGCCGCGGCCCTGCTCTCGCGCTCCCGCAGGACCTTCCATCTGAGCTTCATCCAGCAGGTCAGCCCGGGCTGCGACTGCATGGGCTTTTCCGACGCGCCCGTGTGCCCGGACCTGGGCCTGCTGGGGTCTTGGGACCCGGTGGCCCTGGACCAGGCCTGTCTGGACCTGGTCAACCAGGCCCAGCCCCTGCACCCGAGCGCCCTGCCTGCCGGCATCGCGCCCGGCGAGGACAAGTTCATGGCCATCCACGGCCATGTGCGCGGGCAGTACCTGCTCGAGTACGCCCAGAGCCTTGGCCTCGGATCGCGGGAGTACGCACTGCAGCCGGTCTGAACCGTGAATTCCGGCTCGAAAGAGGCTGGACAAACGCGGCAAGGCTATTATATGTGCCCTTGCTTCGCGCCAGAAGAAATTTCACCCCATTGGAGGATTGCATAATGGCCCACAAGAAAATCGAACGCATGAAAGAGATCGCCCGCCGCCGCAAGCGTCGCGCCGAGCGCATCAAGGAACGCATCAAGGAAGCCAAGGCCGCTGCTGCCAAGAAGTAGGCCCTGTCGTCTTTGAGGAGGTAACCATGCCCATCTACGAATACTGCTGTGAAGACTGTCGCCAGATTTTCGAGGAATGGCAGAAGGATTTCCAGGACAGGGAAAAAATCTGTCCGGTCTGCGGGGGCACTGCCCAGAGGCTTATCTCCAACACCTCCTTCGTCCTGAAGGGAGGCGGCTGGTACGCGTCCGGATACAGCAAGGAGTCCGGCGGGAACGGGAGCAAAAGCTCCACGTCCTCCACACCCGCGGACACATCCTCTTCGGCGTCCTGACCAAGGCAGCTTAGGCTGCCTTTTTCATTTTCGGCCCCGGGAACACCGCGGCCCGCACATCAACCACACCCCACCATCATGATCGATCGCTATACACGCAAGGAAATGGGCGAGATCTGGACCCTGGAACGCAAATTCCGGGTCTGGCTCGAAGTCGAGCTGGCCATCTGCGAAGGCTGGACCGCCATGGGCGTCATTCCGGCCGAAGACATGGCCGTCATCCGCGAGAAGGCCGACTTCGAGCTGGACCGCATCCTGGAGCTGGAGGAGACGACCAAGCACGACGTCATCGCCTTCCTCACGGCCGTGGAGGAGAAGGTCGGGCCCTCGTCGCGCTACATCCACCTCGGCTGCACGTCCTCGGACATCGTCGACACGGCCAACGCAGTGCTCCTGACCCGCGCCGGCCGGATCATCCTGGCCGACCTGGACCGGCTCCTCGGCACCATCGCGAAGATGGCCGAGACCCACAAGGGACAGCTGTGCATGGGCCGCACCCACGGCATCCACGCCGAGCCCACCAGCTTCGGCCTGAAGATGGCCGTGTACCACGCCGAGTTCCAGCGCCATCGCGAACGCTGGGAAGCCGCCCTGGAAAACATCCGCTACGGCAAGATCTCCGGCGCCGTGGGCACCTACGCCCAGCTGGAGCCCGAGCTCGAAAAGCGGGCCCTGGACATCCTGGGCCTGAACGTGGACCCCATCTCGACCCAGGTCATCCAGCGCGACCGCTACGCCCAGTACTTCACGGCCCTGGCGCTCATCGCCGGCGGCGTCGAGCGCCTGTGCGTGGAACTGCGGCACCTGCAGCGCACCGAGGTGCTTGAGGTGGAGGAGGGCTTCGGCAAGGGACAGAAGGGTTCCTCGGCCATGCCGCACAAGAAGAACCCCATCTCGGCCGAGAACCTGACGGGCCTCTCGCGCCTGGTGCGCACCAACGCCCTGGCCGCCATGGAGAACATGGCCCTGTGGCACGAGCGCGACATCAGCCACTCCTCGGTTGAGCGCGTCATCATGCCCGACTCGACCATCATGGTGAATTATATGCTGAACCGCCTAAGCGGCGTTCTGGCCAACCTGCGCATCATCCCCGAGAACATGCAGCGCAATCTCATGGGCTCCTACGGCCTCTTCTTCTCCCAGCGCGTGCTGCTGGCCCTGGTCGAGACCGGCCTGGAACGCCAGAAGGCCTACGAGATGGTGCAGGCCGTGGCCATGCGCTGCTGGCAGGAGCGGACCTCCTTCGAGGAGGCCGTGCGCGGAAACGCCGACATCACGGCCCGTCTCGACGCCGCGCGTCTGGACCAGGCCTTCGATCTGAACTACTATCTGCGGCACGAACAGACCGTGTTCGACCGCGTCTTCAAATAGGTGATACACCATGCTTGAACTGAAAAAACGGCTGGCCCGCCTGCTCATCGAGAAGTCCTACCTCGAGGGCGACTTCACCCTGACCTCGGGCCAGAAGAGCGACTACTACTTCGACTGCAAGCACACGGCCCTGCACCCCGAGGGCGCGTGGCTCATCGGCAAGTTCTTCCTGGACATGATCCGCGCCAAGGGCGGCATACAGGGCGTGGGCGGCATGACGCTCGGCGCCGACCCGCTGGTCTCGGCCGTGACCGTGGTCTCGCACCTGGAGGGCTACCCCCTGCCCGGGTTCATCATCCGCAAGCAGCCCAAGGGCCACGGCACCAACCAGTATCTTGAGGGCCTCAAGAACTTCACGCCGGGCATGAACGTCTGCCTGCTGGAAGACGTCATCACCACCGGCGGGACGCTGCTGAAGGCCGTGGACCGCGTACGCGAACAGGGCCTCAACATCGTGGCCATCATGGGCGTCCTGGACCGCGAACAGGGCGGCCGGGAGAACATCGAAAAGGCCGGGTTCCAGCTGCAGACCATCTTCACCCGCCGGGACCTCGTCGAAACCGCGAAACTGTAGGGAGGCCCCGGCCTCCCTTTTTCCTGCCATGGTCACCCGCTTCCTTCAGTTCACGGTCCTGGTCCTCGCACTGGCCGCCACCTGCGCCTTGGCCGAAGGCTGGGTGCCGACCCTCGCACCGCGCACGAACCTGCCGCCGCAGTTCATGGCCGTGGACATGGGACGCCAGCGGGCCTTTCTGCTGCGCAGCCAGGACGGGGCACTGCGCACGCTGCAAAGCATGTCCTGCACCACGGGCATGCGCGGCGGCGGCAAGCTCCTCGAAGGCGACCGCAAGACGCCCGAAGGCGTCTACTTCCTGCAGGGCAAGGCCGCCGGCGGGCTCGATTTCGACCGCTTCGGCAACACCGCCTACCCCCTCAACTACCCCAACCCCGCGGACCGGGTCCTCGGCAAGACAGGCGACGGGATCATGATCCACGGCCGGGGCCGCACCTTCGGCCCGCGCCAGACCCTCGGGTGCGTGGTCCTGGAAAACGACGTCGTGGACCGCCTTGACCGGCACGTGCGCATCAACGCCAGCCCCGTGGTCATCGCCGACGGGGTGAAGTGGGGCGAGGCGGCCAGATTCGGCCCGCCGCCCGAGATCGTCATGGGCACCAGGGGCTGGGTCAAGGCCAGGGAGCGGCGCGAGGGGGCATTTTTCGAGATCTACGATCCCGAGCGCTTCGAAAAGTCCGCAGGCATGAGCTTCGACCAGTTCAAGCGCAACACCCTGCAGGAATTCTCCCGCTCCCCCTGGGTCGACATCCGCGTGCAGGACCTGCAGGTGCTGGAGGGGCCGGGCTACATGGTCTCGACCTTTGCCCAGCGCACCTACCCCCAGGGCGAGGAGGGCTGGCGGCGGCTGTACTGGATGCGCAAGGTCGAGCTGTGGAAGATCGTCGGCGAGGAATGGGTGCCCCAGAATCTGGGCCCGCGGCCGGATTACGCCTCTCTGGCCGGCCGCGAGATCCGCGAACGCCTGCGCGAATGCGCCGACGCCTGGGACCGGGGAGACCTGAAAACCCTCATCCAGGCCTACGACCGTACGGCCAGACGCGGCCGGGACCAGGGGCGCGACGCCATCGCCGCGGCCCTGGACAGAGAGCGCGGAAAGCCGAACCCCTTCCGCGCCGAACCTTCCGTGCACGTCACAAAGGAAGGCGTCGAGGCGGTCCTGCGGCCGGCAGGCGGACAGACGCGGACCTTACTCTTCCTTCCCGGCAACTTCGATGCCTGGGTCATCGCCCGCGAAGAGGGATCTTCCTGAGCATGGCCTTCGTCAACCTGCCCCTGCGCTACCTGGACGAGCACCCCGAGCACCTGGAGCTCTTCCTCTCGCGGCGCATGAACCCCGAACTCGGCTTCGACGCCCGCGCCCTGGACTCCACGAGCCCGGCCCGGCATGCCGAAAACGCCCGCATCTTCCACGACGCAGGCCTGACCTGCGCCGTGCACCTGCCCTTTTTCGACCTGCATCCCGGCAGCCTCGACCCGCTGGTGCGGCGTGCCGCCACCGAACGCCTGCTGCAGGCCCTCGACGCGGCGCAGGTCTACGAGCCCGCCCACCTCATCGCCCACCTGGACTACAACCACCTGACCTACGCCGCATTCCAGGAGCAGTGGCTGGAAAACTCCCTGTCCACCTGGACGACGGTCCTGGACCGTGCCTGTGCGCCCCTTTTCCTGGAGAACGTGTTCGAGTCGGATCCGCAGTGGCATGTCCGGGTGCTCTCGGCCCTGCGGGGAGACGTCCGGGCCTGCCTGGACCTGGGACACTGGCACAGCTTCGCCCGCGGCCGCGAGCGCGGCAACCTGGACGAGTGGCTCGCGGCCCTGGACCCGTTTCTCGGACACCTGCACCTGCATGACAACGACGGTAGCGCGGACCAGCACCTGGGCCTGGGACAGGGCGCCGTTCCATGGGACAGGCTCTGGGATTTCCTGGCAAAACGAAAGGCCCCGGTCACCGTCACCTTCGAACCGCATACGAAGGATGATTTCCTGGCGACCGAGGCCTACCTGGCCCGAAATCCCGGACGCTGCCCGGCCTAGAAGCTTCCGCCCTCCTGAGCCGGCCAGACGCCCTTGTAGCCGCGGCACAGGAAGAGCGTGAAGGTCTGGCCGACGCGGCCTCCCTGGGCGGTTGTCACCACCCTGGGCTCGTCCACGCTCTCGAAGAGTTCGAGGACGCGCTCCGCAACCTTCCCCTTTTCCCCCTTGACCACGAAAACAGCATTCTGCGCGGACGGGTCCGGGGCCGGCCAGAAATCGTACTGGTTCATCTTGCGGCCGCCGGCCAGGCAGTAGGCCCGGCTCTGTCCCGGCACGTAGAAGGACAGCTCCGCCGCGACCCCGTATTCGCTGCCGAAGACGAAGGCCGCATCGGCCCCGCCCAGCTCCTGCCGCGCCTCGTCGACCTTCTGGCCCAGTTCCTGCCAGCCCCGCAGCCGGTGCACGGGGTTTTTCTCCCCGTCAAAGGGGATGAAGGCCTGCAGATGGAGCACGGCAAAGACGACAACGCCCAGCACGGGCCAGGCAAAACGCCACCGGGGCCGCGGCTCGCGGTGGACGAAGCGCTCCAGGGCCATGGCCGCCAGCAGGATTCCGGCAGGGTAGGCCGTGGCCGACCAGTTGGCCTCGACCTTGGCGTGCAGGCTCCAGAAGAGGAAGAAGAGCCACACGGGCCAGAAGAAGACCGTCAGGATGATGGCCATGGGACGCGGCAGCCAGGGAAAGACAGGCTCGGCCTGCCGCCGCAGGAGCTGGCGGCCGACCAGCCAGGCCCCGATGAAGAGAAAGACGAACCACCACGGCGTGACCACGCCCAGCTGGCTGCCCAGGTATTCGGGAAAATTCTTCAGCTCGAAAAAGACCTTGGCCTTTTCCCCGGCCATGGCTCCCCGGTAGAGGACGTGCTTGATCCCGGCCCAGTCGTGGGTGGCGTTCCAGACCAGGATGGGCAGCAGTCCTGCTGCGCCGCCGATGCCGAGGGACTTCAGCAGCCGCGGCCAGAACAGGGCCGGCATGTCCTGCCCCCGGCCGATCCAGAAGGACGCGGCCATTGCCAGCGGGATGAAGAGGAGCATGGTGTATTTGGCCGCGATGCCCAGGGCCAGGAAAAGCCCCATGAGGATGAACAGGGGGAGGCTCCCTTTGTCCACGGCCAGGCTCAGGCAGATCATGCCCAGGATCCAGCAGGCCAGGAGCGGGTTGTCCGTGGTCATGAGGAGTCCCCCGGCCATGAAGAGCACGGTCGTGTTCAGCACCACGAGGGTCCAGAAGGCCGTACGGATGCGCCGCAACCATATCCCGATCCAGCCCAGCACGGCCAGCTGCATCAGGACCGCGCCGACCATGGCCCCGGCGCGGACGCCCAGTTCCGTGGCACCGAGAAAAAACGTACTCAGGGCGTTGATGAGGGCGATGAGGGGCCCCTTGGAGTAGTAGGACCACTGCAGGGTCCGGCTCCAGTCCCAGTACTGGGCCTCGTCGGGCGAGAGGTTCAACTGCCCCGAGGCCACGAACCAGTACCTGGCCCAGGTGGTCAGGGCGATGACGGAGAGACTTAAGCCCCAGTACAGGGCGCTTGATTGGCGTTCGGTCATGAAGCCCCCTCCTTGGCGGGAGCGGTGGTGATGATGTCGTTGATCGTTCCGGCCAAGGCAGGGGAAACCTGAAAATCCCCGGTCCAGGGCGGAAGGGCGAAATAGGCGTGTCCCGGCCAGGACAGAAAGGCGGCATGGAGCAGGAGCCCCCCGCCGCGGCCGTATTTGGGGTCGCCGACGATGGCGTGGCCCCGGTCGGCCAGATGGACCCTGATCTGGTGGGTCCGGCCGGTGCCGAGCACCACCAGCACGAGACTGCGGCCCGCGGCGGCACTGACGGGGTGGACATGGGACACGGCCCGCCGTCCCTGCCCGGAAACGACTTTCTCGCCCCCGGCTGTGGCGGCCTTGGCCAGGTCCGAGACGATGGTCGTCCAGCCCCGGTCCGGCCAGGCCCCTTCGGCCCAGCACAGGTAGGCCTTGGTCGTGCCGGGCCAGGCCTCGTGCATGGCGCGCAGAAAATCGTGGGTCCTGGCGCAGAGCAGGAGCCCCGAAGTGTCGCGGTCCAGACGGTGGACGGGGACCGGCGTGAAGGCCTGCCCGGGGAATCGAGCCCTGAGCCGGTCGTGGACCGAGTCCGTCCAGCCCGTGCCGGCGTGGACCGGCAGGCCCGAGGGCTTGTTGACCACGAGCATGTCCGCGTCCTCGTGCACGATGTCGAGGTCAGTGCGGGCCGGACCGGACTCTTCGCGCTGCTCGACGGTCACGGGCGGGATGCGCACCTTCTGCCCCGCGGACACCCGGTCGAAGGGCTTGCAGCGGCGGCCGTCGATGCGCACCTGCCCGGTGCGCACCAGGCGCATGACGAGACCGGCCGGGAGATGCCCCAGCCGTGCCTGCAGGAAGGTCGTGAGCTTGCGGCCGTTCTCCTCCGCCCCGACTTCCACAATCTGAACCGCCGTCCTGACCGGTTGCATGGGCCCTCCGCTTTGACAGGCCCTTTCTTGATGGCTACACGGGCTCTTGTCAAATGGCCCAGGCACAACCCCTATGAAAAACACCACCCGCTCCTTCCGTCTGGCGTGCGCCGAGGATCAGATCCCGGACGTCGAAGCCCTGCTTCGGGCCGAAGGGTTCGGCTTCGAACCCGAGCCGTTCTTTTCCCTCGCCCGGACCCTGACCGCCGAGCCCGTGCCCCTGGGCCGCAGCTTCGCGGCGCGCTTCGGCTACATCTACATCCAGGACAAGTCCTCCATGCTCCCGCCCCTGGCCCTGGCGCCCCGCCCCGGCGACCGGGTGCTGGACATGTGCGCGAGCCCCGGCAGCAAGACCGGCATCCTGTCCCGCCTGGTCGGGCCGACCGGGCTCGTCCTGGCCAACGAGCCCAGCCCCGACCGTCTGGCCACCCTGCGCGTGAACATGCGCCACCTGGGATGCCTGAACGTGGCCACCTGCAAATACGAAGGTCAGAACCTGCCCCTGGACCCGGGCTCGTGGCCCCTCATCCTCCTCGACGCGCCGTGCAGCGGCTGGGGCACTGTCGAAAAAAACCCCAAGGCCGCGCAGATGTGGGCGGGGGAGAAGACCGCTCCCCTGGAGGAACTCCAACGCGAACTGCTGACCAAGGCGGCCGAACTGCTGGCCCCGGGCGGCAGGCTCCTCTATTCGACCTGCACCACCAACGTCCGCGAGAACGAGGATCAGGTCCGCTTCGCCATGGATCACCTGGGCCTCTCCCCCTCACCGCTGTCCGCATTCGCGTCCTTCAGCTTCGCCCCGTCCCTGCCGGGCTGCCTGCTCGTGGACGGCCAGGGCAGCGCGGCCCAGGGCTTCTTCCTGGCCGGCCTGACCAAACCGGGCACGGAAGGGGATCTGGAGAGATCGGAAGGCCGGGAGCTTCCGGGCGACACGATCACGAGGCAGCAATTTTTCGCGCGCACGGGGCTGGACACGAGCTGGCTGCCGGAGCACAGTTTCCTTTGCGTCGGCGGCCGCGTTTACCTCATTTTCGAACAGGCCAGGAAGCTGCCCGGCGAACTGCGCTGGCAGGGGTTCGCCGTGGGCAAGACGGCCGGGGATTCCGTCCTGGCCGACGCCACCCTGCGCATGTTCGTCCCGCCCGTCCCCGACGAAAACAGCCTGGTGCTGGAAAACGTGCGGGACATCGGCGCCCTGCTTTCCGGGCAGAGTCTGGCCTGGAAAGGCGAGGCCCGGCGCAGGGCCTTCTATTACCGGAGCCTCCCCCTGGGGTTTCTGACGGTCAAGGGCAATCGGTGCCTGTGGTCGGATCGCTAACGCATGAGGAGAACGACATGATCGGATACCTGCGCAAGGCCGCGCGGCTCTTCCACCCCGAATCCAAAAGGACCATCATCCTGCCCCTGGACCACGGCCTGTCCGAAGGCAACATCCCGGGACTGGAAGACCTCGGCAGCCTCCTGCGCGGCCTGCAGCATCTGCCCCTGCAGGGCGTGATCCTGCACAAGGGCATGGTCATGGCCACGGCCGGGGAGATCCGCCTGGACCAGTCCCTCATCGTGCACCTTTCGGCCGGCACGCGGCACGGCCTGCCGTCCTACAACAAGGCCCTGGTCTGCTCCGTTCCCGAAGCCCTGCGCCTGGGCGCGGACATGGTCTCCATGCACATCAACATCGGCAACGACCTCGAGGACCGCATGCTCTCGGACCTCGGCGCCTGCGTGGAGGAGGCCCACCAGCTGGGCCTGCCCCTTCTGGCCATGATCTACGCCCGCGGCGGGCAGATCGTGAACGAGAACGACCCGACCCTGGTGGCCCACAGCATCCGCATCGGCGCCGAACTCGGGGCCGACGTCATCAAGGTGCCGTCCTGCGGCAGCCACCCGAGCTTTGCCCGGGCCGTGGCCACCTGCCCCGTACCCGTGGTCATCAGCGGCGGCCCGCGCAACGGCGACTTCCGCCATTTCCTGCGCAACGTGCGCGAGGCCCTGGATTCCGGCGTGTCCGGCGTGTGCATCGGCCGCAACATCTTTCAGCAGGAAAACCCGGCCAAGGCCCTCGAAGAGGTCTGCGCCCTGGTTCACGGAAAATAACTACCCGAAAAAAATGACAAATGGCCGGGCTGCACGTGTGCAGTCCGGCCATTTCGTTTGCGGGCTCTTTCTTCAGACCGTCGGTTCCGTTTCCCAGGCCATGAGGGGTGTCCGGGCCGGCGATGCGGTCAGGTCGATGCGCACGGCCGTGACCGCGCCCATCCAGGGGAAGACGGAGACGCTGTTCAGGAGCCTGATGACGGGCAGGGCGTTCCAGGTGCAGGACGGCCCCAGCAGGATGGATCTGGCCTCCATGGCTCCGGGCGAGATGCTCTGCTGGATCAGGGCCCGCATTTCCGGCCAGGTGAACCAGCGCGCCCTGGCCAGAGTCGAGTGCCGCTTTCCCAGACGCACCGAACACCCGTAGAGTGACCATTTGTTCAGGAACGTGACGAGGATGCCCTTGCGGGCCACGCGCGCAGCCTCCTGCAGGACGAGAACGGGGTCGTCCACGAATTCGAGCACGGTCATGAGCGAGGCATAGTCGAACTCGCGGTCCTCGAAGGGCAGATGTTCGGCGCTGCCCAGGTGCAGGTCGGCCCTGTTCCCGATCTTCTCCCGCGCGCTGGCCAGCATGTCCGGGCTCAGGTCGATGGCCGTCAGGTCGAACCCGCAGGACCAGAAGAACTCGAGGAACGTGCCGGTGCCGCAGCCGATGTCCAGCAGCTTTTGCTTGCGCCGGGGCCAGTGGGCGATGACGCCCTGCAGCAGCCTTTGCTCCTGCCGCAGGGCGAAGCTCCCGCAGGGACTCTTTGCCCACTGGTCATAGCGGGCCGCGGTCTGGGAGTCCCAACCCATCAGATCTTCGTCACCGCGCCCTTGGCAGCCGACGAGGCCATGCGGCTGTAACGGCGCAGGATGGATGACGTGATTTCCTTGGGATAGGGCTTCCAGTCCTTGCGGCGCCGCTCGAGTTCCTCCTCGTCCACGAGGAGTTCGAGCTTTCGGGCCGGGATGTCGATGCTGATGCGGTCCCCCTCCCTGACCAGGCCGATGACTCCGCCCTCGGCCGCCTCGGGGCTGATGTGCCCGATGGCCGCGCCGCGCGTGCCGCCGCTGAAGCGGCCGTCGGTCAGCAGGGCCACCTCGCCGCCCAGGCCCAGGCCGGAAATGGCCGAGGTGGGGGTGAGCATCTCGCGCATGCCGGGGCCACCGACGGGGCCTTCATTGCGGATGACGACCACGTCGCCGGCCACGATTTTCCCGCCCAGAATGGCCTCCACGGCCTCCTCCTCGCCCTCGAAGACCCTGGCCGTGCCCGTGCGCCGCATCATCTCCGGCGCCACGGCCGACTGCTTGACCACGGCCCCGTCCATGGCCAGGTTGCCCTTCAGGATGGCGATGCCGCCTTCCACGGAGTACGGGTCGGCCACGGTGCGGACCACTTCGGGCCGGGAAATGCGGGGCTTCAGGGCTTCCAGGTTTTCACCCAGAGTCCGCCCAGTCACGGTCATGACGTCCAGCGCCAGGCGGCCGCTGCCGGCCAGCTCGTTCATGACCGCGGGGATGCCGCCGGCTTCGTGCAGGTCGGCGATGTGGTGCGGTCCGGCCGGGGACAGGCGGCAGAGGTTCGGGGTGCTGCGGCTGATGCGGTCGAAGATGTCCAGCGTCAGGTCCAGCTCGGCCTCGCGGAAGATGGCGGGCAGATGCAGGACCGTGTTGGTCGAACAGCCCAGGGCCATGTCCACGGTGACGCCGTTGGCCACGCTCTTCTCGGTCACGATGTCGCGCGGCCGGATATTCTTCTCGACCAGAGTCATGACCTGCATGCCGGCGTCCTTGGCCAGGCGGATGCGCGCGCTGGTCGGGGCCGGGATGGTGCCGTTGCCGGGCAGGGCCAGGCCCAGGGCCTCGGACAGGCAGTTCATGGAGTTGGCCGTGAACATGCCCGCACAGGACCCGCAGCCGGGACAGGCGCACTCCTCCATGCGCTCCAGATCCTCCTCGGTCATGCCGCCGCTTCTGACCTTGCCCACGCCCTCGAAGACCGTGATGAGATCAACTGTTTTCCCCTCGAATTTTCCGGGCAGCATGGGCCCGCCGCTGATCATGATGGAGGGGATGTTCAGACGCAGCATGGCCATGAGCATGCCGGGCACGATCTTGTCGCAGTTGGGGATGAAAACCAGACCGTCGAAGGGCACGGCCGTGGCCGAGATCTCGATGGAATCGGCGATGAGCTCGCGGCTTGGGAGGCTCATCTTCATGCCCTCGTGGTTCATGGCCAGGCCGTCGCACACGCCGATGGTCGGGAACTCCATGGGTGTGCCGCCGGCCATGCGGATTCCGTCCTTGACCGCCCGGGCGATGATGTCCAGGTGCATGTGGCCGGGCACGATCTCGTTGGCCGAGTTGACCACGCCGATGAGGGGACGGCGCATCTCCTCGCGGGTCATGCCCAGGGCGAAAAGCAGGGAGCGGTGCGGGGCCTTTTCCAATCCTTTCGTCATCTTATGGCTACGATTCATATGATCCTCGATTGTCTAGTTGCGAAGGGCGACGAGGGAGCTCAGAACTCCGACGGCCGCCAGGGTTGCGACGATGACCAGGCAGTGCAGGGGGGGCAGGAAGGAGATGGTCATCCACAATGGCGGGACGTTGAACATCTCCTCGATGCCGTTGTGCAGGAGCTTCAGAAGCCCCAGGGCCAGACCGGCTCCGAGAAACCCCTGGAAAGCCCCGCCCACCAGCAGCGGGAACTGGATGTACGCGCGGCTTGCGCCAACGAAGCGCAGGATTTCCAGTTCCTCCCGCCGGGCCAGCAGGGCCAGCTTGATGGTGTTGCCGACCACCAATGCGACAACGACCAGCAGAAAGCCCGTCACCGGCCAGAAGGCCATGCGCGTCAGCCCCACCCACGAAGTCAGCAGGTCGACCTGCAGGGGGTTGAAGGAAACCTTCTCCACCTTGGGCAGGGCCCGCAGCCGCTCGACCATGGACGCGGCCCACTTCTTGCCGTCCTCGGCCGGCAGCTCGCATTCGACCAGGGCCGTGGGCGGCAGCGGACTTCTGCCCTTCATCCATTCCATATCCACGCTGTTCTGGAAGGATTCGGCCAGCACGCCAAGGGCCTGGTCCGGCGTGAAGGTGCGCACGTTGACGACGCCTTCCATGGACGAAAGGCCGGCCCATACCTCGCGGACCTCCTCGGTCGTGGTCTGGGGCTGCCAGTAGACCTGAAACTGGACGTTGCCTTGCCTGGCGCCGATCTGCAGGTCGAGATTGTGCACGAGCATGAGAAAGGCCCCGCCCAGGAATGAGACCAGGGTGATGGCCGCGATGGTCATGCACAGGGACCAGGGCGCACGGAACAGGTCCCGGACTCCCTGGCCCAGCAAGTGGAAAAAGACACTCATAGGCCGCCTCCCGTTTCCACGCAGCCCTCGTGCATGACCCCGTCGTGCAGGGTCACGACGCGAGCGCCGGACATGCGTTCCATGATCTCGCGGTTGTGGGTGGCGATCATGATCGAGGTGCCGAATTTGTGGAACTGCTGGAATATGTCCATCATGCGCATGGACAGCTCGTAATCGAGGTTGCCCGTGGGTTCGTCGGCCAGGAGGAGCTTGGGTTTGACGACCACGGCCCGGGCCACGGCCACGCGTTGCTGCTCTCCGCCCGAGAGTTCCTCGCACGGGGACATGGCCTTGTGGTCCAGATGGAGGCTTCTGAGCACCGCGCGCACGCGCTTCTCGATGATGTGCCGGGGGATGCCTCGGACCTTCAGGGGCAGGGCCACGTTGGCGAAGACCGTCTGGTTGGTCAGGATCTTGAAGTCCTGGAAGACAACGCTCACGTCGCGGCGCAGCAGGTGCTTGCGCCGTTCGGGCAGGGTATTGAGGTCGTACCCGGCCACGTCGACCTTGCCGCGCTGCACGGGCAGGGCGCCGTGCAGGATGCGCATGAACGTCGTCTTGCCCGCGCCCGAAGGCCCGCACAGGAAAACGAACTCCCCCTGCTTCATGCAGAAATTGACATCCTTCAGAGCCAGCTGCTTGCCGAAGGTGTAGGACATCTTGGATATGGTGATCATAAACCCCTCTTCGGGCCGATGGTGTCAGTCGGTCTCGCGAGTGTGCGCTTTGTTGACCTGCTCGTAAAGAACCCTGGCCTTCTCGAACCCCGGATCGTTGCCCAGGGCGCGGGCCAGCAGTTCCTTGGCCTTGGGGAGCTGCTTGCGGTTCACGTAGGCCACGGCGGCGTTGTAGAGAATTTTCGGGTTGTCGGGTTCCTTGGCCAGGGCCGTGCGGTAGATCTCAATCGCCCGGGCCAGTTCACCCTTGCGCCGATAGGCCACGGCCATGTTGTTCAGGGTGTCGCAGGTCAGGGATGAAAAGATGTACGCCCCGAAATCGCGCTGGACCTCGTCCACCATGTCCAGATCCACGTAGGCGTTCCAGATGTCCTGTTTGATCTGGTCGTTCTTGCGGTCGATGTTGAGGGCCGTCATGAAGCTTTTCCTGGCCTCGTGGAGATCTTCGCGACGCAGGTGGATGGTCCCGCGCAGCACGTGGTTTCCGGCATTGTTGGGGCTGATGGAGATGGCCCGTTCCGCCGCACCCAGGGCCTGGTCCCATTTCCCCATCATGGACTGCAGGTTGACCAGTGTTTCCCAGGCCTTGGTGAATAGCGGGTTGGAGGACAGGATCGCGCACACTTCCTTCTCGGCCGCCTCGAATTTCGAAATATGCATCAGCAGATGGACCCGCTCCAGCCTGATTCGCGGGTAGTTGTCGGGATGCAGGCTTTCGAAGCGGCGCAGAAGGTCGTCGGCCTGGTCGCATTTCCCGGATGCGCACAAGGTTTTCACTTCCGCCTTGAGCAGTTCGAAATCCCGTTCGAAGTTGCTTCCGAACACCGCTTCGAGGGCCTCGGACAGGGCCTTTATGGTCACCGGCTTGACCAGATAGGCCGAAGCCCCTCCCTCGGAGGCCAGGGCGATGTCCTGCATCTCATACTTGGAGGTCAGAAAGATGAAGGGAACGTGCCTGGCCCCCTCCATGGAACGCACGGCCTGCAGCAGCGAAATCCCGTTCATCTTGGGCATGTTCCAGTCCGAGATGATCAGTCCGGGAATCTCCTTCGAGACGTGTTCGAGAGCCGCCACACCGTTCTCGGCCTCCAGGAATCTGGAAAAGCCCAGGGCCCGCAAGATATGGATCACCGTCTCGCGCGCGGAAAGAATGTCCTCCGCCACCAGCACGGTCATGTTCTTATCCATGTTCGTTTCCGTCCGGACCATCCGGAATGAAGAGAATGACGCAGAATTTACTGCCCTTAGGGCAGGCGTCCTCGACCCAGATTCTGCCCTGAAACATGCCCACGATCTTGCGGCAGACGAAAAGCCCGATCCCCGTGCCCTTGATGCCGCTCTCCACGGATCTCTCCATGCGCACGAACTTCTCGAAGACGGCTTCCTTGTAGCAATCCTCGATGCCCTCGCCGTTGTCCTCGACCCAGAACTTGAGGACCGTGCGGGTCGGGTCCTCGGTGCGGCGCGATTCCCAGCTGTCCATGCCGAGCCGGATCCGGCCGTTCTCCGGGGTGTACTTGACGGCGTTGGAAACGAGGTTCTGCACCAGATGCCCCAGAAGCATCCTGTCTCCCAGGACCTGCACGTCGAGGGCGCACCCGTTCTCGATGACGATGCCCTTTTCCCTGGCCAGGGGCGCGATCTCCTCGAGCTGGCTTTCGACCAGGGGGAGAATGGACACCGGCGCGGGGCTGAAACCGCGCTCGTGCAGCTCGTCGACGCGCGCCACATGGAGAAACTCGTCGATCATCTCCAGAAGCTTCGAGGCGCCCTTGAAGGCCGTCTCGATGATGGGCTTCTGGGACTCGCTGGGACCGAGATAGGTCAGCAGATCCATGTTGGAGATGACGGCCGAGAGGGGGCTCTTGAAGTCGTGCACCACCATCTGGACCAACTCGGCCCGCTCGGTGGACGCCATGATCAGCTCCTTCTGCTTGATCTCCAGCTCCTGGGCCAGATCCCGGTACCGCTCCTTCTCCTTTTCGAGCCTGTCCAGGGCGATGAGGTTGTCGATGAGCGGCGTGACCCAGCCGGCGTATTCCAGAAGCAGTCCCAGGTCGGCCTGTGAAAAGGCGCCGCCCCCCTCCTTGTCGGAGACGTTGATGACCCCGATGACGCTCCCCTGCTCCGACAGGAGAGGCACGGACATGAGGGAGGCCGTGCGGTAGGCGGCGCTGCGGCAGCAGAAACGCCCGTCCGCCGCGATGTCCGTGATGAGCAGGGGTTCCTTGAAGGTACAGACGTAGCCCGAGACGCAGCGGGGAGACAGGGGCTGGCAGAGGCCCACGATCTCCTGCCTGCTCGCCGCCACGACCTTGAGCTCCTGCCTGTCCTCGTCGAACAGCATGACCGAGGCCTGGGAACTGCCGAGGCGCTCCTGGATGAGCACGCCCCCGAGGCGCAGTTTCTCGGCCGGACTCTTGGACCTGCAGCCCAGGATGGCCATCATCCGGCGCAGAAACAGGCCAAGGTCCGGCTCTATCCCGTTAGGCAGAGGCATGACCCGTCAACCGCACTTGGTGAACCCGCAGGAGGGGCAGACGAAACACCCTTCCTGGAACACGAGCTCCGTCGAACACTCCGGGCACTCGGTCTTGGACAGGGATTTGTCGTAGCTGCGGGGGGACGTTCCCTGCAGGTACTTGTTTTCCAGCACCCAGGACACGGCGTCGGGAATGGACAGGAGCATGCCTTTTTTCTGGAAGACGGGATGCTCGCCGCCGATCCCCTTGAGCTGCTTGACGATCTCGCGCACGTGCACGCCGGAGCGCAGGACCAGGGACACCAGGCGGCCGATGGCCTCGGCCTTGGCCGTGATGGAGCGTCCCGAACGGCCGATGGTGGTGAAGACCTCGAAGGGCTTGCCGTCGATCTCATTCACGGTCAGGTACAGATCCCCCAATCCCGTGCGGACCTTCTGGGTGAACCCGAAGACGATATCCGGCCGGTCCATGGGCCGCGTCTCTTCCTCGGCCTTCTTCCCGTCCTTGCCGCCCTCGCCCGTGCACAGGACCTGCACGCTCTTGCACCCGTCGCGGTAGACGGTCACGCCCTTGCAGCCCTCCTCGTAGGCCATCCAGTAGATCTTGTAGATGTCCTCCTGGGTGGCGGAGTTGGGCAGGTTGACCGTCTTGGACACGGCGTTGTCCGTGTGCTTCTGGAAGGCGGCCTGCATCTTCAGGTGCCAGACGGGATCGATGTCCATGGCCGTGACGAAGACCTTGCGCAGGTCCTCGGGCAGAAATTCCATGCCGCGCACCGTGCCCTTCTCGACGACCTCGGACATGACCTTTTCGGAGTAGCAGCCGGCGTCGTGCAGGGCCTGCACGAAAAAGCCGTTGGCCTCGGTCAGCTTCTCGCCGTCCATGACCTGGCGCACGAAACACAGGGCAAACAGGGGTTCCACGCCCGAGGAGCACCCGGCAATGATGGACAGGGTCCCGGTGGGGGCGATGGTCGTGGTCGTGGCGTTGCGGTAGGGCCCGACGTTCTGGTCGCTGTAGACCGACGTCTCGAAGGCCGGGAAGGGACCGCGCTCCTTGGCCAGCTGGGTCGAGGCGGACTTGGATTCGCGCTGCAGAAACTCCATGAGCTTCTCGGCCAGGACGATGGCCCGGCGGCTGCTGTAGGGCAGGCGCAGCTGATAGAGCATGTCGGCCCAGCCCATGACGCCCAGTCCGATCTTGCGGTTGCGGCGCACGGTCTGGGTGATGCGCTCCAGCGGGTACTCCGAGGCGTCGATGACGTTGTCCAGGAAGCGCACGCTCAGGTGGATGACCTCGCGCAGCCTGTCCCAGTCGACCTCCTTGACGCCGTCCTTGTCCACCACGAAGCGGGCCAGGTTGATGGAGCCCAGGTTGCAGGCCTCGTAGGGCAGCAGGGGCTGCTCGCCGCAGGGGTTGGTGCTTTCGATCTCGCCCTGGTCGGGGTTGGGGTTGTCGCGGTTGATGCGGTCGATGAAGATGATGCCGGGATCCCCGCTCTCCCAGGCCTTGCGCACCAGAAGCTCGAAGACCTCGCGGGCCTTGAGGAACTCGATGACCTCCTGCGTGTGCGGGGCGACGAGGGCGTACTCTTCGTCCTTCTCCACGGCCTGCATGAACTTCTCGGTCAGGGCCACGGACAGGTTGAAGTTGTTGAGGTCACCCTCGCGCTCCTTGGCCCGGATGAACTCGAGTATGTCGGGGTGGTCGACGCGCAGGATGCCCATGTTGGCGCCGCGCCGCGTGCCGCCCTGTTTGACCTGCTCCGTGGCCGTGTTGAAGATCTTCAGAAACGAGATGGGCCCCGAGGCCACGCCGCCCGTGGAGCCGACGCGGCTGTCCTTGGGACGCAGGCGGCTGAAGGAAAACCCCGTGCCGCCGCCGGACTTGTGGATCAGGGCGGCGTGCTTCACCGCGTCGAAGATCTCGTCCATGGAGTCGCCCACGGGCAGCACGAAGCAGGCGGCCAGCTGTCCGAGATCCGTGCCGGCGTTCATGAGCGTGGGGGAATTGGGCAGAAAGTCGTAGTCGGTCATGAGTCCGTAGAAGGTCCGGGCGAGATCCTCGACCTTCCACGTGGAGTCCGCATAGGCTGATTCCATGGACGCGATGCTGGCGGCAACTCTCCAGAACATCTGCTTCGGGGTTTCGATGGGACTGCCGTCCAGCCCCTTTTTCTGGTAGCGCTTCCTGAGCACCAGTTCGGAGTTGGCATTGAGGGTCACCTCGGGCAGATCCGCCGGCATTTTCATAAGGTCCATGGATACCTCACTTTCCTGGAAATTGTATGAGACATATTGAAATTATTGGTTCTTCTTGATCCGTGTCTCTGTACTGGAGATGGCCGAAGACTTCAACGTTGTGAAAAGGGGGACGGGTCGG